>JBDLWE010000142.1:0-23140 GCA_039804445.1 Bacteroidota bacterium | reverse complement strand
TATTTTTGTATAAGATTTAAAATTATGTTCGGAATATGTATGCTTTCTGTAATTCCGGTTCGTCTCGAGCCTGTTGACCTTAGCGAAATGGTTTCGCAAGTTTTGTTTGGTGAACATATTGTATAAAAAAATCTGATATTTTCTTTAAAATCATTATTTTTGTATAAGATTTAAAATTATGTTCGGAATATGTATGCTTTCTGTAATTCCGGTTCGTCTCGAGCCTGTTGACCTTAGCGAAATGGTTTCGCAAGTTTTGTTTGGTGAACATTTTGAAATCATTGAGTCTGATCGTCAATGGCGTAAAATTAGGCTGGCTTTTGATGCTTATTGTGGTTGGATTGATTTTAAACAATTGCAACCGATATCTGAAGAACAATTTAATAAACTTGAAAATTCGAATCTAATTTTAAGCAATGATCTGGTTAGCCTAAGTGCTAAAGACAACGGAAATTACGTAGCAATTTTACAAGGTTCATGCTTAAATTTTATTAATTTTTATGAACCAAATTTTGTTTTTGACGGCTCATTTATTTCCACAATTCAACCAAAATCCGCAATTATTGAAACAGCATATGCATATCTTGGCGCACCTTATTTATGGGGTGGAAAAACGATTTTTGGCATAGATTGTTCTGGGTTTACACAAATGGTTTACAAACTCTGTGGTTATAAACTTCTTCGAGATGCATCGCAGCAAGCATCGCAGGGCGAATCATTGAGTTTTATAGAAGAAAGCGAACCCGGCGATTTAGCTTTTTTTGACAACGAAGACGGAAAAATAATTCACGTTGGTATTATGCTTCAAGATAACTATATCATTCACGCAAGTGGCGAAGTCAGAATTGACCGCCTTGATCATCTTGGTATTTACAATGTTAAGACAAGAAAACATACGCACAAATTGAGAGTTATAAAAAAAATAATTTAAAAAAAATAATATGACACATTTGCAAAAAGGTGATGCAGCTCCCGATTTTTTGGCACTTGACCAAAACGGTGTTGAACGAAAATTATCAGATTATGCTGGCAAAAAACTTGTTGTTTTCTTTTATCCAAAAGCAAGTACACCAGGTTGCACTGCCGAGGCTTGTGATTTGAATAATAATTTTGAGCGGTTTAAATCTCTAAATTATGAGATACTTGGCGTTAGTGCCGACTCTGCAAAAGCGCAAGCGAAATTTAAAGAAAAATATGATTTTAAATATCAATTGCTGGCTGACGAAAACCACGCTGTTATTGAGGCATTTGGTGTTTGGGGACCAAAGAAATTTATGGGTCGAGAATATGATGGAATCCACAGAACAACTTTTATTATCGACGAAAAAGGAATTATCGAAAAAATAATTTCTGATGTAAAAACAAAAGAGCATGCTAATCAAATTTTAGGATAGTCGTTTTTCATTTTTTTTTAGTCAATAAAAAAACCGAGCATTACTCGGTTTTTTAAATAATTCTACATTTGTTTTTCTTTGTGTCTTTCAAAACCAAACAAGTGGTGTTCTTTTATAAGTTCGGCAACGCCTTTTGGTAATGTATTTTCCCAGCCGGTTTGCCCACTTGCGATTTGTTTTAGCACTTCTCTAGAAAATATTTTTAAATTCTTTGAATCAACATTTTGAATATCAACAACTTTTCCGTTGTATGCAAAAAATTTATAAAGCTCTTTCATCCTCGGGTGAACTTTTAGGTTTTGAGAATTAATTAAAGTCCCGTCAAGATTTTCCATAGGATATAAAAATACTTTCAAGTCTCTGTAGAACAATTTACCAAAGGCTTCAAGTATTCCGCCAGACATATATCGATAATATTTTTCGTCAAAAATTTCTATAAGATTATTTACACCCATTGCCAAGCCCATTCTGGCTTTTGTAAAGCTTGAAAAATATTCTACAACTTTATAATATTCTTGAAAGTTTGAAATCATAACCGTTTGCCCAAGCGAACATAGCAACTCTGCCCTATCCATAAAATCGCGTTCGTCAATCTCGCCTGCCGATTTTAAATTAGATAGCGTAATTTCAAATACAACCAAAGTGTTGGCTTCGTCTACCCTATTTTCTTTCAAAAACATATTTAACGATTTTTCATACATATCCATATTGACATTGGTCACCGGACGGAAACTGCCTCGAAGTGCCAAAATATTTTTTTTGTATAAAACAGCAGCTGGTAAAATATTTACGCCATCGGGGTTAAACATTACGGCATCGGTCATGCCATTTTTTACAAGTTGCAAACTCATCAAACGATTATCTACGTCTGCAAACCTTGGACCTGAAAAGTTTATGGTGTCTATCTCTAGCTGGTCTTTATCGAGGTGATCATATAGATAACGAAGTAATTTTTTTGGTTCAGTGTACTTATAATATGCACCATAAATAAGATTTACTCCCAAAATACCCAACGTCTCTTGTTGCAAACGTGCATCTGTTTCCTTAAATCTAATGTGTATTATAACTTCGTTATAATCTTCGTCAGAATCTATTTGATATTTAATGCCAACCCAGCCATGACCTTTAAATTTTTTGGCAAAATCAATTGTCGCAACGGTATTTGCATAGCTAAAAAACATTTTGTTTGGGTGTTTTTCACGGCTAAGTCGCTGTTCTATAAGGTTTACTTCAAAATTTAACATTTTTTTAAGCCTGCTCTCGGTCACATATCGACCATCCTCTTCAATGCCATAAATTGCATCAGAAAAGTCTTTATCATAAGCAGACATTGCTTTTGCGATAGTACCCGACGAACCACCAGATCTAAAAAAATGTCGAACTGTCTCCTGCCCTGCCCCTATTTCGGCAAATGTGCCGTATATATTATCGTTTAAGTTGATTCGAAGTGCCTTGTCCTTGACAGATGGGATTTGCGCAATTACTTTATCGCCCTTAAGTTTGATTTGAGTATCCATAGAAATTTATTGATATAAATATCGTTCAAAGTTAACAAAATAGCTATTATATTAAAGAATTAAGTTTTATTTTTGTAAAAAAGTAAGATTTGAAAATTCACTTTCTTGGCACAGGAACCTCCCAAGGTATACCTGTTATTGGCAGCAACCACCCTGTTTGTCACAGCACAAACCCAAAAGACAAGAGACTTCGTGTGTCGATCTGGCTTGAGTGGGAAAACGCATCGGTGGTTATTGATTGCGGACCAGATTTTAGACAACAAATGCTAACATGCGGCTGTACAAAACTAGACGCTATTTTGTTTACACACGAACACTCAGACCATACTGCTGGTATTGACGAAATTAGGCCATTTAATTTTTTGCACGGCGACCTTCCTATTTATGCAAATGGTCGCGTTTTAAAAAATCTTAAAAAACGTTTTGATTATATCTTTGAAACTGAAAATAGATATGCAGGTGCGCCAGCTGTAAAATCTTTCGAAGTATCTGAAAATCAAACGTTTAAAATTAATGAAAAAATAATAATTCCGATTAAAGTGATGCACGGAAATTTACCAATTCTTGGTTTTAGAATTGATGATTTTGCTTACTTAACCGATGTAAAAACAATAGAACCTGCAGAAGTTAAGAAGCTATTTGGCATTAAAACATTGGTTATAAACGCCTTGCGAATAGAACTACACAACACACATTTTAACCTTAACGAAGCACTTGCGTTTATAGATATTTTAAAACCAGAAAAAACATATTTAACACACATAAGCCACCTGTTTGGTTATCATGATGAAATTCAAAAAATGTTGCCCGAAAATGTTTTTGTGGCTTATGACAATTTAATTCTAGAAATATAAACTTATAAAAAATGAAACAGTCCATCTTACAATATGCTTTAATTCTATTGATTTTACTTAATATATTTACTTATATGTTTTTAAGAAGCCAAGTAAAATTTGAGCAAAAACGAGCAGACGACATTGACAAAAAATTTACAGACACCGTCATGTCATTAATCAACAATCTTGACGATGCTAATCATTTTTCAATAGAAAAAAATCAAAATGCACAAGATTATTTCGAGAACAAACAGACAGGTAGTTACATTGATGCGCAAAAAATGGCAATTTCGGTCGCAGATGCGCTTAAAGATTTTAATATCAACGAAAAAGGAAACCCATATACTGGTCAAGAACCAATGAATGGCAAAAAATTTATAATAAATAAAGTAAAAATCTTAAATCATCGCTGGATAATTATAGATTTTAACAACGGCGACATTTGGGGAGAAGCAATCATAAAATATTTTATAAACGATAAAGGCGCATTTAGCTTTGAAACAACAGAATCTGTGATATATCCAAACTAAATCAAACTATATTTTTTTACTTTCAAGAGCGGGATAGTCACCTTCAATGGCTGCAGGATTTATAAGAAAATTATAAAATTAACACGCCGATTTAACAGATTCTTTGGTCATTTTCTGTTTAGCATTCTAAATTTAGTTGAATATAAAAAATTAAAAGTCTAAAAGCCACACCTAGTTTGACCAAAGGCACCGGCGGCGATTGCCTACTTCGATTTTTCTTTTACAAGATAGCGTCAATGAAGGTTTTAACAATCGGCCATGTTCACGGCTATTGCCAGACCACCTTCAGAGGTTTCTTTGTATTTAGAGTTCATGTCTTTTGCGGTTTGCCACATCGTATTAATAACCTTGTCTAACGGCACTTTTACGTTTTTGGCGTCGGTTTCCAACGCAAGTTCGGCCGCATTAATGGCTTTTATTGCGCCCATAGTGTTGCGCTCGATACACGGAATTTGCACCAACCCACCAATTGGGTCGCAAGTCAGCCCAAGATGGTGCTCCATGGCAATCTCGGCTGCTACAAGTACTTGGTCAGGCGTACCGCCCATTGCTTCGCACAAAGCTGCTGCTGCCATGGCACTAGATACGCCAATTTCTGCTTGGCAACCGCCCATGGCTGCAGAAATGGTCGCTCCTTTTTTGAAAATACTGCCTATTTCGCCAGCGGTCATCAAAAAGTTTTTGATTTCGGTTTCGCCTGCATCATGATTTTCTATGACCAAATAGTACATCAAAACCGCAGGAATTACACCTGCGCTACCATTGGTTGGTGCAGTAACCACACGGCCTAGTGCAGCATTAACCTCGTTTACGGCCAGTGCAAAACACGAAACCCATTTCAAGATTTGCCGAAACTTGACTTCGGTTTTTCTTATCTCTTCGAGCCACGATTGTGGCGAACTGTAGTTAGCAAGGCCAATCAGGTTTTGATGCATGTCAAAAGCGCGTCGACGAACATTAAGTCCACCTGGCAAAACACCTTCTGAATGGCAACCAATGTACATACATTCTAACATGGTGTGCCAAATGCGAATTAATTCTGAATGAATTTTAGCCTCTGCACGCATCGACTTTTCGTTTTCATATACAATTTCAGCAACAGATTTTTTTTCAGAAATGGTATATTGCAATAACTGCGCGGCATTTTCTATCGGGAACGGAAAAGCACACTTGATTTTATGTTTTTGTATTGCATTAATTCGTTCTTCTTTCACCACAAAACCGCCACCAATGCTATAAAATGTAGATTGATATTCAGTTTCATTATTTATAAAAGCCGTGAATGTCAACGCATTTGCATGAAATGGCATGAAATTTTTGTTGAAAACAATATCTGTTAAAAGCGAAAATGGAATTTTATATTCGTTACCGAGATTTAATTTATTTGAATCCTCAATATTTTTAATGATTTTGGCAATGTTTTCAATCGGAATTTGCTCAGGATCTTGACCCGAAAGACCAAGCATAATTGCCAAATCTGTGGCATGCCCTTTGCCCGTGAGCGATAGTGACCCAAACAAATCGATTTTGATAGATTCTACATTTTGCAAAAAATCGTTTTCACGAAGTTCGGCAAGAAATCTTTCGGCGGCGCGCCAAGGCCCAAGCGTGTGCGAACTTGATGGCCCAACCCCTATTTTGAGCATATCAAAAACCGAAATACATTCTTCCATTTTGTAGTTTGTTTAATGCAAATATAGCAAATGATTTTACGAAAACGATATCGTAATAAAACACATTATTTCATTACCCCAAAGGTTGCGAAGGTCATAAAGTATTAATGTTAAAAAACTTGATGAAAGACTTTATTAAAATCTTGTAATAATATCTTCGGCCACGATTCGGCCAGATTTCATGGCGGCATTTATAGATCCGTTGAGTAAATGATCGCCACAAGCATAAATATTTTCTGATAACTTGAAATTTGAAATAGCAGAATCGTCGCGCAAAACATTGAGTTTTGGCAATCCATATTTGATTTTATAAGTTTTTAGATGTTGCCAACTATCGACTTGGTTGCCAAACCATGGTCGAAGTTCGGCTTTTATGTTTTCTGCAAAAATGGCATCGTCGAAATCTGCAATTCCGTTGCAAGACAAAGAAATCAGGACTTTACCGTCGGGCGCATAATCTTTTGAAACATTGGTCAAAACTGTAATATTGTTCACAAATTTTCTAGATACCGATGC
This sequence comes from Bacteroidota bacterium, assembly GCA_039804445.1. Classification (GTDB taxonomy): domain Bacteria; phylum Bacteroidota; class Bacteroidia; order Flavobacteriales; family Flavobacteriaceae; genus Flavobacterium. Next base: position 16,674 of record JBDLWE010000142.1, on the reverse strand, counting down.
ATTTAAAATCACAACTGCCTTGTTGGTTGGCGCGATACTGGCAACAAAATAAATGTTTGACACCGAATGATGGTCTGTAGCAAATCTGCGCGGAAGTCCTGCAATAGATGTTGTGGCTTCGGTGGCTACTATAATAATATTGGTTTCGAATGTTTCGGTTTCTGTTTGAATCGAACTGTTTTCAATAGATTTTACTTTGGTATTAAAAACAAAGTAATCTGCAGGAATTTGTGCTGCGAGCTGTTTTGGAATTTCGGCCATGCCAAGTGCAGGAATTGCGGCATCGCCTTCAGAAAACATTTTCATTACAAAATCGAACATTCTGTTTGGTGTGGCGAGATTGTTTTCTAGAAAAATTCCTGAAAAAAATGGTTTAAAAAATAGATTTATCATTTTTTGACTAAATCCGTAGTCGACAAGATGTTGGTAGGATGTTTTTTGATTTTGAGCAAAAATATCGCTAATAGACTTTTTTAATAATTTATGTTTTAACAAAAAAGTGTTTATTTTGTCTTTAAACGAGCCTACGGGTGCAAAAACAGTCGCAAAAAGTGCCGATGGTCGTCTGAAGGGATCGGCAATTTCAAACTGCCCACCATCATAAAGAATGGTTGCTCCAGGCAAAAATGTTTTTAGATTGAGTTTGTCATAATCTAATATTGCTTTTGCTTCGGGATAGGCAGTGAGCAATACCTGAAAACCGTGGTCAAGCCTAAAACCATCGACAATATCGGTTTTTATTCTTCCGCCAATGCAGTCAGTCGCTTCTATGATTTTGAAGTCAAAACCTGCGCGATGCAACATCACGGCAGATGTAAGTCCAGAAATTCCTGCGCCTATAATGGTTATTTTTGGTTTCATTTATTGATTTTATAACATACAAAAATAGTGTTTTGAAATTTTTGAATACGATCTTGTTACTAAAAAAAATTATAGAAGTTGCTTTGATGATTGTTAACTTGGTCAACGGTTGCACAAGCGTTAGGAATGGTAGCGGCATCCTTTTTTGATTTCGTCCCTAAAGACGAGATCAAAAAAGATATAGCGAACAGCCCGACCTCGTCTTTTTCGGACGAGGGAACGCCCAAATCATTGCTTGATGAATGAAGTTTGATTGTAAAAAAAAAGAGGCCGTTTAAGCCTCGATTAGTTTTATAGATTTAAGTAAACTTTGCAATGTTTGAGTTCGGGTTTTTGATTTGTAAATTCTACAAACCATTGAGTGAGCTGCTCGATTTCATAAGGCAATAAGATTTGTAGTGCTTTTTTGAGCTCTTTGCAAAACAAATCTGGATCAAAACTTACCTGTTCGAGGATTGTTTTGGTGTAGTTAATCATGCTTTTTTTCATTTTTATAATAATTGAAAAAGGATTTATAAAATTGCTTATGGCAAAAATACACAAAAATAGAAACGGCAACGAAATCGATATAGTTAAATAAAACTTATAATTTTGTTAACGAATGTTCAACTGTTAGCAGCATGCTTTGTGGCACGAAACATTTCTCTTTTTCCGGGTGGTCCATCGAGTTTTTCGACGGTAAACCCAACTTCGATCATGCTTCGTTTGACCACGCCGCGAGCTGCGTAGGTAACCAAAACGCCGTTTGGTTTGAGCGAATCGTACATTTTTTTAAAAATTTTGGTGCTCCACGCCTCGGAGTGCACGCGGTAGCCAAAGGCGTCAAAATATATTAAATCGAATGTATTGCTGTCGCTTATGTTTTCAAAAAGCTGCTGCCGTTTTGTGAGCGAAAAACTATTTGAAATTTGCGTAGGTTTTTCCCAAGCGCAACTGTGCATTTTATGAAAATCTGCTACAAAATTTTGGGCATTTAATTCTTCGACAAAATTCATGGCTTGTAATTCTGATTCTGAGATTGGATAGGCTTCGACACCAATATAATTGATGGTTTGATTTAATTTTTCGGCTTCTAAAAACGTTATAAACGCATTTAGTCCCGTGCCAAAACCCATTTCGAGAATCGAAATGTTTTTATTTTCAAATAATGCCAATCCGTTTTTTATAAAAACGTGCTTTGCTTCTTGAATTGCACCGTGTTTTGAATGGTAGTTTTCGTTGCAATCTATTAGATGAATGCTGGTCGAACCATCATCGGTGGTTATGATTTCTCTTTTCAAAATTTTTTTATGCAAAAATAGTGAGAATCATAAAACAATTATCAAAACGAATCTATTTTTAAAATAAAATAAAGATTTAGTAATTTTTTAAGTAATTTTTATCGAAAACAAAAAAAATCGTAAAAAAAGCTAGTTTTTTTTATAAAAACCGTCGATTTTATATTATTTTTGATTTTTGCTTTTAAATTGTTTTAAATTATTTTTAAACTTTTATAATCAATTGATAATCAATAAATTAATAACAAATATTATACTAAAAACATTTAATAAATGCTTACAAGTTTTATAAACGAAATCGATATAGTAACTGTTTCTAACTCAAAAATCGCTGAAGTAGATTTTGACAATCTTTCGTTTGGTGTAACGTTTACCGATCATATGTTTTTTTGTGATTATGTTGACGGGCAATGGCAAAAACCGCAAATAGCGCCTTATGCACCATTTTTGTTAGATCCGTCGGCAAAAGTATTTCACTATGGCCAAGCCATTTTTGAGGGTATGAAAGCCTATAGAGACGATGCTGATGATGTTTGGTTATTTCGTCCTGACGAAAATTTTAAACGGTTTAACAAGTCAGCGAAGCGAATGGCAATGCCCGAGGTTGACGAACATATTTTTATGGGCGGTCTGCACGAACTTATAAATCTAGATAAAAACTGGGTCAAAAAAGGACTTGGTAACACCCTGTATATTCGTCCGTTTATGATTGCCACCGGTCATGGCGTTATTGCGGGGCCATCGTGTGAATATCGGTTTATGATTATACTATCGCCAGCAAAATCTTACTATTCTGGCGAAGTAAAAGTGATTATAGCCGAGCATTTTAGTCGGGCTGCAAACGGCGGAATTGGTGCTGCAAAGGCAGCAGGAAACTACTCGGCACAATTTTACCCAACTAAATTAGCAAACGAAAAAGGTTTTCAACAAATTATTTGGACAGACGACGCCACGCACACCAAACTAGAAGAAGCGGGAACAATGAACGTGTTTTTTAGAATAAACAACACCTTATATACCGCACCAATATCCGAAAGAATTCTTGATGGCGTCACCAGAAAAAGCCTTTTGGCAATTGCCGAGCGCGAAGGAATTTCTACAGACGTGCGACCCGTTTTGGTTTCAGAACTTGTAGAAGCAGCTAAAGATGGCACACTTAAAGAAATTTTTGGGGCAGGCACAGCAGCCGTTGTTAACCCAATAAAAGGTTTTCAATACCAAGGAAATTACTACGAACTTGAAGATCAAGCCGATTCTTTTGCACTTAGGCTCAAGAAAATCATTACAGAAATTCAGTATAATTTGACAGAAGACACTTTTGGGTGGACGGTTAAAATCTAGGCTTTAAAAATTACGAATTTTCAATTACGAATTACGATTTTTCTAATATAAATTATTTTAGCTGATATTATAATTTGATATTGGATTTGAAATTAAAATTGCCATTGCAAATGACTTTTCCAAATAACAAAAAAATAATTCTTTTTGATGGGCATTGCAACCTCTGTAGTGGTGCGGTTCAATTTTTGATAAAAAATGACAAGTATGACACGTTTCGTTTTGCCTCGTTGCAGTCAGAAAGTGGCAATTTTATATTTAATCACATTGGACTTGACGCTACCAAAATTGATAGTATTGTGCTTTACATCCCCAATGTTGTCTACTACATCAAGTCTGATGCAGCTTTAGAAATCGCAAACGACCTCAACGTTTTTTATCAGCTGCTTGGTATGTTAAAAATATTTCCGAAAAAAATCCGTGATCTAGTTTACGACTACATTGCCAAAAACCGTTACAAATGGTTTGGCAAAACAGAAAATTGCATGATGCCAACGCCAGAAATTCAATCGAAATTTTTGCTATAAAAAAAACTCAAACCTGTAAAAAAGTTTGAGTTTTTTTTTGAATGTTTTATCTAACTACTTATTCCCTTTTTCAAAGTCGGCCACAAACTGCGCCAAACCTAAATCTGTTAGCGGATGTTTCAACAATCCATAAATTGCCGATAGTGGCCCCGTCATTACATCGGCACCAATTTTTGCACAATTCACAATATGCATTGTGTGCCGCACAGATGCTGCCAAAATTTGGGTTTCATACCCATAATTATCATAAATTTCTCGAATTTCAGAAATCAAATTTAGACCGTCTGTACTCACATCGTCTAATCTACCAATAAACGGCGACACATAGGTTGCGCCAGCTTTTGCTGCCAAAAGAGCCTGACCAGCCGAAAAAACAAGTGTAACATTAGTCTTGATTTCTCGATCCGAAAAATATTTTGCGGCCATGACACCCTCTTTGGTCATTGGCAACTTCACCACAATCTGCGGGTGTAAATCTGCCAACTCCTCGCCTTCTTTGACCATTCCGTCAAAATCAAGCGCATTTACCTCGGCACTCACATCGCCATCGACAAGGTTACAAATGTCAACATAATGCTTCAATATATTATTTTTGCCCATAATGCCCTCTTTGGCCATCAAACTCGGATTTGTGGTCACGCCATCTAGAACGCCAAGTGCCTGAGCCTCTTTAATTTGTGCCAAATTGGCTGTGTCTATAAAAAATTTCATATCAAAAAAATAAGTATTTATTAAATTTATTGGGCGTGCCCCTTTTTTTGACTCTGCCCTATGCCCCAACCGTCAAGGGGGCAGCTTCAAAAAAAGCGTCGGGCTTTTCGCTAAATCTTTTGTTCCGCTACGCTGCACAAAAGGATACCGCTTCAATCCCTCACGCAAGATCACGGTGCAAAAATACTGTTTATAAACCCAAAAAAATACTGTTCTAAATGGTTTTATTGTTTTTTTGTAATTCAGTTTTAATGTCTGTCAACAAATCTATAATTTCTTCTTGACGGTCTATAATAACGCCAATGTTTTTAAATCCTGCAAAAATGCCTCTCGCCAGGCCATATATCACAAAAACAAATAGCACAAAACATAAAATGTAACCGCCTTGCATAAAAATCGTAATCCAATCCATAACAATAATAATTTTTAAATTTATTTAATGATTTGCAAAAAAAATGATTCAATTTTTATGCCACTATTCCGAACAACTTATTTGCAATCCAAAACAATTTGTACTATTTTTTGAAATCAAAAATTGGTGTAACTCCCCATTAACATTGGATTTTATATCAAATTCATCGTTCAAAACCAACTCCGAAAGATAGTTTAAATCAAGTGATTTTATTTTATTTTTAAGCAAAATATCTGTATGTAAAATGTCCAAACACCATTCTAAATATTTGATATGATTGACATGATTGACCAAATCTAAATCAGAAAAAACTACTTTTTTGTTTAGAATGCAATTCATTTCATTTTCAAAAACAATAGATTCAACACGTTTTGAATTGGCAAAATTTTCTGGATATTTTTCAAAATGATCGTGTGCCAATGCCAATGTTTCTGGTCGTCGTTTTTGGGTGTTCAGAATAACCCAAAGTGTTTCGGTAGAAGCTATAATTTCTTTGTTGCAAAAAACAAACATTCCGCGCAACGATCGTGAATTTTCGAGATTAACGATCCATGTTTTTACCGAAATTTTGTCACGCATTTTTGGTAAATTCTTGATTTCGACACGCATTTTGCTCAAAACCCATGCTTGATTATTGGTTTGTAAATCAACGAAACTTATGCCACCAAACTCGGCATGTTCTGCGGCCGTTAGTTGAAACATATTAAACAACTCGGTTATTTTTAAAAACCCATTTGGCTGAATTTGCGAATGATTGACCTCAAAATCTTTATGATGCGTTGAGTCAAATATTGGTGATATTGGCATTATATGAGTTTAAATTTATGAAATCTACAATAGCCGAACTGTCAGTTTTATAATCAAACCACCTTGTGTTTTCGTTTTTTTTGAACCAAGTGAGTTGCCTTTTAGCGAACCTTCTAGTATTTTTTTTGATTTCTTCAATGGCAAAATCCAGTGAATAATCCGAAGAAAAACACTCAAAAAGTTCTCGATAACCAACCGTTTGCAATGCATTCAAATTTTTGAAAGGTAATAATTTTTTTGCTTCGTCAATTAATCCATTTTTTACCATCAAATCTACGCGACGATTTATTTTGTCATAAATTATTTCGCGATTTGCATCTATTCCTATTGAAATGATATCAAAATCACGAATAATGTCTTGCTTTTGCAAAAAACTAGAATATGATTTTCCTGAACCAATGCAAATTTCGAGAAACCTCAACAATCGTTGTGGATTTTGCAAAGTTTGCGGGTTTTCTGTGGACAATTTTTTAAAATAATATTCGTCTACAATCATTAGTTTGGTTTGTAAAAATTCTATTCCGAAACTTTGATAATCAAGAATGAGTTGCTCACGAATATTTTTGTTGATTTCTGGAAAAACGTCTAAACCATTGCAAACTGCATCTAGATAAAGTCCTGAACCACCGACGATGATGGCAAATTTATTGGTTTTAAAAATTTGAGTTAGTTTTGAAATGGCTTGTTTTTCAAAATCACCCACCGAATATTGGTCGTGAATTGATATGTTCTGGATAAAATGATGTTGGGCTGCGGCGAGCTCTACTTTGGTTGGAACGGCTGTACCGATTGTCATTTCTTTAAAAAATTGTCGGCTATCGCAGGACAGTATTTGACAATCGAAATGTTGCGCCAATTTGATGCTTAACGCCGTTTTTCCTATTGCTGTTGGTCCGACGATGGATATTAGAAGTGGTTTATCTGATCGATTCATTTTATAATTCTATCAGTTTTTGATATTTTTCTTTTCTGATAAAACTTCTTATAATATTGGTGACGTCTTTATTGGATTGCATCGGGACGATTATGTTTTTTAGGATTTCGAGATTGTGAATTTGATAATTTAAATCGACAAAAGCGTAGCCACGATAAATTCCGTTTTCGACCAAAACGGCACTTTTTTCTGAAATTTTGCGGCCTTTGTCGACTATAACGATGGTTTTGTTTTCCATTCTGTTTTTGTTGATAAAATCTTGAACGCGCAGATTGTATGTTTCTGGACTAACGAAACCGATACAAGCGCCATCACATTCTTGGATTCCGTGCTGAAAACAAGCACCTTTTGAATGGTCTAAACTGGTTAGTTTTTGGCAAAGTTTGTAGTGAGAAACGATTCTAAACAGCGCATCGCGAGCATCGGCAATGGTTGTGAAAGTTGTGATTTCTCGCTTGGTGGAATCGACTTTTTGGATTTTTAGATTAAAATAACCATTGTCGTCTTGAACTTCATAAAGCCCGATATTGAAAATCGATTTGCGTTGTGCACGATTAAAAACTGGTTTTGTGGTTTTTATTTCTTGGCTTTCTTTGAGCAGCGCAATGAGCTCTGAACCAGTTTCTTCGAACGTCACGGTGTGAGCGGCCGACTGAATTTTTTCGCTTTTTTTATCAGTTCCTATGAAATGCTGGTTGATGCGTTTACGAATATTTAGGCTTTTGCCTATGTAAATCACTTTTCCGGACTCGGCATGAATGTAATAAACGCCTGTTTTGTTGGGCAGCGTGTCCATTAAATCTCGCAGTTTTGGGGCAATTCCTTTTTCGATTTCTGATCGAACCATTTCTTGAACAATGGTTTTTTGGACGTCTTTTTCGAGCAGAATTTTAAAAAGTTTTACGGTTGCCATGGCATCGCCACTGGCACGGTGACGGTCTGCCATTGGGATTCCGAGTGCGCGAACCAATTTGCCCAAGCTATGACTGGGCTGCTCCGGCAGCAATTTTTGCGAAAGCGCAACAGTGCAAAGGTTTTTTGAATTGAAAGAATATCCAAGTCTGCGAAATTCTGTGCGCAAAATTCGATAATCAAAATCGGCATTATGCGCGACGACAATACAGTTTTGAGTGATTTCGACAATTCGTTTTGCCACTTCATGAAACTTTGGCGCGTTGACAAGCATGGCATTATTGATGCCCGTGAGTTTGACCACAAACGGCTGAATGGGTTTTTCGGGATTGACGAGACTTATGAACTGATCGACAATTTCGTGCCCGTCAAATTTGTAGATGGCAATTTCGGTAATTCCTTCTTCATTGTACTGACCTCCAGTGGTTTCTATATCAATAATTGCGTACATATTCAATGTCAAATTTCAATGTCAATATCAAATTTCAATGTCTATATCAATTATAAATTTCAATTTCGAAATTAATTTTTACTTTTTATTTATAATCATTTTAGAAGTTATTGCGATGAGCTCTTCAACTTCATCTATTAACCATTTTTGTTTACTGGCGTTACCCTCTTTAATATATCGAAGTACTTTCAATGAGTTACGAGATTCTTTCAATTCTTTTACAACAAAAGAAACTTTGAAAATAAAATCCTTGGAAGTAATCGTGCCCTGAGCTTCTCCATAATTCAATGATGAACTTCCCGAAGATCGGATTAACTGATTTTTATAATATTCTAATTCGTAAGTTTTCTCTAATTCTCGAACAAAAAATATTGACGCACCCGCAAAACGTATTAATCTGTCATCGATGTTATAAATTTTGTCAAAACCGAAGCCCTCTTCTTCCATAATTTTTGAAATTAAAATTATTTATTGAAGTTGGTATTATCATTGAAATTGACATTGAAATTTGATAATTAAATTGATTGACATTAACTAACTGCAAAAATAGAACTTCCAATCCTGACCATGCTGCTGCCAAGTTCGATTGCGATTTTATAGTCGCCGGACATTCCCATTGATAAAATTGTTGGATTCAAATTATGTGTTTTTTTGTTGTGAATTAAATCAAAAGTAGCTTTTAGTTTTTGAAATTCTTCTCGAATTTGGTTTTCATTATTTGTGAAAGATGCCATTCCCATAAGTCCGACAATATTTATGTTTTCTAGATTTTGAAAAATTTCTGAATCTAAAATTTCAAATAATTCGCTTTCATCTAGACCAAATTTTGTTTCTTCTTGGGCAATAAACATTTGAAGTAAACAATCTATTTTTCGATTATTTTTTTTGGCTTGTTTGTCAATTTCTTGCAAAAGTTTTAGGCTTTCGACACCGTGAATCAACTTCACATAAGGCGCCATAAATTTGACTTTATTGGTTTGAACATGCCCAATCATGTGCCAATCGATGTCTTTTGGCATTGCTTCCCATTTTTCGGTCATTTCCTGAATTTTGTTTTCGCCAAAAATTCGTTGACCAACATCGTAGGCTTGTTGCAAATCTGAAATGGGCTTGGTTTTAGACACTGCAACCAAAGTCACATTATTGGGCAATTCAGATTTTATTTTTAAAATATTTTCGGATACCGACATCTATATAAATTGATTTGCCACTTTTTCGGCTTTTATACTTTCAGAGTAATCATAGAAACCCTCGCCAGATTTTATACCAAGTTTACCTGCCATTACCATGTTTACTAACAACGGACAAGGCGCATATTTGGGATTTTTGAAACCGTTGTACATCACGTTTAAAATCGCTAAACACACGTCAAGCCCAATGAAATCTGCAAGCTGCAAAGGTCCCATGGGTTGCCCCATGCCTAGTTTCATGACCGTATCAATCTCATAAACCCCTGCGACTTTGTTATATAGCGTTTCTATGGCTTCGTTTATCATGGGCATCAAAATTCTGTTTGCTACAAAACCAGGATAGTCGTTTACTTCGACCGGCGTTTTGCCCAATTTTTCTGAAAGTTGCATAATAACTTTTGTGACTTCGCCTGAAGTGTTGTAGCCACGAATAATCTCGACCAACTTCATGATCGGCACCGGATTCATAAAATGCATTCCAATAACGCGCTCAGGATGAACAACTACTGCTGCAATTTGGGTAATCGAAATTGATGAGGTATTGGTTGCAAGAATAGTATTGTGCGCACAAATTTCGTTTAGTTCTTTAAAAATTTTGAGTTTCAACTCTAAGTTTTCGGTAGCGGCTTCTACTACCAAATCTGCGCCAACTAATCCGTCACGCAAATCGGTGTATGTAATAATATTTGTTATTGTTTTGACTTTGTCATCTTGCGAAATTGTTCCTTTTGCAATCATTCGGTCAAGGTTTGCAGCTATTGTTACCATTCCTCTGTCAATTGCTTTTTCAGAAACATCAATCAGTTTTACGATAAATCCTGCTTGTGCAAAAGTATGTGCGATGCCGTTGCCCATCGTTCCAGCACCTATAATGGCTATTGTTTTCATTGAAATATAGATTTTTTGAAAAGGTGTTAGAGTTCAGACTTATTCATCGCTGCAATAATTTGATAAGCTACTCGAAGCGCATCGGTACCATCTTCAAGATTAACAACAGGTCGCGAATCGTTGTTTACAGCATCTGCAAAACTTTCTAATTCGTCAAGAATAGCATTATTGAGCGAAACCTCTGGGTTTTCAAAATAAATTTGTTTTTTTAAGCCCTCTGCATTTTGTAAAATCATATCAAAATCGCCAGGTGTTTCGGGTGCATCTTTCATCTTGACCACTTCACATTTTTTTTCAAGAAAATCAACAGATATATATGCATCTTTTTGAAAAAATCTTGACTTTCGCATATTCTTCAAAGAAATTCTGCTAGCCGTAAGATTTGCGACACAACCATTTTCGAACTCAATTCGAGCGTTTGCAATATCTGGCGAATCTGAAATTACAGAAACACCACTTGCGTGAATAGCAGATACTTTTGATTTTACGACACTCAATATAGCATCAATGTCGTGAATCATCAAATCCAAAACTACAGGGACATCTGTACCACGAGGGTTAAACTCTGCCAATCGATGCGTTTCTATAAACATTGGGTTATCGATTAAATTTTTGGTAGCTATAAACGCAGGGTTAAAACGCTCGACATGACCAACTTGACCTTTGACATTATGTTCATTTGCAAGCGTAATAATTTCTTCGGCTTCAGCAACGGTGTTAGAAATTGGTTTTTCTATAAAAACGTGTTTGCCAGATTTGATTGATACTTTTGCACATTTATAATGCGACAAAGTTGGTGTCACAATATCAATTACATTAACGGCATGAATCAATTTTGCAATGGTATCAAACTGTTTGTAACCAAATTCGGCCGCTATTTTTGATCCATTTTCGTGATTTTCGTCATAAAAACCAACCAATTCAAACTTTTCTGATTGTTGAAGCAAACGAAGATGTATTTTTCCGAGATGACCAGCACCAAGAACGCCAATTTTTAACATTCGATTATATTTTACACAAAAATAGGAAATAAAAACTCAATGGCAATTTCAATTTTAAAAATCAATTTTAAAAATCAATTTTAATGGTAATAGCAATTTCAAAAAATAAAAAAATAAAAAAGATGAGAATCTGAAAAAATCTGAACGAAAAGAATTCGATTAACTTAAAAAAACTTTTAAAATCCAATAAATCCGAACCAAATTTTATTAAATTTTCAGATTTTATAAATTATAAATTCATTTGGAACAAGTCCTAAAATTGTTTTAAGTTTACCAAAAACATTTTTCCAAAATGCTCAAAGACCAAGCCAAACATCAAGGACTTAGAAACCAATTAGTAGCCATTTTAAAACAAAAAGGAATTGTTGATAAAAATGTTTTAGATGCCATAAATAAAATACCACGGCACCAATTTCTTGATTCAAGTTTCGAGGCTTTTGCCTACCAAGACAAAGCTTTTCAGATTGGCGCAGGTCAAACGATTTCGCATCCGTATACCGTTGCTTTTCAATCGCAGTTATTAGAAGTAAAAAAAGACCAAAAAATTCTAGAAATTGGCACAGGTTCTGGTTATCAAACTGCAGTTTTGTGCAAGCTTGGCGCAAAAGTGTACAGCATTGAACGTCAAAATGAACTTGTAAAGAAAGTCTTAAGTTTATTTCCAAAAATGGGAATCAGACCTAAACACGTTTCGTTTGGAGATGGTTATAAAGGCCTTGAACAACACGCACCGTTCGACGGAATTATCGTGACAGCAGGTGCACCTTTTATACCGCAACCACTCATGGCGCAACTCAAAATTGGTGGCAGACTGGTAATTCCTGTTGGCGAGAAAGACCAAATCATGACCTTATTGATTCGTAAAAACGAAACACAATTTGAAAAACACGAGTTTGGCGATTTTAAATTTGTGCCACTTCTTGAAGATAAAAATTAGTTCCGAAACCTATTGCGCACAATAATATCCTTCAACTTCGCTTTCAAATCTTCGGCACACGCAAAAACCATTTCTTCTGAATTTGGGAATGGCAATGGTCTTCGGTCAAAAAACGGATTATAATTGTCATCGGCTGCACGGCGATCACCTTTGTAAGTCGCATAAACATTCTCAAAGTTAAAAGTACTTTCTAACGGAAATGTTTGCAAAAGTTGGTTGGTTCTAAAATCTACATAGTCAACTTTTGCTACAACCTGCGCCGATTTTCGTTGACCAAATTCATATATCGAAATTTGCATAGTGCGCATATCGTCGGTCGTGACCGCATTTCCTTTTGCATCAAAAACTTGCTTTCCATTGCTATCCAAAACATTTTTTGTACCAACTTTCACAAGACGTTCTTTCACAAATTCACGCTCTTTTACTTGCTCTGGCGATATGTTTATTTGCCGAAAATTGACCATCAAACCGTAGTCATATTGCACACCTTTTTGTTTATTGTTATGATAAACCGTCCATTTATCGTTCAAACCGTAGGTCGAAAAATCCAGCATATCGTTTTGTAGTCGCACCGGAATGACCATGTTTGTTTCGTTTTTTGTATAAGCATGCACATAATCTGTTCCTTTTGCCAAAGCGTCGTTCATCAAATTGCGAACGTCTTTGTAGTTCGGGTTTATGTTGTCGAGATAAGCAAAATCGTCAAACGCCCGCCGAAAATTCATTTTGTTGTTCGTGCCTAAAAGCACTTTTGAATTGTCATATAAATATTTTGACAGCAAATTTTTGCTTTTCAAAATTTGTGACGAATAGTCATCAAAAGTAAAAATTGATTGTCGATTTTCTTTCATTAAAAAAAGTGGCAACAACGGCCTTATTTTTTCTTGCCGAGCATTCAAATTCATGTAAGTCGTAAAAATTTTCTCAAATTTTGCTGGATTATTTTCTTTTACCAAAAAATCAACATCACGCAAATCACGTTCTTTTGCCTTTGCAAAAGCCTCTTCAAGCAAGTAAATATAGTCTTGTTTGCCTTTTCGCTCCTTGTTATTTCGCAAACTCTCGACCGCATTGTCAATCGCAGCATCATAGTCGCCAGCTAATAAATAACCGCGAGTTTGCTTTACGCCACAAGACATTATCACAAAAAACAATAACGAAATTGTAATTTTCTTAATCATAAATTTATTTTTTTTGAAGCAATTCCCGCTTTTCGCTATATCTTTTTTTAATTGTCCGACCCTTCGGCTGCGCTCAGGGAGACAATTAAAAAAAGGATGCCGCTACAATCGGGGCTATGGGTCTAATTATTTCAGGTAAATATTGAAATTTTAAAATCTTATTTTCTAATAAACGGCGGTAACAATTTGCTACTTACTTCGCCAAAACCAATGCGTACTTCTTGGTTTTTGCAAAAACCTTTCATAATCACGGTGTCATTGTCGTTTATAAATTTCCGTTCCGTTCCGTCTACCATTTTTATTGGGTTTTTACCGCCCCACGTAAGCTCTAGCATCGATCCATAGCTATCTTGCGTTGGCCCCGAAATGGTTCCAGAACCCATCATATCGCCAGAGTTTACGCGGCAACCATTGCTGGTGTGGTGCGCCAATTGCTGACTCATGTTCCAATACATATATTTAAAATTAGATTTTGACACAATTGTTGCCTCAACATTTTCGGGCTGAATGGCGACTTCCAAATTGATATCAAAAGCATGACGGCCTTTGTTTTGCAAATATGGAAGCGGCGTCGGGTCTTGTTGCGGTCCTTTTGTTCTAAAAGGCTCGAGCGCGTCAAGCGTGACGATCCATGGCGAAATCGACGAGGCAAAATTCTTGGCCAAAAAAGGTCCTAGCGGAACATATTCCCATTTTTGAATGTCACGAGCGCTCCAATCGTTTAGCAAAACCATCCCAAAAATATAACCTTCGGCCTCATGAACCGGAATTGTTTCGCCCATGATATTCACGTCGGTGGTGATAAAGGCTGTTTCTAGCTCAAAATCTATCATTCTTGACGGGCCAAAAACAGGACTTGTTTCGCCATTTGGCAGCGTCTGCCCCATTGGTCTGTGTACGGGAATTCCCGATGGAACAATTGTAGAACTTCGCCCATGATAACCAACCGGAATGTGCAACCAATTGGGCAACAGCGCATTTGCAGGGTCACGAAACATAGCGCCAACATTGGTTGCGTGTTCTTTTGAAGAATAAAAATCGGTGTAATCACCAATCAAAACGGGCAGTTGCATTTCGACTTCGTCGAGATTAAAAATCACAATATCTCGGTGTGCAGTATTGTTTTGTAGTAAAGGATTTTCAATATCAAACAATTGTGCAATGCGGTTTCTGACCAAACGCCAAGTCTTTTTCCCGTCAGAGATAAAATCGTTAAGCGTGTCTTGCATAAACATATCGTCGGTCAATTCGATACCGTCAAAATAGTTCATTTGCTGCAAAGCACCCAAATCTATGGCATAATCTCCAATTCGAGTACCAATAGTAATTACGTCATCTTTAGTCAGAAAAACACCAAACGGAATATTTTGAATCGGAAAATCTGAATTTTCAGGAACTGCTAACCACGATTTGCGATTAGGATTATTGGCGGTCATTGGCATATATAGAGGTATGAATTATGTTTAAAAAATGTTATCAAATATATTATAATCTGTTTCTTTGGCAAACCTTTTTTTGTATTTTTGTCAAAAAATTTAAATCCAAAAAAAATGAACCACGATTCAATTATTTTTGACCTTATAAATGAAGAACAAGACCGTCAAATTCATGGTATTGAACTTATAGCATCAGAAAATTTTGTGAGCGACCAAGTTATGGAAGCACAAGGATCTTGCCTAACAAACAAGTACGCCGAAGGTTATCCCGGCAAGAGATATTATGGTGGTTGCGAAGTAGTAGACATTGTTGAACAAATTGCCATAGACCGTGCCAAAGAACTTTTTGGTGCCGAATATGCCAACGTTCAACCGCATTCTGGCTCGCAAGCAAACACAGCGGTTTATCATGCTTGTTTGAAACCAGGCGAAAAGATTTTGGGTTTCGACCTTTCGCATGGTGGGCATTTGACCCACGGATCGCCCGTGAATTTTTCAGGCCGACTTTACAACCCCGTTTTTTATGGCGTTGAAGCCGAAACTGGTCGTTTTGATTATGATAAAATTCAAGAAATTGCCTCGCGCGAAATGCCAAAAATGATTATTGCAGGTGCATCTGCCTACTGTCGTGATATGGATTTTAACCGATTCAGAAAAATTGCGGATTCGGTTGGCGCTTTATTGCTAGGGGATATTTCGCATCCTGCTGGACTAATCGCAAAAGGATTAATGAACGACCCTTTGCCACACTGCCATATAGTTACAACAACCACACACAAAACACTTCGTGGGCCGCGTGGAGGATTGATTATGATGGGTAAAGATTTTGAAAACCCATTTGGACTGAAAACACCAAAAGGCGAAATCAGGATGATGTCGTCTTTACTAGATTTAGCAGTTTTTCCAGGAAATCAAGGTGGCCCGTTGATGCACGTTATTGCGGCAAAGGCAGTTGCATTTGGCGAAGCATTGACCGATGAGTTTTTTCATTATCAAATGCAAGTTCAAAAAAATGCAAAAGCAATGGCGGCAGCTTTCATAGCAAGAGGTTACAACTTAATTTCTGGCGGAACAGACAACCACATGATGCTTATTGATTTGCGAAACAAGGGAATCACTGGCAAAGATGCTGAAAATGCGTTGGTTAAAGCAGAAATAACTGTCAATAAAAACATGGTGCCGTTTGATGATAAATCGCCTTTTGTCACTTCGGGTATTCGCATTGGAACGCCTGCAATCACAACTCGTGGACTTTTGGAAGAAGACATGGAAAAAATTGTGATTCTGATAGATACCGTTTTACAAAATCATACAAACGAAGCAATTATCGAACAAGTTGCCGAAGATGTGAACGACATGATGGGCGAACGAGCGATGTTTGTTTTTTAAGAAAACACTTATTGGTACGAGATTCTTGCGTTAGGGATTGAAACAGAAAGCCCACAGCCGAAAATCACCAATTTTTCTTGGCGAAAAACAGCGACTGAAAGAAGCTCCTTTTTTGACCAGAAAAATGGTGATTTTAGCGAGGACTTGACGAGAAAAGCCCGCTCGAACGCCCAAAAAAATATTTCAAATTTATGACTAAAATAATATGTCAACATTTAGACTTCAACTGCCGACCGACCCACGATGGGTAGATATTGTAGAAACCAATATTCAAGATATCTTGACCGATCACGCTTGGTGTGAACAGAAAGCAGCTACAAACGCGATAACAATTATTACAATAAATTCTGAATATCAAGATTTGGTATCAGACATGTTGACTGTAGCTCGAGAAGAAATTGAGCATTTTGAAATGGTTCACA
>JBDLWE010000141.1:0-18869 GCA_039804445.1 Bacteroidota bacterium | reverse complement strand
CCAAGAAATTCAAAACGCCTTTCAAATCATACAAGACGGCGGAATCATTCTCTATCCAACCGACACAGTGTGGGGCATCGGTTGTGATGCTACAAACGAAGCAGCAGTTTCAAAAATTTTTGCCCTTAAAAAAAGAGCAGAAACCCAAAGCATGATTTGTTTAATGAATGGCGAAAAAATGATGTACAACGTTTTTAAAGACATTCCAGAAGTGGCTTGGCAAATTCTAGATTTATCAGAAAAACCAACAACATTAATTCTCGATAAACCCCGCAACATTGCAAAAAATCTTATAAGCCAAGACAATTCTCTTGCTATAAGAATCGTGAAAGAACCTTTTTGTTTTAAATTAATGGAGCGAATGAGGCGACCTCTGGTTTCTACATCTGCCAACATTTCGGGCCAAACAACTCCAATGAATTTTATAGAAATTAGTCACGAAATTATTAAGGGTGTGGATTATGTAGTGAATTTGAATCGTGAAAATCAATCAGGAAAACCGTCTACAATCATAAAACTTGGGTTAGATAATCAGGTAAAGGTCATTAGAAAGTAGATGTACAAGCAGTTAATTTTAGATATTTTTGCAATTATAGTTTTTTTGTGTAAAATTAACTGGCACTAAATCATTTTTTAATGACTGGCGAATAAACATTATAGTACGGTGTAGAGAAAATAGGTTTTGACAACTTTGATGAATCTGAGTCTATGCTTAAAATCACATAATCATAATTTAGTATGGTATCTGCAGAAACTTGTAAATATTCATTTTCTATAGCAACGGCATTAGAATACCCTTTTGTTTGCAATTCGAATCGAAAGTTATTTATTAAAAGTACTTTGTTAAAAAAATATTTTTTGTTGCCAATTATTTTAGAAATAATTTCGCTAGCTGTTATATTTGCAGCCAAATCTTTGTTTTCAAATTCATTGATTTTATAATTAAAATTGAAAACCATAAACAGTTGAAAAATGGCCAACGTCACGTATAATAAAGTAGGTTTTGCCTTAGAAATATGACTTTGAAATCCAATTAAAACAAAAAAAACAATCAAAAAGCCATAGAAATTAAAAATGCGAACATATGGAATGACGCTTTGAATGGACAACAAGCCGAAAGGCATTGTCGCAAATAGTACAGCCGCTTTGATATAAAATCGATTATTGTCTTTGTAAAATCTATAGCCTACATACAAAAGCAACGCTGCTATCATTATATAATGAATACCAATTATTTCATTTAACATTTTGACGCCAAAACCTGGCAACGCTCTCAAAACCAATACAAAAGGTTCAGATTTCACATACTGGTTTTTGGTTATTGCCTGTATGCCTTCGAACAAAATTATTTGCAAATAAAATAAATAAACTATTGAAAACACTAGTAATCCAAAACCTATTTGCTTGAAAATCATTTTATAATCAAATAAAAAAATCCATGCATTTAGTATCAAAAACGGGTATAAAAAAGATGGAATTGTACAAAAACCCAAAATTGATGCAATAGAAAAAACATTCCAATTTCTATTGAGTTTCTGTTTTTTGATGATATCATAACTCGCAAAAAAAGCAATGATAAACATTAAATTGTAGAATCCGTAGCCACGAGCCATATAACCGTAGTACAAATTCATGAATAGCACACTTGAAATTGCAGTCAAACAAATTGCAAAATTATATCCAAAACGATTTTTTGATTTATAAAAAACAACAAAAACTGTTGTAATATTAAAAATAATCGCCGGCAGCCGAAGTGCAAACAGTGGTTTTAAAAAATTCAATTTATAACTAATATTTGTAAAAATAGAATATAAAACGTGGTTATTTGGCGCAGGATAATGCGTGATTGTATGCAAAATTCCTTTGCACGAAAACAACAAATACGTGCAGGCTTCGTCATACGAAACTGGCATAGTTATCGCAAGATATAGTACAGAAAATATTGGAATTGTGAAAACAATTCCTATCTGAAAAAAGGAAATTATTTGACGCTGTTCCATGTTTCTAAATATTTTTTGGCAACGTCAATATAGTTGTGATGCTTGGTAATAAACGCTTTCGCATTTTCAGATATTTGCAATAATTCAGCAGGATTTTCAATCAAAAACCGAAGCTCTTCGACTAAATAATCAACATCGGGTTTTGCATTAATTACTACTTTTTCGGCAAGATCATAATGGCTATCAAACTCAATTTCTGCACCTGTAAAAACCACTTTTCCTTTTGCCATTGCTTCAAGCGCGTTATAACCTTGGTCGTGTGCATAGACTTGGTCAAGCAAAATATGTGTTTTGTTGTACAAGTTTATATACTGGCTATATGGAATGTTTTTAGCAACAATTATTTCAACTTTATCTGGAAATTCATTTTGAATAATTGCCAATGCTTTTTCAAAAAATTTAGTCCCTTTTTGAATTGCATTCCATTGATTTATACCTAAAAAAATAATGATTTTATCATGAATTATAAAATCTTCAACAACAATTTTTTCTGTATTTATTGGATTTGGAATCAATTCTAAAAACTTTTTATTTCCTTGTAAAGGCAAGACATAATCGATATCACTAGCAATAATTCCGAGGCAGTTTTCATACACAAAATAATGAACTTTCTTGTGAGACTTTGAACCATAGTCCAAAATATATTGAAAATGGTTTTTCAAAGTTTTGTCTATATAATATGGTTGCAGAATCGATTTATTGTTTGGATTATCAATCATATATTTCAAACTCAAAAAATCGACACCTGCTGAAAGCAAAAAAACTTTTTTGTTTTGCGCAAATACTTTTTTTAACAACCATAACTCCAAAAAACTTGTGGTTTGTATTGGCGCTTCATTGATTAATTGAACGACATCAAAATTTTTAAAATTCGACGACAACCACCAAAATCTAAAACCACGTTCGAGTTTTGCTATATCAAACTTCGTAAAGCGATGAATTGTTTTTCTAAAAAAATGAACAATTTTATGATTACAAAATATATCACGATATAAAAAATCGGCAGGAAAATTCTTGAAACCATCGCCGCTGCTCGCCAAAAAAACGTCGTGCCCAAGTTTTTTCAAACCATCTTTTAATGAATTGTGCAAATGACTGTACTCGCCAAGTAATAATATTCGCATGAATGTTTATATTTGTGTGAAAATAGTTATAAAATTTTAGTGTTGCAAAAAAAACAAAAAATCTGTTTGGTTTCTGATTGTCTTGCCATTGGCGGTGCAGAAAAAGTTGCTGCCGAGTTATCTTTATTTTTTGACAAAAATGGATTTGAAGTCAATCATGTTATTGTTCAAAACAAAATTGTTTACGAATATGCTGGTAGCGTTTTAAATTTGGGTTTACATACTAAGAATAGCCTTGTAAATAAAATTCGTCGGTTATGGATCTTTCATAAATTTATCAAACATAATAAATTTGATTTTATTATCGATTTTCGTGTAAAAAATCATCGTTTTCAAGAGTTTGTTATTTCACGATTAATTTATAATTCGAAGACCATTTTTGCTATTCACAATTTTATGTTGAATTTGTATTTTCCAAAAAATAAAATTTTATCAAAATATACTTTTCACAATCGAAAAATTGTATCAATATCAAACGAAATTAAACAGCAAGTAGAAAGCAATTTTGGGTTTGATGATATTGCAACTATTTATAATCCAATAGATTTAAAAAAAATTAGAACCATAATTGGTGTGCAATCAAATTTTGATTTTGAATATATAGTTGCGGCAGGAACAATGACCGTCATCAAACAATTTGATCAAATCATAAATTGTTATGCAAATTCTGTTTTGCCAGAAAGCAATATTAAACTTGTTTTTTTGGGTGATGGTGTAGAAGAAAAAAAACTGCGCAGACTTGCAGCAAATTTGAAGTTACAGAACAAAATTATTTTTAAAGGAAGAGTAGAAAATCCATTCATTTATTACACCAGCGCAAAATATTTAGTCCTCGGCAGCAAGTTTGAGGGTTTGCCGATGGTACTCATAGAAAGTTTGGCGTGCGGCACACCTGTCATTTCATTTGATTGCAAAAGTGGCCCGAACGAAATTATTATCGAAAACAAAAACGGACTATTAGTCGAAAATCAAAATTTCGAGGCACTGACTATCGCAATGAACAAATTAATTAGTGATACAGAATTATATGTAAATTGTAAAAATTATTCAATACCTAGCATCCAAAAATTTGAAATCAATGCTATCGGAAATCAGTGGCTCGAATATTTTAAAACATTATAAAAAATGAAAACTGAATTTACAGAAATTCCAACTATAGAAGATTATAGAGGTAACATTGCGGTTTTAGACTATGGTTTTTTACCGTTTGTTGTTAAACGTGTTTACTATTTGTTTGATATTCCCAGCACAGCACGCCGTGGCGGACATGCACATAAAGAACAACTTGAGTTTTTGATCGCCATATCTGGTAGTTTTGATTTGATTTTCAAATCCGAGACCGAGACAAAAACCGTCACACTAAACAAACCAAATAAAGGCATTTTGATTGACAAAAACGTTTGGCGCGAGCTCGATAATTTTTCGTCGGGTGCAGTATGTCTCGTTTTAGCATCCGATAATTTTGATGAAAACGATTATATACGTGATTTTAACAGTTTTATTGATTACCAAAAAATCAGGAAAAACTTGTAAATCGAAAGCCTTTTTGCAATAACAAATTTTTTATTGTTGAAATAAAATTCAATGCAAATCGAGGTAAATTCATCAGAATAATTTGCTTTTTATTCAATCCAGAAATTTCAGCATTTGAATGAATTCCGTTTTTTAAAACTCTAAATTTCTTGAAATCGCCCTGTCTTTTATAAACCACAGCCAGCATATATCGATTAACGTCCAGATATTTTTTGAGCCACGGTTTACTGCTCGTCAAATTTTCAAACGAATCAAAATCAGGAATTACTTTATCGATGATGCTGTTTTTAGTGATTTGCGATAAGTCTGTCATCAAATATTGTACAAGTTTTTCTGACGAATATGCCAATTTGAAATGTAGATTTGCCCGAATATTAAAATCTATATCCTCGGCATATTTTATGCTTTCGTTATACAACCCGATTTTATCAAAAACACTTTTTATTACACAAATACTTGACTGACAGTAAATTGGTTGTTGCAAACTGACCCTAAAAAAATCATCAATCAATATATTTTTTTCAGCAGTTGCAATTCCAAGTTTTGGCGCAATTGCAGTTTTTTTTTCATAAATTTGCTCATAATTTGTAGCAAAAAGTCCTGCCAAAGGAAACTCTACTATCAAATCGTCGATTTTTTGCAAATAATCAGTTTTCAACAAATCATCAGCATCTAAAAACACAATAAATTCTGAATTTGCGTTAATAATCCCTGTATTTCTTGATGCCGAAAGCCCTTTGTTTACTTCATGTTGAATAATTTTTATTCGTGAATCGTCAATAGATTTGGCAATTTCAATACTTTTGTCAGTTGAACAATCGTTAACAATCAAAACTTCAAAATCCCGATAACTTTGATTCAAAACACTTTTGACTGTGGCTTCTATATAACTCTCTTTATTAAAAAGCGGAATGACTACAGTGAAAATGTTTTTCATTTTTTAAGCATAAAATCAAATAATTCAGCCCATCCTACTAATTTTTTAGTTTCATTTACTTTTGAAATATTGCCATCAAACACAATGTTTTGGCACACAAAATCTGCTATCAAAACGGCCAATTCTTGAGGGTTTTCAACATCAAAAAAAGAAACTTTTTTATAACAACCAACTGTTTCTTTTGCATACGGCAAATTTGCCAAAAACATTGACTTTTCAAAAAATTTTGCTTCAGAAATGGGCAATCCCCATGTTTCTAGTTTTGACGGAAACACCAAACAATCAATCGCTTTATAAAATGAGATCATCTGTGTTTTTGACAAAAGTCCAGTGAAATTTACCTGCGCTATATGTCCATATTTTTTAATTAAAAACTTCAAATATCTATTTTCTGATAATTTATCTAACGTAATATGAACACAAATCTTATCAGAAATATTTTTATCCAACAACAAAACCGCCTCAAAAATCAACTCAAAATTTTTGAATGTTCGAGGAAAACTTGGATAAAAAAAATGAATTTTATTGCTATCTAATTCTAAATTAGTTGATTTAACTTCATTTATAAAATCAAAAAATGGTTGACTTACAATCACATTTTCAATTCCAAACTCATTTTCAAATCTGCTTTTTATCCAATCTTGCTGCACAAAAACTACATTATTTTTTTTAATATTTATTTGATACAAATATTTATAAAACAACCCAAAGATTCCCATTTTATAATCAAAAAACCAATCTTTAATTGTAGACTTATAAAACATATTTGGGTTGTGACAGTACACAAATTGCATTTCACAAACCACATTTGGCGTCATATCATGCAATGAGAGCCAAATATCAGGACGAAGTTTTTTTGAAAGTTGCTTGAAATAAAAATATTCATAGTAAAACCTCAAAAACCAATATTTTTTTGATTTTGGAAATTCTAGAAACGAAATATTTGGATAATCGAATATTGATTTATTGTTCACTAAGGCAATAATTTCAAAATCATTATCAAAATTAATTTTGTTGAAACTGTGCAAACAAGCATCCAAAACAGTAAAAATACCACCTTCGACCATGTTAATTCCCGATACTATGATTTTTGGTTTAGCCACGAATTCGCAAATTATTTTTTGTATTTAGAATATTTACAAAAATCTCAAAAACTCAAATAAGAAATATGCAACAAAATAAATTAGTGTATTATTGTCAAACCTACTAACAATCTGAACGAAAAACCAAATATTTTATTATTTTTGTTTAAATCGTTAAATCAGTCTCTTGCAAATCTCCGTTACAAGATATCATTTTCTAATCATTTCTACAGGACTGCTTGTTTTATTTGTAGTGAATTTTCTGCTACAAATAGATCTTCAAAACATCATTTATCCTGATTCCGAAGGCTATCATGATGCTGCCAAAAGCCTTTACCTTCACGCCAAAGGACAAAACTGCAGACCAATTTTACTTGCCATAATTCAAGGTTTTCCTTACATATTTGGTGCCTCAGATTCAATTATTTTTTCGTCAAGTTTTTATATCAATCTATTTTGCTGGCTTGGGTTTAGCATCGTATTGTTCGAGATTTCAAAAAACTATTTTTCGCTAAAAACATCATTCGTACTTGCTATTTTTCCGTTTTTTATTTTCAACAATTTGGTTGTAGTTTTTCATTTATTATCCGAAAACGTTTTTATGTTTTTTACAATTCTCGGGTTTTATTTTCTAATGAAATACCGTCAATCACGACAATTTTGGCAACTTTCTTTGTCACTTGCCATTTTCGTTTCGTCGATGCTCATTCGTCCCGGCGCAAAATTCTTTGCAATTATAATGGTTTTGTTTTTCATCAAAATCGTTTTTATCAACTATCGCCACAAAGCCACATTTCTACTCTACGGCAGTTTAATGATGGTTTTGGTGCAATGCGCAGGACTAAAACACCAATTTGGGCATTTCAGAATTAGCTACATCGACGTAATCACCTATCACAACTACCTGGGATCGAGAGCCATGTGTCTCAAAAACGGAACCGAATATTCTCAATACAACAATCCTCGCGCAGAATATATTTATAATTATCAATCAGAATTTCAAGTTGATATTGCTGCCGAAGATTTCAAAAATCAGTTACGTGACAACAAAACCAACTTGATAAAAGCCTATTTTATTGACATTCTAGACAATTCTAAAAGTGGCTCAGGCTGTGTTTCAGATTGTAAAAACATCAAAAAAACAACATATTTTGCTTCGGTTCAAAAAATGCTATATCATTTTACAACCTACCAAAACAGTATTTTTTCTGTAATCGGTTGTCTAATTGCAGTATTTTTCATTTTCAAATTCAAAAAAGTTCAAAATCTACAATTCTATTTCTCAATATACATATTATACACAATCACAACGGCAGGAATCTCCTGTCAACAAGGCGATCGATTTCATGCTGTGCTTTTTCCGTATATTTTGTTTTTAATTTTGTATTATCTAAAATACAGAACAGTTAATTTTGAAGTCGCTGCACCACCTCAAAAATAATTCCGTTTTCGCACTTCAAAGTTTTTGACGGAAACTTCATCAAAAGCGCATAATCGTGCGTCGCCATAATAACGGTTTTACCAGCTTGATTCACTTTTTTCAAAACCTCCATAACCTCTTTACTAGTCTCAGGATCAAGGTTTCCTGTAGGTTCATCGGCCAAAATAAGTTCAGGATCGTTGAGCAACGCTCGCGCAATTGCCACACACTGCTGCTCGCCACCGGAGAGTTGATGCGGCATTTTGTTCAACAAATTTTTCATATCCACCTTATCCAAAACCTCGTCAATTTTATTTTGCATCAGTCCCAAATCTGTCCAACCAGTTGCTTTTAGCACAAAAAGCATATTATCTTTCACGCTTCGGTCTGGCAACAACTTAAAATCCTGAAAAACAATCCCAATTTTTCGTCTCAAAAACGGAATATCTCTCTCTTTCAAACCCTTCAAATCATAGTCAACCACGTGTGCCTGACCATCTGTCAACGGCAAATCACCATATAGCGTTTTCATAAAACTACTCTTGCCAGAGCCCGTTTTTCCTATCAAATATATAAATTCACCCGACTTTACTTCAAGCGAAATATCCTTCAAAACCGCATTTTTATCTTGATATATTGTCACGTTTTTCAGTGCCAAAATTGCTGTACCCATCTCCTAAATATTTTATTTTTGTAAAAGTAACTAGATAACGATGGTTTTCAAAATAAATTTTATAAATATTTGAATCGTCAATATTTTACATCAACAATCATCGTCCTGCCCTTGGCTTTATCTGTCATTGCGAGGGACGTGGCAATCTAAAAAAGATTGCCACGTCCCTCGCAATGACAGGATATCGCCGCGGTCAGGGATAGGCGACTAGCGAAGTACATTAATAAACTTGTGAGCAAAAACTTGCAATATAAACCCCAATAAATCGTTTCAATGCAAACCAATCAATATCTTTGAAAATCAAAAAAACAAATATGCAAAAATACACAACAATATTTCTGTACCTACAAATATTTGTATTTGCGCAGCTATCTGCCCAAAAATCGACAATACTAACCTATGAAAACCGCGATTTTCAAATGGCTCAAAACCTCTATCGCGACCATCAGTATAGCAGTGCAAAAACACAGTTCGAAAACATAAAATCTGCCACCAAAAACTCCGAAATTCAATCAGATTGCGCCTACTACATTGCATCTTGCGCCATAAAATCTGACCAAAATAACTCAGATATTTTGATGGAAAATTTTATTTCAAACTACCCAACAAGCATCCGAACCAACACGGCTGCGTTTGAAGTTGCCTCGTTTTATTTTGATCAAAACAATTTTGAAAAAGCACTCGAATGGTTCGAAAAAGTAGACGAAACCAACTTTACAACCTCACAAAAAGATCAAGTCGATTTTCAAAAAGGCTATGCTTTTTTTGCCAACAAAAACACCAAGCAAGCCATAATTCAATTTAACAAAGTCGAGAATTCAGTAGTTTTTGGCGCACAAGCCAAATACTATCTGGGTTATATTGCCTATGATACCAACAATTTTTCCGAAGCCAACAAACAGTTTGAACAAGTTTCTGACGGAAGGCAATTCAAAGAAAAAATGTCATACTACCAAGCCGATATGAACTTTCGGTTAGGTAAATTTGCAAAAGCCATCGAACTTGGACAAAAAGCACTCGAAAAATCAAATGCCGCCGAACAGTCCGAGTTACACAAAATCATTGGCGAAAGCCATTTCAATCTAAAACAATTTGACAAAGCCATTCCTTTTCTAGAGCAGTATCAAGGCAAAAAAGGAAAATGGTCAAACACCGATTATTATATTCTTGGCTATAGTTTTTATAAAAACAACAATTTTGAAAAAGCCATTTCGCAATTCAACAAAATCATTGATGGCAAAGATTTTGTAGCCCAAAATGCCTACTATCATCTGGGCGAAAGCTATCTGAAAGTCAATAAAAAACCCGAAGCACTAAATGCGTTCAAAAACGCATCTGAAATAGATTTTGACCAAAAAATCACAGAAGATGCCGCTTTAAACTATGCTCGTTTGAGTTATGATGTCGGAAATTCGTACCAATCAGTACCACAAGTTTTGAATAGTTTTTTAGAAAAACATCCAAAAAGTAACGGCAAATCAGAAATAGAAACTTTGCTAATAAGCTCATATATCACTTCTAAAAACTATCAAGAAGCATTGATTTTATTAGAAAAAAATAAAAATTCTGCCAATAAAATTGCATACCAAAAAGTAACATTTTACAGAGGTTTAGAATTTTTTAGCGAAAAAAAATATAACGATGCTGCCGTAATGTTCAAAAAATCAATTGCCGAAAATGTTGATACAATATTTATGTCACGAGCTACTTTTTGGACAGCAGAAACATACTTTAATCTTGAGCGATTTGACGAAAGTCTAGTTTTTTATAAAAAATTTTATTCAGGAAGCCCGTCTAAATCTACTACCGAATTTCAAAATATTGCATATAATTTAGGTTACAATTATTTCAAATTAAAACAATATCAAGAATCAGCAATTTTTTTTGAAGAATATATTAGTCAAAACAAATCAGACAAATCAAGACTTAACGACTCGTATATAAGACTTGGCGATTGTAATTTTGTATTAACCAAATATAACTTGGCAATAAAATCATATGACAAAGCAATTGATAGCGAAAGTGTTGACGCCGATTATGCAAGTTTTCAAACTGCAATTTGTTATGGATTTCTGGCAAAAAATGACAGAAAAATCGAAAATTTAAATGCTTTTTTAATTCAATTTTCAAAATCTGAATACAGAGATGACACGCTATTTGAACTCGCAAATACTTATGTTGCGACAAACAACAACGAGCTTGCAATTTCTACATACATTAAACTCTATAACGAATTTCCGCAAGGAATTTATGCTCCAAAAGCAATTCTAAAACATGGCTTGGTGCTCTATAATACAGATAAGGACGCACAAGCGTTGGTTCAATTCAAAAAAGTAACTACAGATTTTCCTGGTTCGGCAGAGGCGCTAGAAGCAGTCGCTACAGCCCGTTTAATTTACGTAGATTCAGGAAAAATAAATGACTATGCCGATTGGGTAAAAACCCTAAATTTTGTAAAAGTAACCGACGTCGAGTTAGATAACGACAGTTATGAATCGGCCGAAAAACAATATCAAGACAACAAACCAAAACAAGCAATCGAAGGTTTTGAAGCCTATAATGCCCGCTTTCGGGAGGGCATACACAGTTTGAAAAGTAATTTTTATTTGTCCGAATTATACGTTAGCGACAATCAAGAAACAAAGTCTATTTCGGGTTATGAGTTTGTGGTTTCAAAACCAAAAAATGAATTTACAGAACGTGCATTAGTGAGGCTTTCGGAAATTTATATCAAATTAAAAAATACAAATGGCGCCATTTCGATTCTAAAAAAATTAGAACTTTTGGCAGATTTATCTCAAAACATTTCGTTTGCCCAAGCCAATTTGATGAAGCTGTTTTATGAAACCAATGATTTTGAAAACGCAGAAAAGTACGCCGATGAAGTCTTATTAAACCCAAAAAATACAGATAATGTCAAGAACGATGCGCAAATAATTGTGGCGCGATCTGCAATAAAAACCAACAGCGAAGCAAAAGCAAAAACAGCTTATGCAGCATTACAAAAAACTGCAAAAGGCGAACTCGCATCAGAAGCATTGTTTTATGATGCCTATTTCAAAAACAAAGAAAACTTGTTTGAGCAATCGAATGTTGTGATTCAAAAATTATCCAAAAACTATGGCAGTTATAAATATTTTGCGGCAAAATCATTGGTCGTTATGGCAAAAAACTTTTATGGTTTGAAAGATTCTTTTCAAGCAAATTTTATTTTAGAATCGGTCATCAAAAATTTTAGTCAATTTGCAGACATAATTGCAGATGCCAAATCAGAACAATCAAAAATCTTGTCGGAAGAAGGAAAAACAAATTCATCGATTCAGAAATAAATTTTCAAGACTTAAATTGCCTCAAATTTTATATTAGTTTGTAAAATTTTTTAGAAAACAACAAACATGAAATACTTTCAAAAAAAACATATATTTATTTTAATTTCTTTTTTTTTAATTGGCAATGTTTTTGCGCAAAAAGACAAAGACAACCTAGGCACAGAAATTGTAAATGTTGTCAAACCATATGCACCGTCTGTTTCTGATGCTACTAAAATCGAGGAAGTTCCAAGCCTTGATGATGCCGAAACAACCAAACAAGAAAAAATAAACTATTCGATTGTTTCGATTCCAGTAGCATCGACCTTCACACCAAACAAAGGCACCGCCGCTACGATTGAACGAAAACCAAAAGAAATTTTGTTTGATAACTATGCAACACTTGGTTTTGGTAGTTATGCTAGTATTGTTGGTGGGCTTTTTGTGACGCACAAATTGTCGAATTCTGAATTAATTTCGGGCACGTTCAATCATAATTCATCGTCAATAAACATAAAAAATACAGAACTAAACAGCACTTTTTCTGATACAAAAGCAAACGTAAACTACAGTAACAAACTGGATCAAATGAATTGGACTGCCAACGTTGGTTTTCAAAATCAAGTCTATAATTGGTATGGATTGCCTACTAATTTTGGACTTGGACTAATTGCCGAAAACCGTTCAAAACTGCTCGAAAACATAAATCCGAAACACACATTCAATGATTTTGCAGCGCAAGCAACAGCCAATTTTAACGATAATATTTTTCAAAAAATAGAATTGCAATTCAATCGATTTTGGGATAATTATAAGTCCACAGAAAATTACTTTCAGTTAAAACCAACGTTTCAGCTTGATGTTGCAGATAATGCAATAAACCTTAAAACCAACATACAGTATATAGGTACAAGTTTTGAACGTTTTTATCACGCTGATTTAAATAATATGTTGATTACCAATTTTCAAAATCAAAATAGTTATTTTTCGATTTCGGCAAATCCAAATTATACGATGCTTCGCGATGATTTGACAATCAATCTTGGTGCAGAATTTACTTTTTTGAACGCGATAACAAATCGCGCAAACGGTACAGATTTTGGTAACAAATCAAGCATTTATATATATCCAAAAATCACAGCATCATACAAGGTTGTCGGCAACCTGATGATAGCTTTTGGTGGTGCCGAAGGTGGATTGAATCATAATTCATATCGAAATCTTGCCAATCAAAACAATTTTTTATCGCCAACATTATCGCTCTCGCCAACAGATACTGCCTTTGATGTTTATGTGGGGCTTCGAGGAAAATTGGCAAATAATTTGTCGTACAACGTCAAGGCATCATATTTGAATGAACAAAATAAAGCATTATTCAGAAGTAATTTTCATTTCTCGCATTTGAATAATACAAGCTACGAAAACGGAAATTCGTTTACAGTGGTTTATGACAATATAAAAACGTTGCGGTTTGATGGTGCAATAAATTCAACCATTTCAGAGATTATAGATTTTGGCGTTCATGGTGGTTTCTCAAGTTTTAGCAATTCATTTCAAAATGAAGTTTGGAATTTACCCACCTTGGAATTTGATGCAACAATTGATATGAAGTTAAATAAAAAATGGTCGGCAGGTAGCAAAATTTTCTTTGTAGGCGAACGCAAAGACCAAGTTGCCGTAATGAATCCTACCTTTAGTTCACCACCAACATATAGTTATCAAACCGTGAAACTTGATGGTTTTTTTGACGTGAATTTTAATGTTTTATACAAGCACAATGATAGACTTTCTGGGTTTTTTAAAGCCAATAATATCACAAACCAAGCCTATGAACGTTGGTTAAATTTCAGGGTTCAACAACTGCAATTGACTTTGGGTGCAAATTATAAATTTGATTTTTAGATAGACTTGTTTTACTTTCGCTTGACAAAACTATTTGTACATGAAAAACAAAAGTCCAATTTTGGTACCCATTTTACTTTTATTTTTTTTGATGAATTGCGCTTTTGCACAAGAAATTAAGGGAGTTGTTTTTGATGAAAATATAAAACCAGTTCAAGGTATTTCTGTATATTTGGATGGAACAACAACAGGTTTTATCACAAACAGCAAAGGTGAATTTTTGTTAAAAAGCCAAAAAATAAACACATCTTTGGTCATCAGTGCTGTTGGTTATGAAACCATTTATGTAGAAAATCCTTTCGAAAAAAACAATCAACAATTTTACCTTTCCGTCAAAAATGAGGATCTTCAAGAAATTGTAATTCGTAAAGAAATGTTTTCGCGAAAGCAAAAATTGCTTGTTTTTAAAACATATTTTTTAGGCGATACAAGAGCAGGAAAAGCATGTGTAATTTTAAATGAAAACGATATAGATTTAGATTATGACTACAACAAAAACACATTGACGGCTAGTTGCAAAAATCCAATTCAAATTTCTAATTTGTATTTGGGGTATGAAGTTGGGTTTACGATTTATAAATTTAATGTTCAATTTTCTCAAAAAAGTATTAAAACAAATGATGTTCAAAGAAGCGTTTTTTTAGGCACGACTTTTTACAAATCTGTTCTTGACTCTAAAAAAATTATCAAAAGAAGAAAAGAAGTTTTTTTGGGTTCAAAAGCTCATTTCTTTAAAAATCTAACACAAAATGTTTGGAACAAGAAAAATTTTTTGCTTTTTAAGGGTAGCTTTCCAACAAAATCAGATAATCATTTTTTGATAACGGATCAGGGCGATTTATTTAAAATAGATATTCTTTCAAATGACTTGGCGAAATTAAAGTTCGAAAAAGACATTTTTAAGTCAAGTTTTAATGTTTTGTACAATAATTCGAATCAGTCAAAAGTGATTTTTGGTTGTTCGATTTTTTTTGTAGATAAATTTGGTAACAATTCTAACGGCGAAAACATTGATTTTTCGGGGCACTTATCGCTGGCAAAAGTAGGAGATTTACTGCCAATAAATTATGAACCATAATTTTTCATAAATGACATTCAAACAAAAAGTTCACGCCCAATATTTGCAATTGGTTCAAGATAAAATTGACGTTTTTAGAGACAGAATATCTGCATTGACAGAAGATTCTAAAAACGATGCCAAAGGATCGGCAGGCGACAAGCACGAAACTGCATTGTCGATGATGCACATCGAGCAAGAAAAAGCCAACTACAAACTGCAAGAATATTTGACGCAATTCGACATTCTTAAAAAAATAGATGCTACTAAAATTTCTGCAAAAGTATCTATTGGCAGTTTGGCACAAGTCAACAAAATGTTCGTTTATGTTAGTGTGGCGCTACCAAAAATTGTTGTTGACGACAAGACCGTTTACGCTATTTCGCCACAATCGCCGCTAGGTACAAATATTACAGGTCATTCAAAAGAATTCTCTTTTGAATTAAACGGAACACGATTTGAAATTATAACAATTGAATAGAATTTTTTTGAATATTGTTTTTAAAAAAAACATACATTAAATTAATTTTTAGTTATAATTTAAAATAAATAATCTATTTTTAATTTAAAATTTAAACTAAATATGATATTTTAGTTGTTGATTTATTTTTGACTTTGCATATTTGCATCATAATAAAAATAAAAAAATTATGTGCGGAATATTAGCCATTATAGGTAAAGGAAAAGACCAAGAATTAGTTGCAACACTATCTAAAAGAATGTCGCATCGCGGACCAGACGAAAGCGATATGCACGTAACCGAAAACTGGTACATTTTGAGCCACGAACGACTATCGATCATTGATTTGCATTCGGGTAAACAACCCATCAAAGGGACGTCAACCGCTTGGATGGTGCACAACGGCGAGGTTTATAACCACCAAGAATTGCGCGATGGCGTGTTAAAGCATCACACTTTCAAAACCAAATCAGACTCAGAAGTAATTGTGCATCTATACGAAGAATTTGGATATGATTTTTGCAATATGCTGGACGGCGATTGGGCTTTTGTGGTCGTAGATGGCGACGACTATATTGCGGGTCGCGACCCAATGGGCGTAAAACCATTGTATTACGGATTAGATGATCGTGGCAGAATGTACTTTGCATCAGAAATGAAACCTATTGCCGACCAATGCAAAACATTTTCGACTTTTCCGCCAGGGCATTACTATACCGCCAAAACTGGTTTTGTAAAATACTATAAACCTGAATATGAAGATTTTGAAAAAGCAACAAACAAGCTTGATTTAGCTTTAATCAGAGAAACATTGATCGAGGCAACGCGCAAAAGATTGATGAGCGACGTGCCAATTGGCGTGTTACTTTCTGGCGGATTAGATTCGTCGTTAACGTCGTCTATCGCATCACGATTGTTGGCGGCACAAGGCAAAAAACTAAACTCCTTTTCAATAGGGCTTGACGCCGATGCGCCAGATGCAGCGGCGGCTAGAAAAGTTGCTGAATTTTTAGGGACAGAACACCACGAAATTCATTTTTCGGTCGCAGACGGTATCAAAATTCTCGAAAAACTGATTTGGCATCTAGAAACCTACGACGTTACCTCTATTCGCGCAAGTACACCCATGTATTTTTTGTCGAAAGCAATTACCGATATGGGCATAAAAGTGGTGCTATCGGGCGAAGGTGCCGACGAGATTTTTGGCGGATATTTATATTTTAGAAATGCACCAACAGCCATCGATTTTCAAAAAGAAACTATTGAACGGGTTCAAAAACTGTTTACTGCCGACTTGCTTCGTGCCGACAAAAGTACCATGGCGCACGGCCTTGAAGCACGAGTTCCGTTTCTTGACAAAGCATTTCTAGACGTTGCCATGCTGATTGAAGCCGAAGAAAAACAACCAAAAACATACGACGGGAAAGAAAAATATATTTTGAGAAAAGCATTTGACACACCCGACAATCCGTACTTGCCCGACGAAGTTTTATGGCGACAAAAAGAACAATTTTCTGACGGCGTAGGCTATAAATGGATTGATGAACTGATTGCACATTGCAGCGCACAAGTGAGCGAAGCGCAGATGGAAACTGCCAAAGACCTGTTTCCGTTTAACACTCCACTAACCAAAGAAGCGTTTTTTTATCGATCGATTTTTCATCAATATTATCCACAAGTATCTGCGGCACAAACCGTTAGAAAATGGATTCCGAAATGGCAAGAAAACCAAGACCCTTCTGGCCGAGCAAATTCGGCACACGTACAAGCAGATGTCGAAATTGCAAAAACTGCGGTTGTGATATAAAGTTTACTACATTGATAATACCCAATAAATCTCTGAAAGACATTTTGTATTTAAACCAAACCACGCATTCCCAAAATTTGACTACATCTTTGGGCGTTGCACGCGCCCGACGCGTCGGGGAGCGTGCCCGCGCTGTTGCTACAATCTTTTTTTGGTCTCGTCTCGTCCCGAAAGACGAGACGAGACCAAAAAAAGGATTTTCGCTACCATCGCTAACGCACAGAAACCGTTGACCAAGTTTGCAGGTATTGTTATCGCTGGTTCATCTGTTTTTATTTTACCTAGATTGAGCGATAGCTTGCTTGCGCATTTTTTGTTAAGTAGCACAAGCGTTAGGTGTTGAGCGGAAATCCTTTTTTGGTCTCGTCTTTTTCAGACGTGACCAAAAAAGATTGAGAGCGGAACACCGACCTCGTCTTTTTTCGGACGAGGGAACGCCCAAAAAAAATCACAAAATCTTGTAGCATTGATAAGATTAAGCCAGACTTTTTCGGTTATAGAAAAAAAGTGCGCCGCAATAAAGCAAATAGGTAAGGCAATGCGCCATTAGAATGCCCTGAATTTTGTAAATTTCTAAAAAATACAAGCTCAAAAAATACATAGTAGATACAGACGTAATTTCAAAAACAATATACCAAAAGGTGTGTTTTTTTGCAATCAAATTATATGCAAGAACTAAAGAAATGGCTTTGAAAAAATCGCCAATTAGTTGATAAAAAAACAGATTGGCAACTGGCAAAAAGGACTCGTCAAAAAGTAGTTTGATAATAAAAGTTCGTAAAAAATATATTAAAATCAATCCGATCCCGAAAATGGGGATTGTTGTTTTGAAATACTGATAAAACAATTTTTTTGTTTGGTTACCACTTTGAGCAACAGCGAGTTTCGGGAAATAAAATACCGACAACAGTGTGGCAATAAACAAAAAATAGTAGCCCGAAAAAATATCTATTGTTGTCCAGAAACCAGCTTGTTGCAAGCCAAGTTTTGCGATTGTTATTTTTCTGATAGACAGAAACACCACCGGAACAAAAACCGCCGAAACAAGGGTCATTATTGTAAAAGCTGACAAATTTTTAATGATTTTAAAATCAAAATTTTTAAAATTTAATATTCTAAAAACAGAAATTTCTTGATTGACTAGGTACAATAACCAAAAAAACAAAATAGATTGTGTGACAATTGTTGCCAACAATGCACCCGAAATTCCAAAGAATTTCAGCATTAAAAATGTGATAAATAATCCTACAATATTGCTCGCGATATTAAAATATATTACTGCATTTCCTTTTTGCAAACCGTTTAAAATCCATAAAAAAAATGACGTTGCGACATAAAAAGGAACAAGAATTGCGGTTATTTGCAATACGTATTTGAAAGAAACTACTTCGTTAAACAACCAATCTCCTATTGATTTTGATATCGAAAATAAAGTTATTGCAACAATAATAGTTAGAACCGAAACCGGTATAATTACCGTCGATAAAAATATGTTTTGTTCATGCTTATTATCTTTATTTTCTGCAACATATTTGATAATACCATTTTGAAAACCCGCCGTTGACA
>JBDLWE010000140.1:0-17581 GCA_039804445.1 Bacteroidota bacterium | reverse complement strand
ACTTACAAAAGCATTATCTATTGTACCGTTTGCATTGATAATTAGTGTGCGATGAATTTTGTTTATGACCCATTTTTCTTTGAGATTTTCAAAATTTGTGCATCGATATTCTGCTACGTTTTTAAATTTATTGTTTTTCATTTGACTACACCACTTTTGTTGATTATCATCTACATTTACGGCAATAAACTGATAGTTTGGATGCTTTTTTTCTAAATGCATAACTTTTTTATGAGCCGCAATCATATGAGAATCAAAACAATCTGTCCAGAAAAATATAATCGATTTCTTTTTGATTATATTTTTTAAAGAAATTTTATTATTCTTTTCATCAACAAGCGACACTTCCGGAAGTAAATTCCCTTTGTTTAGGGTTTGGATATTTTGTCCGATTTTTAGAATTTCGTTTTGTTTTGAAAGGTCGTTTGAAACATTTCTATAAACCGATAGAAAATCTTGCGTGTTTTGAATGTTTTGATCTTCAAGTAAATAGGTTATTGCAATATTGTCAACTACTCTGTTTTTTATTTTCTGGTTTTTAAAAAGTGTGTCGGCAATTCTCAGTTTTTGAATGTTAAAATCAAGTGAGTTTTCATCGCTAATTTGTGGCGTTTTCTGTATAGACAATGCCACATTGTTTAACATATTGGTGGTGTATTTTGAAAACGGCGCAAAATCTGACAACCTTTGATCGTTAAAATCTATATTTTTTCTAAAAGCGTAGTAATTTGAAGGTATTTGCGATTCGATATTTTCGCCAGTTCGCATTTTATGCACTACGGGATACATTTCTTTCATCGAAAAATAGAAAAAATCTAGCGTAGCTTTTGCATATAAATCAAAGTTGCTTGACCAATTGATTAATTTTTTGTTATTGTTATAAAAAATTGTTTTGGCAGAGTAAGAAGAGTCAATTGCTTTATTAAACGATTTGAAATTTTTGTCTATTACCGAAAACATTTTGTTTTTATCTACTTCGTTTTGTAGATATAAGTCGTTTAGAAAATTGTTTTTTTCTTCGCCACGACCTGAAAACACAATTGATTTATCAAAATCATTAGTGTTTAAAGTGACCATCAAGCTGTCGTTTTTATCAAAATAAATGTATTGATACTCTGGCTCGTGTTTAAAAGAATATAGACCTGGTGTAAGCGAATCAAATTTTATAGAAAACGTGTTGTTTTTGTTAAGACGAATTGTGTCTATTACTTTGGCATTTTTACAGAAAAACACGTACTCACTCGTAGGATTGCTTATTTCGCCACCAAAGTATGCAACATATCCATCGACGTTTTTGTCGCGTTTGCAAGATGCTAGAATTGCAACACACCCAATAAACATTATATATCTAATCGTATCGTACATATTTAGAACACTTTCGAGCAAATATATTTTTTAAAGTCTCAAAGTATTGTTAAGATTTGGTTAAAAATTTCTGTAAACAGTTGTTAAATATATTGTTCAGCTAAATAATTATATTTACTAACTTTATTCGAAATCAAAATTTATCATCCAATTAATGCCAAATTGATCGGTTAGCATCCCGAAATAGGCGTTCCAAAATGTTTTTTCTATTTGCATTTTTACCATGCCGTTTTCGGACAGTTTATTAAAAAAGTTGTCGGCCTGCTCCACGCTCGTGGCGTTTATTGATATCGAAAAGTTATCTCCAACCGATATTTTTTCTGAACTTGAATTGGTGTCGCTGCCCATTAGTGTTGTTCCATTTGCTAGCGGAATGCAAACGTGCATGATTTTGTTGGCCTCGATTTCTGACAATTGTATTTTTGGGTTGCTTGGCATTTCGCCAAATCTTGAAATTTGTGTGATTGGCAAGTTAAAAACTTTTGAATAATGCACGAAAGCAGTTTCGCAATTGCCATTGAAAATCAAATATGGATTTAATGAAAAAGTTGGTGCTGACATTTTATTTAGATTTAAAATTTTGGCAATTTAATCCAAATTACCCATTAAATAAAAATTTTTTATGGCGTTTCGCGCGCCCCGCATCGGCGGGGGAGCGCGCCGGGCTTTTTGCTAAACTCCTCGCACCTCGTTCCTCGGGCTGTGGGGTATCGCTTCAATCCCTAACGCTGGGGTTACCGCCAACCAAGTTTAGATAGCAGTTGCCACTCATAAGTTGACATCTGCATTTCGTTATTTGAGTTTAAGTAATTTTTTTTAATTCCACGATTTGCGTTAAGGATCAAAGCGATATCCTTTTTTAAGATTTTGTCTCTCGACTGTACTTCGACTGCGCTCAGCATAGACTTCTTCGAGATGACAAAATCTTAAAAAAGATAAAGCGGCGAGCCTGACGGTTTCAAAACAATTGCCCACTGAACAGTGCCAAAGGTGGGCAATTGTTTTGAAACCGGAACGCCCTACTTATTATGAAAATCTACTCGTTGAGCATATTTTTATAATAATTGTAGGTTTCTGATTGGGCTCGGAAAACGGCGTTGTTTCCTCGTAATCTATATTTATTATCGAGTTTTTCTGAATGAATTCGGGCTTTTACGTTGCCTTTCCAACCAACATCAAAACTATCGATAAGTTCTTTTTTGATTTGTTCGTCGAGAATTGGGCTGGTAACTTCGACACGGCCATCGAGGTTGCGCGACATAAAATCGGCCGATGAAATATAGACTTCTGGATTGGCAGAATTTGCAAAAATATAAACCCGTGAATGCTCCAGATAGTTGTCTACAATAGAAATGGCCTCGATGTTTTCGGACATTCCCACAACGCCCGGAATGAGCACGCAAATGCCACGAACCTGAAGTTGAATTTTTACGCCGGCGCAACTAGCTTCGTAGAGTTTGTTTGTCATTTTGATGTCTGACAAGCTGTTCATTTTTAGTTTTATATATGCTGGATTTCCTAATTTGGCATACATTATTTCGCGGTCAATAAGCCTATTAAATTTTGATCGGGTGTGATGCGGCGACACGATGAGGTGCTTGTATCGATGCAGCCTGTATGTAATGTCAAAAAACTCAAAAACCTTGGACATGTCTTTCAAAATTTGCTGATTTGCGGTTAACAACGTCACATCTGTATAGACTTTTGCGGTCGATTCATTGAAATTTCCTGTAGAAACTAGTCCGTAGCGAACTGTTTTTGAGTCTTCGATTCGTTCGATATAGCAAATTTTTGAATGTACTTTGAGGCCTTTTATTCCGAAAATCAGCGTGATACCTTCGGTTTGCATTTGCTCGGCGTAAGAAATGTTGCTGGCCTCGTCAAAACGGGCTTGAAGCTCGATTTGAACGGTTACTTTTTTCCCGTTTTTGGCAGCATTGATGAGTGAACTAATGACTTGCGAGTTTTTTGCGAGGCGGTACAATGTTATTTTTATAACGGTAACTTTTGGGTCGAGTGCGGCTTCTCTCAAAAATTTGACAACATACGAAAATGATTGATAAGGCGCATTGATCAGGAAATCACGTTCGGCAATGCGCTCTAGAATGCTACCCTCGAGGCTCAATCCTTTGACAGGCAACGCGGTACGAGATTGATAGAGCAAATCGAATCGGTTCAGGTGTGGAAAGTCCATGTAATCACGCCTATTGTGGTAGCGCCCACCAGGAATTATACTGTCGGTAGCATCGATATGCATTTTTGACAGAAAAAACTGTAGCGTATCTTTGCCAATGGATTGGTCGTATACAAATCGAACAGTATCGCCAATGCGGCGGTCTTTTACACTAATTGCAATTTTTTCGAGCATACTTTTTGTGAGGTCGGTATCGATTTCTAGTTGTGCATCTCGAGTGATCTTGATCATGTGCGCCTCTATAGTCTGGTAATCAAAGATGTTGAAAATACTTTGAATGTTGTATCGAATAACATCGTCGAGCATTATCAAGTATTGCTTTTCGCCGGCGGTTGGTAACTCTACAAAACGATTGATGGTTTTCGGAATTTCGATAACGGCATATCGAATTTCGGGTTTTGGTTTAACCAACGACAGTAAACCTGTTTTTGGTTTGGTTTTCATGACCATTTTTACTGCTAGATAGCCCGAAGTGTCTTTAAGTAGGGGAAATTCTGCCAAATCGTTCAAGATAATTGTGACAAGTGCGGGACTAACTTTTTGGATAAAAAGGTCTTTTACAAATTGCTGTTGCTCGGCGGTCAACTGGTTTTCATTGACCATAAAAATGTTTTGTTGCTCAAGTTCTTTTTCGATATTTCCAAGAATTTTTAGACTTTCGGCTTGCTGGGCAATTACAATTTTGGTAATTTCTTTCAGTAAATTGGCAGCAGAAATGCCACCAAAAACTTTTTCGCCAGAAATTCCAGATAGACTCACACGGCGTATTGCTGCAAAGCGAACCCTGAAAAACTCGTCAAGATTGTTAGAAAAAATTCCGAGAAATCGCAGGCGGTCGAGTAGTGGTACACTTTTGTCGGCGGCTTCTTGTAAAACACGTTCGTTAAAGCTGAGCCAACTTTTTTCGCGGTCGGTATATCGATATTGTGAACTATTCATTTTCAAAAATTAATAAATGGCAAATTTGAGGAAAATTATCTACAATCGTGATTTTTGAATATTAAATAAAAACCAAAATTTTAGGGCGCTAGTCGGTCGATTTGCCACGCATTGTTGTTAAAGTTTGAAAAACGAATGCGGTCATGCAGCCTGTTTGGACGGCCTTGCCAAAACTCAAACGAAATGCCGTGAACCATAAAACCTCCCCAGTTATCTGGTCTTGTTGGTGTTTTCGATTCGAATTCTGTGGTTAAAGTAGTTAGTTTTTGTTCTAAAATTTCACGAGATTCGATGATTGTGCTTTGGTTAGAAACGATTGCGCCAAGTTGACTACCAATTGGTCTTGACAAAAAATATTGATCGGAAACTTCTGATGAAACACGACTTGCAACTCCTTTTATAATGACTTGACGCTCAAGATTTGGCCAAAAAAATGACAAACAAACATTTGGATTGTTTGAAATTGCTTGTCCTTTTTCTGAATTATAGTTGGTATAAAATAAAAAGCCTTCATCAATAACTTGCTTTAAAAGCACTACGCGCGTTTTAGGGAAATTATCTAGGCCGATGCTCGCAATCGACATGGCATTTACCTCTTCTATACCGCCTTGCTGCTCGACTTCGGCAAACCATTTTTGAAATAAGTCTATCGGGTTTTGCGGCAAATCAATTTCTAGAAGTTGGTTTTTGTCATATGATTTTCGATAGTTTTGAAGGTCTTTCATTTTTAATGGTTTAATTTTTTGCCACGAATTGCAAGAATTTTTAAAAATCGAGGTTTCTGTCTTTATTTCACATTTTTTATAATTCAAAAACTTTACCATCGTTAGCCAATTCTACATTTTCAAAAATGGTTTGTGCTTCGGTTTTAAATTTTTGAATGTCATCATATCTTGTAGAAAAATGTCCTAGAATAAGTTTTTTCACGTTGGATATTTTGGCAATTTGTGCCGCCTCTTTTGCCGTTGAGTGCATGGTTCGTGGTGCTTTTTCTGCTTCGGATTCTAAAAAAGTTGCTTCGTGATATAGTACGTCGACATTTTTTATAATCGGTATAATATCTTCATTATAAGCAGTATCCGAACAAAAAGCATAACTTTTTGGTAAAGGCGAATCGGTGCTTAACAAAGCGTTTGGTATAACTGTGCCGTTATCTAGTTTGATATCGCCACCACTTTTAATTTTTTGGTAATAACATTTGTCAATTTCAAGGTTTTGAACTGCATTGATATCAAGTTTTCTGTCGCCAAGTTTTTCTTGAAACAAAAATCCGTTGGTATAAATGCGATGTTTTAGCGGAATTGTTTTTACCAAAACCTTGTCGTCTTCAAAAATATTTTCAGATTGTTTTGATGATAATTCGTGAAAGAAAAGTTTATAGGCCGTAAAACCACCACCAAGTTTTATTTGCAGTAAAATCATTTCTTTTATACCAGTAGGGCCATAAATATGCAAGTCGGTAGTACGACCAAGGAGCATGAATGTCGAGATTAAACCTATTAACCCGTAGCAATGATCGCCGTGCAGATGCGAAATAAAAATATGGTTTATGCTCGAGAATTTGATCTTATTGCGTCGTAATTCAACTTGGGTTCCTTCGCCACAATCTATCAAAAACATTCGATTTTTGATTTCAAGAACTTGCGATGTTGGATTTGTAAAAGAGCGTGGTGTGGCTGCATAACAGCCAAGAATGGTTAATTTCAATTTTGGTTATTGGTGTTTTTTTCGTTGTTCGAAGATACGGTAAGAAATGTAAATTATAAATATTATATTGACCGAAACTCTTATATAATCTATTTCGCCGGTGTTTATATATTTATAAATTCTTTTTATAAGTAAAAAAGTAATTGCAAAAAGTGCTACAATATTTAGAACGTATGCCCATTTTATATTTTTCATTTTAAAAATCTGTTTGATTTGTTTATTCACATAATTTTGAAATTTAAAAACCTAAATCTCGTTCAATCTCATCAAGTTCGATAATATCAAAAGCTTCTTGAACGGTCGGCACAATGTCTAACAAATCTAGTTTTTTTAGAGAATTTGCTCCGAGACTAACGACAATAAAAGACTTTTTCGATTTTTTATGTGTTTTTGAGATCTCGAACAGCTTTTTTATGTTTTTTGAATCAATTTTAATAAACCCATCTAAATTTACAATGATGTGATTGTTTTTTAAGTTTTGGTATTCGCTATTGAAATTTTCTATAAATACTTCAAAATCATTTGAGATATTAGATATTATAAAAGTTTCTTGATTTTTGGTTATGATCATAATTTTGAAATTTATTTTAATTTTGATGCAAGTAAATAGGTTACTGCCATTCTAATAGCCACACCATTTTCTACTTGGTCAAGAATTATAGATTGTTGACTATCTGCTACTTCTGAAGTGATTTCGACACCACGATTTATAGGTCCAGGATGCATAATCACGATTTCTTTGTTCAAAGAATCCAAAATATTTTTAGTAAGACCATATTGTTGCGCATATTCTCTTGTAGACGGAAAATAGTTAACGTCCATTCGCTCATTTTGCACGCGCAACATATTGGCTACGTCACACCAATTGAGGGCGATTTTTAGGTCGCTTTCAACGCTAATTCCTAGACTTTCTATATGTTTTGGAATCAATGATTTTGGACCACAAACTTTGACTAGTACCCCCAATTTTTGTAAACAATAGATATTTGAAAGTGCTACTCTCGAGTGCAAAATATCACCAACAATTACAACTTTTTTACCTGCTATATCGCCCAATTTTTCTTTAATCGAAAAAGCATCTAACAGTCCTTGTGTCGGGTGTTCATGTGCGCCGTCGCCAGCATTTATAATTATTGATTTTGTATTTTGTGACAAAAAATGAGCCGCTCCTGCGCTGGAATGACGCATTACAACCATGTCGACCTTCATGGCGAGAATATTGTTTACAGTATCGATGAGCGTTTCTCCTTTTGTCACTGATGATTGCGCAGCAGAAAAACTTAGTACGTCTGCCGACAAGCGTTTTTGAGCCAATTCAAACGAAAGTTTTGTGCGAGTGCTGTTTTCAAAAAAAATATTTGCAATTGTAACGTCCCGAAGTGAAGGTACTTTTTTGATAGGGCGATTGATGACCTCTTTGAAATGACTTGCGGTTTCAAAAATCAAATCGATGTCACTTTTCGTGATATATTTGATGCCAAGAAGGTGGTTTACGCTCAATTCGCTCATTGTTGGTCGTACTTTTTGTTTAAATTTGCTGTTTTTTTAATAGTAAAACGCTGTCTATACCATCATTTTCTTTCCAACAAACTTTTACTTTTTCGTTATTTATTGCATCTACTTGACGACCTCGATAATCTGGCTGAATGGGTAAATGGCGACTAAACCGTCTATCAATAAGCACCATAAGTTCAATTTCTGATGGGCGGCCAAACGATTGAATGGCCGTTAGAGCCGAGCTGATGCTGCGCCCAGTATACAAGACGTCGTCTATAAAAACGATTCGTTTGTTTTCGATCACAAGGTCCATTTTGGTTTTATTGGCTTCTATTGGTTTTGTTGATTGCCGAAAATCATCCCTAAAGAAAGTAATGTCTAAATAGCCTAATTCTATTTTTGATAAATTATAGGTGTTTTCAAGGGTGTGCTTAATTCTTTCGGCAAAAAAAACGCCCCGTGGTTGCAAACCAACAAGAACTGTGTTTGAAAAATCGAGATGATTTTCAATTAATTGACAGCATAATCGATTGATTATAATTTGTAGGTCTTTTGCGTTTAAAAGTTCCATATTGTTTTTAAACTTTTTGCAAAAATAATAATTTTTAAAGCAAAAAAATTTGATTTGTATATAATTAAAAAAAATAATCTAAATCATAAAAATTTATCAATGAGCCAATGTGATTATTTTTCGGGTTGTCTAAATCTCTCAGTTTATATTTTATACATTTTAATTCTTAGTTCTTTTACTGCTTCATTATCAAGATAATCGTCAAAAGTCATATACCGATCGATGGCTCCGTTTGGAGTAAGCTCTACAACACGATTGCCAACGGTTTGTGCAAATTCGTGGTCATGTGTGCTGAATAAAACCGTTCCTTTAAAGTTTTTTAATGAATTGTTAAACGCCGTAATTGACTCTAAATCAAGGTGGCTTGTTGGCTCATCGACCATCAATACGTTGGCGCGCTGCATCATCATTCGCGAAAGCATACAACGTACTTTTTCGCCACCCGAAAGTACTCGGCTTGTTTTTAAGGCTTCTTCGCCAGAAAAAATCATTTTGCCTAAAAACCCACGAATATTTACTTCATCACGCTCTTCTTCGGTTTTTACCCATTGTCGCAACCAATCGACAAGCGAATAGTCGTTTTCGAAGAACGAATGGTTATCTACGGGCAAATAGGCCTGATTTGTGGTGACCCCCCAATCAAATTGCCCTTCGTCGGCGGTTTTTAGTTTGTTTAAAATGTCATAAAATGCCGTTGTTGCACGAGAATCTTTCGAGAAAAGTACAATTTTGTCGCCTTTTGCAACGTTCAAATCTACGTTTTGAAACAGTACTTCGCCATCAATGCTTGCCGCAAGGTTTTGAACATTCAAAATCTGGTCGCCTGCCTCTCGCTCTTGGTCAAAAATAATGGCAGGATATCGACGAGACGAAGGCTTGATTTCAGAAATATTGAGTTTCGAAATCATTTTTTTTCTTGAAGTTGCTTGTTTTGATTTGGCTACATTGGCAGAAAACCGTCGGATAAACTCCTCGAGCTCTTGCTTTTTTTCTTCGGCTTTTTTGTTTTGTTGGGCACGTTGTTTGGCCGCTAGTTGACTCGATTCGTACCAAAAAGTATAGTTGCCAGAGTAGTGATTTATTTTTCCGAAATCAATATCAGAAATATGGGTGCAA
This sequence comes from Bacteroidota bacterium, assembly GCA_039804445.1. Taxonomy (GTDB): domain Bacteria; phylum Bacteroidota; class Bacteroidia; order Flavobacteriales; family Flavobacteriaceae; genus Flavobacterium. The sequence continues at coordinate 8,192 of JBDLWE010000140.1, read as the reverse complement.
ACCGCATCAAGAAAATGGCGGTCATGCGAGACCACAATTACGGTATTTTCATAGTTTGCCAAAAAATTTTCTAACCACCCAATGGTTTCAAAATCTAGATCATTTGTTGGTTCATCCATAATCAGTAAGTCAGGATTTCCAAACAGAGCTTGCGCCAAAAGCACTCGTACTTTTAGTTTTCCTTCGACGTCAGACATTGTAGTATAGTGATGCTCTTCTGCAATTCCTAAACTTGATAAAAGTGAAGCCGCATCAGAATCTGCATTCCAACCGTTCATTTCTTCAAATTGCACTTGAAGTTCGCCAATGCGGTCGGCATTTTTGTCATTATAATCGGCATACAATAAGTCCATTTCGGTTTTTACGTCAAACAAAATTTTGTTGCCCATCATGACGGTTTCCAAAACGGTGTGCGAATCAAACATGTTATGGTTTTGGTTAAGAACCGACATTCTTTTGCCAACCTCCAAATGAACATTTCCAGAAGTTGCGTCCATTAGCCCCGAAATAATTTTTAAGAAAGTAGATTTTCCTGCGCCATTTGCACCAATAATACCATAAATATTTCCGTGCGAAAAAACAGTGTTTACTTCATCAAAAAGAATTCTTTTTCCATATTGCACCGATAAATTATTTACTGAAAGCATGAATACAAATTTTTAATATATTTTTGCAAAAGTAATCTTTTCTGAAAGGATTTCATAATCGATATTTTTATTACAATGAAAATTATAGCCGTTATTCCTGCGCGAATTGCATCGACCAGATTTCCTGCAAAATTAATGCAAGATCTTTGCGGCGAAACTGTTATTTTGAGAACCTTCAAAGCAACTGTTGCAACCAATTTATTTGACGACGTTTTTGTGGTTACAGACAGCTCACTGATTTTTGATGAAATTCTTTCGAGTGGCGGAAAAGCTATAATGAGCAAAAAAAATCATGAATCGGGTAGTGACCGAATTGCAGAAGCGATAGAAAATATCGATTGTGAAATTGTGGTCAACGTGCAAGGTGACGAACCATTTGTAGACGCGGAGACGCTCAGAAAACTAATTGATGTTTTTAAAACTGATTTTGAAAAAAAAATCGATTTAGCATCATTAATGCACAAAATTGATAGTCCCGTAGAAATAAAAAATCCAAATAATGTAAAAGTAGTTGTTGACCAAAAAGATTTTGCACTTTATTTTTCGCGATCTGTAATTCCGTTCGATAGAGATGATCAAGGCTTTGACAATTACATGAAGCACGTTGGCATATATGCTTTTCGCAAAAATGCGTTATTAGATTTTTATTCGCAGTCGATGCAAAATCTCGAAGCTACCGAAAAACTAGAACAACTTCGGTATTTGGAGTACGGAAAAAAAATCAAAATGATCGAAACCGATTTTGTAGGAATTGGTATTGATGTACCTGAAGATTTAGAAAAAGCCCGAGCGAAATTTTTGATTTATAAAAAATAACTGGCTTGCGATCGTCATGATGTTTAGACATAAAATCCAGATCGATTTTTGAGTTGGTTTCGCTCTCAATTTTTTTGATTTTTTCTTATCAATTATGCCGTAGTGTAGGCAAAAATCAAAAATAAATTTTAATGACTTTTTGATCGCAGATAAACTAACGCGAGGTCATGTTGACCATTTTGGAAGAAATATCATCAAAATCGTGTGATGATAAGCCGTTTAGAAATACATTATCAAGTTTCGTTTTGCGAACAATAGATTTGTTGTGTGAGTAACGTACTTGTTTGAAAAAATCTATTAATCATTCCGAACTATTTTTTTGTTTACAAAATTGGACACTATTTTGCCAAAATTGTATTTTTTTACCAAAATTTGCTACAAACAGAGGCGGTTCCAAATGACTTTAATCAAAAAAAACGCAATTCATCGTATATTTACGCAATTCATCGGTTTTATATTCAGAACCGTATAAATTCATATTTGCATCAGTCTGTAATCTAGATACATTTGTAGAAGATAATGATTAGAAGCTCATAAATATATATTTTGACATTACATATTTTTCTGTATTGTATTAAAATAAAGATTGATTTTTGTGTTTGTTTTATTGGTTTGAAAACCCTGTTTTGAAAAAAACGGGGTTTTCTATTTTAGAGCGTTTTGTTGTTAAAATTATTTTTTCATAAAATCATCAAAAGTACCATCGTTATAAAAAATAACAATTTTATAAATCTCAGAATTTTCTCCAAATATTTTTTTAGTTTGGGCTTCGGCGGTTAAATTTTCATTTGCTTTTTGAACAAAAACATTTGTTTCAGAAAATAAATTTTCTTCAATTTTTTGTTCCTCTTCTTTTATAACTTTCGTAGGGGGCAAGTCCAAAGGTTTTTGTACAATTTCAATTTTATTTTTTTGATCAGATTTCAAAAATTCTTGTTTGCCTTCTAAAATCCAATAGAGGTTTATGTCAGGAAAAACCTCCAAAATTTTCATTATAAAATCGAGACTGGGTTTGTTACGGCCTGAAAGCAAATGCGATATACTTGAACGTTGCACACCAATTTTATCTGCAAAAGCAGATGCGTTTAGTGCATTATAATCCATTAAATATTCGAGCCTTTTTATAAAATCGTCGGTGTTTACCATTGTAACAATTGTAAAATTTTAATAAAATTACAAATGTAACAAATATATCCAAAACAACCTATTTTACAGTTGTAAATTATATAAATTAGATTCTAAAACATACAAAGAGACTTTAGATAGAGTAACATTAAACGTTGGTTTGTAACATAATAGAATGATAAATAATTAAAGACATATCAATATTACAAAATTACAACATTACTGGCAAATCTATCTAAAAGACATGTTTACAAACTGCAATTTAATATATTATTTTATTGGTTACAATTGTAAATAATAGAATGTTTACTTTTGTAACTCAAAATTTAGTTATGGATTATTTACAATTGTTTAATAAATATAAAGAAGTTCACGTTAACGGACGCTACATTACATTAAGCCACATTGAAGGTCTGCTGCAAACAAAAAACAGAAAAAATGCCCTAAAAATTATTGGTTGTTCGGTGCTGTCAAAACCCATTTATAATCTTACATACGGAACGGGTAATCGCAAAATATTAATGTGGTCTCAGATGCACGGTAATGAGAGTACGACCACCAAAGCGTTGTTTGACTTGTTTAATTTCTTAGATTCAGACGAGCCATTTAGTATAGAAATCAAACGTAATTTTACAATTTTTTTTGTACCAATGCTTAATCCAGATGGCGCAGAAATATATACTCGTGAAAATGCTGATGGCATTGATTTGAATCGTGATGCACAAGTGTTGTCACAACCAGAAAGTCAGATTTTAAGAAAATTATTTGATGATTATAAGCCCGATTTTTGTTTTAATCTTCATGATCAACGAACTATCTATGGTGTTGGTGATTCAAATTTGCCTGCTACGATATCACTTTTAGCACCAGCTTATAGCGAGGCCCGAGATTTTAGTAAAAGTAGAAATACAGCAATTTCTGTAATTTGTAAAATTAATACTGAATTACAAAAACATATTCCGGGTCAAGTTGGTCGATATGACGACTCGTTTAATCCGAATTGTGTCGGTGATACTTTTCAAATGTTTGGTGTGCCAACAATACTAGTAGAAGCAGGTCACTACCATGAGGATTACGATAGAGAGGTTACACGAAAATTTGTTTTTATGACCTATTTGACAAGTTTTCGAGCTATTATCGAAAACGTTATAGTACCTAACGTTTTTGAAGATTATGTAAGGATTCCGCTTAATAAAACTTCTTTTTTAGATATTATCTATAAAAATGTAATTTTTAATTATGATAATACATATAAATCAATTAATTTTGGCGTACAATTTATTGAAAAGTTAAATAACAAAGCAATAGAATTTGATGCTCAAATAGCAGATATAGATATTGAAGATAGATTTTTTGGTCATAAAATTTATGACTGTGAAAATGTAAATCTGGATAGTAATTTAGATAGTTTTTTAAAAATAGGGCATAGCGCTACGTTTTTGTTAGCAAATGGCACAAAATTTGTTAATGGATTGATTATAATTTGAAAAGTAGATATTCCTCAATCTAAGTTTTTCACAAAACAAATATAAACAACATAAATCATGAGTAAATTTAGATTAGATGAAGTAGATCACCAAATATTGGATATGTTGATTGACAATACACGGGTGCCTTTTACAGATATCGCGAAAAAACTTTTAATTTCTGCAGGCACAGTTCACGTGCGTGTAAAAAAAATGGAGGATGCTGGTATTATTCAGGGGTCGTCTTTAACATTAGATTATGAAAAGCTTGGATATTCTTTTATAGCATATGTGGGTGTTTTTTTAAATAATACTTCGCAAACAAAATTTGTTTTGCAACGTATAAACGAGATTCCGTTTGTTACAGTAGCACACGTAACTACCGGTAAATTTAATATTTTTTGTAAAATAAGAGCAAAAGACACAAAACATGCCAAAGACGTCATTTTTATGATTGACGATATTGATGGTGTTTATAGAACTGAAACAATGATTTCATTAGAAGAAAGCATAAACGATAAAAAGCGTCTGATGCATACTATATTTAAAGAAATTTAAACCTATACAATTTTTATTCAAACCTCGAAGTAATTTGAGGTTTTTTTATTTTTAAAATCTAAATTTACTTTGAATATGACCGCAAATAACCTTTTGACAACAGAATACTCTTCGTTTTATGCACCTTATATCGCTATGCTTTCTGACGAAAATTTGCAGGAGAATCTTGAAATTAGTGTGCATGAGTTTATAAAATTTGTTCAAAATATTCCGCTCGATAAATTTGATTATCGGTATAAAGAAGATAAATGGACTATAAAAGATATTATCCAACACTTGATAGATGCCGAAAGAATTTTTGCATATCGCGCTTTGCGAATTGCGCGTGCTGACAAAACGCCATTGCCTGGTTTTGACGAAAATAGTTTTGCCGACCATACAAACGCAACTGCAAGAAGTATTCAAGATTTATTGACAGAAATGGCAGTTGTGAGACAAGCTACATTGTCATTGTTTAAATCTTTTTCTGTTAATCAATTGCTCTTAGTAGGTGTTGCGTCAAACTGCGAAATTTCAGTACGTGCTATTGGGTTTATTATTATTGGTCATCAAAGGTATCATCAAAAAATATTTAAAGAACGCTATTTGTGTTGATTTTTTATTGAATTTTGAAAACAAAAAAAGGAACTTTTAAGCAAGTTCCTTTTTTTGTTTTTGTAAAATGTGTTTATAAATCGTCATTACAAATCATCATCGTCTTCATCGTCGTCAATACCAGATAATTGTTCTAAATCTGCTTCGTCGTCGTCGTCGTCGTCATCAAATTCGGGCTTATCTAAATTGTCATCATCCTCATCGTCGTCGTCTTGTTCATGATCATCAAGATCAATTCCTTTAATAGCTTCAAGCGGAACAACTATGTCATCATCGTCTTCAAAACTTACCATTCTTTCAGATAGTTTAGTACTGATCTTTACCAAATAAATAGTATTGGCGGTTCGAACTTCTACGGCTTCAATCGTTTCATCTTTATGATTTTTGAAACGGATTATATTTGAATCGTCATATCCGTCTGGAAATTTGTCGACCAATAGATTTAAAATTTCGTTGGTTAGCTTGGTATAATCAACAATAACTCTCTTCATATTTTGTAATAATTTGTTTTTTTTGAATTTGTGTTTTTATAAATTGTTACATATCTAGCAAATATGCAAAGATAAGTGGCGCAACGATGGTCGCATCAGATTCAATAATGAATTTTGGTGTTTTGATATCTAGTTTGCCCCACGTGATTTTCTCGTTTGGCACTGCGCCAGAATATGAGCCATAACTTGTGGTAGAATCTGAAATTTGACAGAAGTAACTCCAGAAAGGCACTGTTGTCATTTCCATGTCTTGATATAGCATTGGTACTACGCAAATTGGAAAATCGCCAGCAATACCGCCACCAATTTGAAAAAATCCTACGCCGTTTTGGCTATTTTTTGGGTACCAATCTGCCAAGAAAGTCATGTACTCGATTCCTGATTTTATAGTCGATGCTTTCAAATCGCCTTTGATGACATAAGATGCAAAGATGTTGCCCATGGTGCTGTCTTCCCAACCTGGTACAATGATTGGCAAGTTTTTTTCGGCAGCGGCGTACATCCAACTATCTTTTAAGTCGATTTCATAATATTCTTCGAGAACTCCAGAAAGTAACATTTTGTACATAAACTCATGCGGAAAATATCTTTCGCCAGCATCGTCGGCATCTTTCCAGATTTTATATATGTGTTTTTGAAGTCTTCGAAATGCTTCATGCTCGGGAATGCAAGTATCTGTTACTCGGTTTAGGCCTCGTTCTAACAGCGCCCACTCTTGTTCGGGTGTGAGATCTCGATAGTTTGGCACTCGCTCGTAGTGGGAGTGTGCCACAAGATTCATGATATCTTCTTCGAGGTTTGCGCCTGTGCAAGATATGATTTGCACTTTGTCTTGCCTTATAATTTCGGCAAAAATTTTCCCGATTTCAGCGGTGCTCATTGCGCCTGCAAGGGTTACCATCATTTTGGCTCCGTTGTCAAGTTGTTGTTCGTATGCTTTTGCGGCATCGACTAGTGCTGCGGAGTTAAAGTGAAGGTAATGTTTTTCTAGAAATTGGCTTACTGGACCTTTCATTAATATTGGTTTAAATCTATTTTGTCATTTATTGTACGAAAATGTTTTTGAAACATTTACTGCCCTAGCCCTGATGGAAGCGCCATCCTTTTTGAATCGCTAATTTATTTTTTTGAATTCAAAAAATTTTTTGCGATTCAAAAAGATATAGCGGACAGCAGGAAATAGCTTCAAAAGTTTGGTCAAATATAATATTTCATTTTTATTTTTAAAATTTTTTAGAACTTATTTATATCCTAAAATATCTAAAACTTGTGCCGATGTTTGTTGCTCAGAAAAAATTTCGGTTGCCAAGATTCCGTTTTCGTCGCGATCTATCAAAATGTGTTTTGGCTGCGGGATGAGGCAGTGGTGCAAACCGCCGTAACCACCGATGGTTTCTTGGTAGGCGCCCGTGTGAAAAAAACCAATGTATAGTGGTTTTTCTTTGCTGTATTTTGGCAGATAAATGGCATTCATGTTTTGTTCCGAATTGTAGTAATCGTCTGAATCACAAGTTAATCCGCCCAATAAAACTCGTTCGTAAGTGTCGTTCCAGCGGTTTACGGCCAGCATGACAAACCGCTTGTTAATGGCCCAAGTGTCTGGCAATGTGGTGATGAAAGACGAGTCGATCATGTTCCATTTTTCGCGATCGTTTTGTTGTTTTTGATATAAAACTTGATAAATTGCTCCTCCACTTTCGCCCACGGTGTACGAACCAAATTCGGTAAAAATATTTGGTACATCGACTTCGGCTTCGTCGCAGGCAATTTTTATTTGGTTAATGATTTCGTCTATCATATATTGGTAATCATATTCAAAAGCCAACGAGTTTTTAATAGGGAAACCACCACCTATGTTTAAGCTGTCGAGTGTCGAACATTCTTTTTTTAGGGCAACATAAACCTTGATGCATTTCACGAGCTCGTTCCAATAATAGGCGGTATCCATGATGCCAGTATTGATGAAGAAGTGAAGCATCTTGAGTTCAAGGTCTTTGTTTTCTTGAATTTGTTTGCGATAAAACGGTACAATATTTTTATAGCCTATGCCAAGTCTTGAGGTATAAAATTCAAATTTTGGCTCTTCTTCTGCTGCAATTCTAATGCCGATTTGAAATTTGCCTTTTATTTGGGCGGTCAATAAATCGAGCTCTTCGTAGTTATCAATTATTGGCATTGTTTTTTTATGCCCGTTATTAATGAGTCGTGCAATATTGGCTATATATTCGTCGCGCTTGAAGCCATTGCAAATCACAAAAGTGTTCTTGTTGATTTTGCCCGTTTTCATGAGGTTTTCGACAATATTAATGTCAAAAGCTGACGAAGTTTCAATATGGATATCGTTTTTAAAGGCCTCGTTCATGACATATTCAAAATGCGAACTTTTGGTACAATAGCAGTAATAGTATTTGCCGTCGTACTTGTTTTTTTCCATGGCGTTGCGAAACCAACCTTTGGCACGCTGAATGCTTTTGGAAATTTGTGGTAAATAAGTA
>JBDLWE010000139.1:0-4656 GCA_039804445.1 Bacteroidota bacterium | reverse complement strand
ATCTAGACAGTGGCAAACCACAAGAAAGTAATCTTAGAATTAATATAAACACCACAACCAAAAAGAATCATTTTGTGGGTTTTCAACTCAATTTTAAACCGGAAACCTATGATTATTATGAACCACGAGTCAACGGCAGGTTTATGATTTTTCCTGAGCGTATACACGGCAATTTTTTTATATCTACAAATTATAACAACAAATTTGCTATTGATCTACGGCCAGGGTTTGGTTTTGTAAACGAACCCGGACGAAACTTTCTGGGTATGATGATTTCACCTAGATATCGTTTTTCAGACAAATTAAATGTTGTGCTTAATTTTGATTATAACGAACGAAATAATAACCGTGGTTGGGTCGATAATTTTAATACCGATAATAACCCAAACACACCCAACGATATTGTATTTGCTACAAGGCTTATAGCAACTTATTCTAACGGAATTTCAGCCAAATATGCCATAAATAGCGACATGAATTTCAACTTATCGGTCAGACAATATTGGTCATATGCAGAAAACAATCAGTATTTGGCGCTGCAAGACGATGGCACTTTTCAAGATTTAAACTCCTATGTGCGCAACCGTAACTCAAGTTTTAATTCTTGGAATATGGATTTAAGCTACAACTATTGGTTTGCGCCTGGCAGTGTGATTTCGGTTTTATACAGAAATAGCTCGGCAAGCTTTGATAGAGAAATAAACAAAAGCTTTGCCGACAACGTAGGTAATATCTTGACTAACGACCGACTAAACCACGCACTGTCTGTAAGTGTGCGGTATTTTATAGATTTTAATCAGGCCAAGAATTGGGTGAAAATTTAGGGATAAGTTTGAAAGTTGAAAAGTTTAAAGTCATTGATAAAAAAGGTTCTACATCGATCAAACTGCACTTTAGTAAAAGAATAAGCGCACCTCGACTGCGCTCGCTGTGACAACTGTAACGGCAACTTTTTAGTTATCTGCCGCAAACCACTCTGCAAAACTGGTTTCGGTTTCTTGAAGTTTTAACGAAAAAAGTTTAATGTTGTTGGGAAGGTTATTTGAGATTTTTCTGGCAAAATCAATAACCATATTTTCGGTCGTTGGCTGATAATCTACAACTATAATGTTGTGCCCAAATTCTTGAAGTGATTTTGCCAAATCTGCGTGTGGTGTAGATTGGTTCAAGATTGTGCTGTGGTCAAACTGGTCAATAACTTCACGATTCACGATTTTTTTGAGTTCAGAAAAATCAATGACCATACCGCATTTTGGGTTATTACTGTCTAAAATCGGTTGCCCGATTACGGTTACATAAAGTTTATAGGAATGTCCGTGCAGGTTTTTGCACTTGCCATCATAGCCATGAAGTGCGTGTCCGGCCTCGAACGTAAATCGTTTTGTAAGTCTGATATTGTTCATTATAGTATAATATTTTGCAAAAATAAGTTATTTAAAATAAATTTTTGGTTTAAGTCACTGCTTTTTTAGCCCCGATTATAGCGAAAATCCTTGGTCTTGAAATGCTATTTTTTTCTTGGCACGGCACAGCGACCGCAGGAAGCTCGTGCCGTGGTTAGAAAAAAAAGCATTTCAAGACCAAGATTAAAGCGGAAAGCGGGAATGGCTTCAAAAAAAATAAATTGAAATATTAAGATATGTTTGGGTTGGTTTCGTACGATTTTATGTAATTTTGATAAAAAGAATTTTAATAACCTAAAAAAAATATTATGGCTTTTGAATTACCACAATTACCCTATAGTTACGATGCTTTGGAGCCGCACATTGACGCCCGTACCATGGAAATACATCATTCCAAGCACCACAATGCCTATACCACAAACCTAAACGCGGCGATTGCAGGCACCGAAATGGCTGGCAAAACTATAGAAAATATCTTGATAAATCTTGATAAAAGCAATGCTGCGGTGCGCAACAATGGTGGTGGCTTTTTTAACCACAATTTGTTTTGGACAGTAATGTCGCCCACCGGTGGCGGGCTTCCTACCGGCGATTTGGCCGCGGCTATTGACGATGCGTTTGGCACTTTTGCCGAGTTCAAGGCTGTTTTTGCAAAGGCTGGTGCAACACAATTTGGCTCGGGCTGGGCGTGGTTGTGCGCACACAAAGGTGGCAAACTTGAGGTTTGTGGCACACCAAACCAAGACAATCCGCTCATGCCCGAAGTGGGCTGTGGCGGCGAACCAATTCTGGCCATGGACGTCTGGGAGCACGCCTACTATTTGCACTATCAAAACCGCAGACCCGACTATATAGAGGCGTTTTTTAGCGTCATAAACTGGACCGAAGTGTCACGAAGATATGCATTGGCAAAATAATATTTACCAATTTCATTACAAACCCGTTAGATTTTAAAAACTTGACGGGTTTTTTTATTAAAAAAAAACTATTATTTGGGCGTTGTGCGCGCTCGCCGCGGCGAGGAGCGCACCCGCGCTGTTGGCTTTACTCCTCGCACCTCGTTCCTCGGGCTGTGGGGTACCGCCGCCATCGCTAACGCTCACAAACCGTTGACCAAGTTGAATCAATAAAAAAATCAAAATGGTTCTAAATTTATATTTATTAAATAAAAAACAAAAGACTACAACTCTGCAGTTTTGCTTGGCAGACCAAAAGTCTGCACAGTTGTAAAACCCAATTGTTGCCAAGGTTCACAAAAATTACTACACATCAATTTGTGCATATTTGTGTAATTTGTGGTAAATTTTCTAAAACTAACAAAGGAAATCACCTGAAAATAAATACATTTATACTACAGTTAACACCAATAAACCCGATGATTACTCTTTAGCGAAACAACTTCTTATTAATTCTGCTCGATGCAATAAATGACGCCAAAAACCCGAGCGGAATGATAGTCAACAAAACAACAAAAACGTTTTTGAAAACAAATTTTACAGGATAAGCCATGTCTGCAGTAACCATCAAAAAACCAAACTGCTGCTGAAACAGCACAAGAATAATGCCTATTGTCAGACCAAGCAACCCACCAAAAAAGCACAGCAAAGTACCTTGAAACAAGAATATTTTTCGCAAATTTTTGATTTCTACGCCCAACGCATGCATGGTTTTTAAGTTACTTTGTTTGTCAATAATCATCATAATAAGTGCACCAACCAAATTGAAAAGTGCAATGATAATAACCAACGTAAAGATAAGATACAGCGCAATATTTTCGGTATTTAGCATTTTGTACAAGGTATCATTTTGCTGAATTTTGTTTTTGACAATAATGTTTTTGCCTAAAATGTCTTGCAAATCAACAATTGTTTGCGCCTCGCTAGTATTTGGTTTTAACTTGATTTCTAAACTCGAGATCTGATTTTGTTTATAACTCAATAAGGCTTGTGCCAGATTTATATCACAAAACACATACTTAAAATCATAGTCATCGGCAATGCTATAAAGCCCTATGGGCAAAAGCTGCGTATTGTTAAAAGCATCGTCAGGATTTTCAATAGTTCCTTCGCCGGGTTTTGGCACAAAAACTTCAAGAATACTATTGGCATCAAACAACCCGAGACCCAATTTTTCGGCAACGCCCGCACCTACTATAACCTCTAGACTATTTGGCGAGAACCACTGTTTTTCGTAGACTTTGTCTCGAATTGGACTCACTTTTGTGTAAGCAGAATCTACACCCTTGAGGTACGTAACTTGGTTTTTGTCGCCAAACGAAAACAAAACCCGCTCTTCTACAATTTTTGAAAAGCACGAAATATCTTCAATCTTTTTGATTTTTGATAATTGGTTGTCTGATATCGTAAAAGATTTACCAACCGTGGTTTGCACCTTTAAATCTGGATCAATGCTGTTAGAAAAAGACAAGCTAAAATCGATGAGTCCGCTAAAAACTGATAACACAAAAAACAAAACTGCAATGCCAACCACAATCCCTACGGCTGCAATGCGGTTAATAATGTTTATGGCTGTGTTTTTGGTGTTGCTACTCAAATAGCGTTTGGCAACGTAAAGCGGAAAATTCATTTTAAGATTTTCGGCGTTTTTCTAGCAAATCTCGGTTTTCGATCGGGTTTTCTTTTGTCGAAAGCGCATTGTCTATTTTTTCGATATAGTCTAACGAGTCATCAATAAAGAAAGAAAGGTTTGGCACACGGCGCAACTGCATTTTCACGCGTTGCGACAAATCGTGTTTAATAAGTACTGCATTTGATTTAATGGCGGCCAAAGTTTCGGCGGCCTTTTCTTGCGGAAAAATACTTAGGTGTACAGTGGCAACATTCAAATCTGTAGTAACAACAACTTTAGAAACTGAAATAATAAGGTTATGAATTTGATTTTTTCTGATTTCGCCCTGCAAGATTTCAACTAAATCTTTTTGAATCACACCGCCTATTTTCTTTTGTCTATTGGTTTCCATGGTACAAAAGTACAAAATTTGATAAGTAAATGAATAGATAAATTCGTTTTTGCCACGAATTCACAAATTTTGTTTCTTAAAAATTTGAAAAATATTATTATTGATTCCAAATTTTCTAAAAGAGTGTAAATTAATTCGTGAAATTCGTGAAATTCATGGTCAAAACTTTCTAAATTTGTGGAAACAAATTTGATTTACAAATGAACAAAATAGAACATATTGGCATAGCGGTTTCTAATCTACAAACTTCAAATTTGTTGTTCACAAAACTTT
>JBDLWE010000138.1:0-4573 GCA_039804445.1 Bacteroidota bacterium | reverse complement strand
TTTCAAAATCATTTAAATGCAGTTGCAAAAGATATTAGAATTTGTAGTACCGACAATGATACAAAATTAATGGGTTCTTTGAATAATTTTGTTAGCACCATAAAAAGTTGTTATGAAAATGAGCGAAACATCGATAGAGCAAGAGAATATTCCAGAAAAAACATTATTAAGTTGCCAAGCAAAGTACTGCATTTTCAGACACCTCAAGAAGTTATGAACGACAACATTCAACTATTTGAAAAACAGGTTTAATAAAAATGGGACGCGTTTTTAAAATTTTTGATGCGTAATACGTGCCAAATAATCGTGGTTTTTGCCTTCAAATATTTTTTCGCAATTTAGATCATTTGCGACGCAAGCATTTTTTAAGGTTTCAAAATCGAGATATAGCCAATAGAAAGGATCTTCTTTTTGGTTTTTGTATGAGATATTGAAGGTTAATTCGCCGTAATAATCGGTTGTTTTTTTTGATAAAATTTTGTCAACTTCGTCTTCATCAAACATATAGATTATGTCTGAACTGTCAATAAGGATTTGTCCGTCTGTGGTCAGTAGTACCTTTAGTTGTTGCAAAAACTGATTCAGATTTCTGAGTTGACCGCAAATTCCGGTTCCGTTCATTAGCAACAAAATAGTATTGAATGTTCCAAATTCGTGCGGGTCTAAGTCAAATATATTTTTCACAAAACAATTTTCTAGGCCTCGCAACTCGCAAGTTTTTATGGCATTTGTAGATATGTCTATGGCCGTTTTTTCTAGATTTTTGATGTTTTGTAGATACAAACTGTGACTTCCTGCGCCACAACCAACGTCTAGCACTTTGCCAAATGATAGGTCAAGTGCGGTTTGTTCAATAATTGGCATTTGCTCAAAATTGCGAAACAAGTACGAAACATTCATTTGGTCATCATCAGAAATATTAGTGGAGGTGATGATGTTTTTTGGATGATTTTTTGTTTGATAATCATAAATTGCTTGTCCAAAAAGGTCTTTCATGTGGTTTAATATTTTTTTGGTAAAGATAGTTTTTTGGTGCGGTTTTTTTGCGTGAGTGATGGGAGCGGAGCTCTTTTTGGTCTCGTCTTTTGGGACGAGACCAAAAAAGCGGGAGCAGACAGCACGACTTTATCTGGTCTTTTTTAGACCAGATAAAGGCACGCCCAAATTATTTTGAAAATATTGTTTTTTGATGATTCTGTAAATATTCATTTTTTATATTTGCAGAAAAAAGTTGTGAAAACCAATCCGCCACTAGAAATTTTGCCAAAGTTAGCAAAAGATAAACATCTAGAAAACAAAAAATTTTTTGACAAACTTCGCAAAAAACCGCCCAGAAATCTTGATTATTTGATGGAAGATGCACATGCAGCCGAATTCAAAAAAACCGATTGTTTGACTTGTGCAAATTGTTGCAAAACCACGGGACCGCTTTTCACAACTGCCGATATTGAAAGGATTTCGAAATCATTCAAACAAAAACCACAGCAATTTATAGACCAATTTTTACAGATTGACGAAGACAAAGACTATGTTTTGCAGGCTGTGCCGTGTGTTTTTCTTGCAGATGACAACAGTTGCAATATCTATGAAATTCGACCAAAAGCCTGTCGTGAATTTCCGCATACAGACCGAAAAAAATTTTATCAAATTGCTGATATCACGCTCAAAAATCTTCCGATTTGTCCTGCGGCGTTCAATATTGTAGAGACTATTAAAAAGAAAATGCTGCAATAATTTATTCTGCATAAATCAAATATTTTCGACGCATTGATTTGAATTGCTTCAAACCATCTTTCCAAGTTTCTCTAATTTCGTTTTCGGTCAGTCCAGATTCTATTTGTTGTTGCAAGGTTTTGCTACCTGCAAGTTTTGTAAAAAACTGATTAAAAAACGTGCTTTTATCTGGTGTGTTTTGATAGGCTTTTAACAACCATTTTAGCTCTAGTTTGTTAACGGGCTCGATTGTCGATAGGTCGTCACCAAAGCATTCTCGCCCATTGTGTATGGGATCTTTTGCTCCTTCGTTGGGCAGTGGTGTAAATGAAAACGAAAAATCTGTTATAAATGGTGAGCCATAAATCTGAAATTGTTTATTGGTGCCACGACCTACGCTCACATTAGTACCTTCAAAAAAACAAAGACTTGCATAGAGGTTTATGGCTTTTGCATTTGGCAAGTTTGGCGATGGTTTTACCTTCAAATCATAAAATATTCTTCGGTCATAGGCACTGCAGGCCACGACCTGCAAATCGCATTTTACCTCGTTCTGCAACCATTTTTCGCCATTAATCATTTGGGCATATTCGCCAATTGTCATGCCATGTAAAACCGGAATCGGGTGCATTCCCACAAAAGTTGTCCATTGTTTTTCAAGAATTGGTCCGTCAACAATACCACCGTTTGGGTTTGGTCGATCAAGAATGATGAGCGAAACATTGTTTTCGGCACAAGCTTCCATGACATTATGAAGGGTTGATATATAGGTATAAAATCGTGCACCAACATCTTGCAAATCAAAGACAATGATATCCAAATCTTCTAATTGTGCAGCTTTTGGCTTTCTGTTATCGCCATAAAGCGACAAAATGGGCAGTCCAGTTTTGGTGTCTTTGCCATCAACCACAAGTTCGCCCGCGTCGGCAGTACCACGAAATCCATGCTCTGGCGCAAAAATTTTTGTAACATTTACTTTTTTTGCCAATAAATAATCAATCACATGTTGGTCGTGTAGCAGCAGTCCAGATTGGTTTGTGACCACACCAACTCTTTTACTTGCAACGCTCTTTTCAAATCCTGCAAAATTATCTGCACCTGTTCCAAACACATTTTTTGTTTTATCAATAACAATATTCGGTTTCAAATCTGTAACGTTTTTGCCATTTATTGTGCCAGTAGTTGTCAAAACCATTGTCGATTTATTTTGAACCGTTTTACATGAAAAAACCGTAAAAACAATCGCTATTAACAAAAACAATTTTTTGTGGGTAGTGTTTATCTTCCCAGAAAATTCGTCGCGGTGCAATAGATTAGTCATTGAATATTTTTTTTATAATCGCAAATAAAACAAAAATTTTGTAGATAGTACAGCGGCAAACCCCGAAATATCTTAAATTTGTTCACATATATTAATTCACGACTTTGAACACAGCATTTTTTATCGCCAAAAAACTTGTTTCTAAAAATAACAAAAAAGGCAATCTCTCATCACCAATAATCAATATTGCGGTTTCGGCAATTGCCATTAGCGTCATCATGATGATAGTTTCTGTGGCAACAGGAGTAGGGCTTCAGCAAAAAATACGTCAAAAAATAGCAGCATTCTCTGGTCATATCATCATTTCAAATTTCGATAGCAACCAATCTGCCGTTACGGTATCGGCCGTTAATATCAACCAAGAATTTTATCCAAAATTCAAAACCATCGCAGGCATAAAACATATTCAAGCCATTGCCACCAAAGCTGGAATCATCCGCACCGCTGCCGCCTTCGATGGCGTAATCTTCAAAGGCGTCGGAACAGATTTTGATTGGCAAAATCTTTCGGAATATCTCACAGCAGGAAAAATCCCAAAGTTTTTAGACGCCATCAGCCCCGAAATTCTAATATCCGAATATCTCGCCAGTCGCCTCGGACTCAAACTCGGCGACCGTTGCAACACTTTTTTCATGAAAGACAGCAACAATCAACTACCTAATTTGCGGGTTTTCAAAATTGTAGGCATATATAAATCAGGTTTTCAAGATTTTGACAACACATATATAGTAGGCGACATTCGCCATATCCAAAAAATAAATCGTTGGACACCCAATCAAATCGGCGCTTTCGAGGTTTTTATCGACAATTTCGACCAAATCCAGACCAAAGGAGCCGAAGTTTACAAAACCACAAATTCAAAACTGAACACCCAAACCATCGTCGAAAAATTTGCCTATATCTTCGATTGGCTACAACTTTTCGATTTCAATATCATCATCATCATCAGCATCATGATCGCCGTCTCCACCATCAACATGGCCGTCACACTGCTCGTGCTCATCCTCGAACGCACCCAAACCATCGGAATCCTCAAAGCCATAGGAGCCAGCAACTGGAGCATCCGCAAAATATTTCTCTACAACGCCGCCTATCTCGTTGGACGAGGACTACTTTTTGGCAACATCATCGCCATTGTGCTACTCATCATCCAACAGCAAACAGGCATCATCACCCTAAACCCCGAAAGTTACTACGTCAATCAAGCCCCAGTCACAATAAACATAGCCCATATCTTAGGCATAAACCTAATCACCATAGCCGTTTGCATGCTCGTTTTGATAATCCCGTCTTACATCATCACCAAAATATCCCCCATAAAAGCCATTCGCTACCAATAATTTTCAATTTATTCGTGCGTGTCCCCATTTGCCCAAATGCGCAATCATCTCACCGTCCAGAGCGCCTTTGCTCAAATACGGTCGCGCTTTCGGCTATATCTTTTTTAAATTTTTGTCCGCGAGAAGTCTCTAGTGAGCGAAGTCGAAGTACAGTCGAGGGACAAAAATTCAAAAAAGGATACCGCCTTAATCGCTCACG
>JBDLWE010000137.1:0-24726 GCA_039804445.1 Bacteroidota bacterium | reverse complement strand
AGAAGGCGATAGATTGTTGCTCGAGAATCTTGCCAAAAACGGACTTGTAAAACGTTACGGAAATAATAATAAAGAAGCCCAAGCACGTGTCTTGAAAGAGCTAAAAGTCATAAACGATCTTAATTTTGGCGGTTACTTTTTGATTACTTGGGATATTATTCAATACTCAAAATCACGAGGATTCATGCACGTTGGGCGGGGTAGTGGTGCCAACAGCATTGTGAGTTATTGTTTGGGCATCACCGACATTTGCCCTATAGAACTTGACCTTTATTTTGAACGTTTTTTGAACGAAAACCGCAAGTCGCCACCTGATTTTGACCTCGATTGGTCGTGGCGCGAGCGTGATTTTATTCTGGATTATATTTTTAAACGGTTCGACCCGAGTCGCGTGGCTTTTTGTGGTACCAATGTCGAGTTTAAATACCGATCGATTTTTAGAGAAGTGGGCAAAGTTTTTGGACTCGCAAAAGAAGAATTAGATGCTTTGGCAAAGCCACGTGGCAAAGCCCGTGAGAGTAATTCGGTGGTCAAGTATGTTGAAGAATATGGGCAAATGCTCGAGAAATATCCCAACCAGCGCAGCATGCATTCCTGCGGAATCATCATTTCTGAAGAGCCAATTACCAATTTCACGGCTCTTGAAATGCCACCAAAAGGTTTCCCGATTGTGCAGTTTGACATGCACGTGGCTGAATCTATTGGGTTTGAAAAATTTGATATTCTCAGTCAGCGAGGGCTTGGCACCATTGACGAAGCCGTGCGAACCATCGAAAAAAATCGAGGCATCAAGATTGATATTACCGATATTTCATTATCTAAAAATGAAAAACGGTGTAATGAGTTTTTGAGCATCGGGCAAACCATCGGTTGTTTTTATATCGAAAGTCCCGCAATGCGTGGATTGTTGCGACGACTGAAATGTGATAATTATAAAACATTGGTTGCCGCATCAAGCATAATCAGGCCAGGCGTAGCACAAAGCGGCATGATGCGTGAATATATTTTTAGGCACAACTACCCCGACAGGTTTGAATATTTTCATGATGTTTTTAAAGAACAACTAGGCGAAACCTACGGTGTGATGGTTTATCAAGAAGATGTTATAAAAATTGCGCTGCACTATGGCGGACTCACAGCTGCTTATGGCGATATTTTGCGACGAGCAATCAGCGGAAAAGGCCGTTCGCTCTTGGAATTGCAATCGGTCAAGGACCAGTTTTTTGTGTCGTGCAAAGCCCAAGGACATCCTGAAAAATTGAGCGAAGAGGTGTATCGTCAAATAGAGAGTTTTGCAGGATATAGTTTTTGTAAGGCACATTCGGCGAGTTATGCCGTAGAGAGTTACCAAAGTTTATATCTCAAAAGTTACTACGGCATCGAGTTTATGGTGGCCGCAATCAACAACGGTGGCGGATTTTATAGACCAGAAATTTATGTACACGAAGCCAAAATGAGTGGCGCAATAATTAACAATCCGTGTATAAATTGGAGTAATTTTGAAACAGTGGTTTATGATACCGATGTTTTTTTGGGTATGAGTTTGCTTAAAAGTCTCAACGATGATTTGATTTTCAGGATTGTGCAAGAACGAGAGCAGAATGGAAATTATCAATCGTTAGAAGATTTCATGAACCGCATTGCTGTAGGTTTAGAGAGCATTCAAACCCTGATTTTTGTGGGTGCATTTCGGTTTACTAATCAATCAAAAAGTCAGTTGATCGTTATTGCCAGAATGATTCTTACCAATTTTAAACCCGACAATAATTTGCTGTTGATTCAAGAACCATTAAAAAAATTTGACTTACCCGTTGTAGAACGGTCTATTTTTGAAGATGCTTTTGACGAGATCGAGATTATAGGATTTTCGACCACGTGCACGCCGTTTGAGTTGTTGCAAACCAGTTATAAAAGTGATGTTGTTGCCAAAAACTTGATTCATTTCTTGAAAAAACAAGTCAAACTAATTGCCTATTTGGTATCGACCAAGCAAGTACCTACTAAGCTCGGCATGATGTATTTTGGCACTTGGATAGACTGCGATGGCGACTATTTCGACACCGCACATTTCCCGAAAGTCGTTACTGAATTTCCGTTTTTGGGTGGCGGTTGTTACCTGCTGCTTGGCACTGTCGAGGTTGACTATCATTTTCCGACCATCACCATTACCAAAATGGCCAAAATGCCGTTTGTGCCTGACCCACGCTATTCCAGCAACAAAGCCCTGCAATTTACCGCCACCGAACAACTACGCAGCGACAAGTCCGAAACCTTTCGTGCGCCTTATCCGCAGGAGCACGAGATTGGGTTGCCGCGGGTGAGGATGGGGTGATTTATTCTTTTTGAAAGTATTACTATATGTCGATTTCTTTTAATATTTTCGACATATTTTTTGCAAAATTAGAAGCATTAAGTCTAGTGCATCAAGCAGGTTTTGATGCTGTTGATGCCTCAAAAAAAGCAGGTTTATGGAATTTCATGAACGATGTCGATAACTTCGTTATTCCCAAAGACTTGAAAATAATGTTCGAAAATTTCGAGTTTTCACATGATAATTTCGAAGCATTTTCGCCTTCAAATAAACGATTTATCCTTCGGTACATAAAACTAGCAAAAACCCAATCAACCAGACAAAAAAGAATTTTGCAGCTTGCTACTTTGGCCGCAGAAAACAATAAAGTCCCTGGCCTTTAGCGGGAAATCTAAAAATAGACCGTATTTTTATCAGTCTATTAGTCTGCCATCAAGATAGATTTGGGCGTTACCTCGGCCGAAAAAGGCCGAGGTCGGTGTGCCGCTCCCAATCTTTTTTGTTTTTTGTCATCCCGAGCGCAGTCGAGGGACAAAAAACAAAAAAGGATTTCCGCTCAACACCTAACGCATTACAACCGTTGACCAAGTTTGTAAACACACAAAATAATTAATTTTGTAAAATACTATTTTGGAGTTCGTTTAAACAATAACTTGAGACCACAACCTAAAAAAAAGCAACCAAGTTAACGACTAGCCACGATAGAACCGGTATCCTGTCATTGCGAGGCACGAAGCAATCTTTATTAGATTGCTTCGTGCCTCGCAATGACAGATAAAGGTAAAAGCGTGACCCAGCTTCAAAACAAAGACCGATGTTTACAGCTTCAAAAAACCGATAATTTGTTGGTATAAAACGTCATCGTGCATGGAATGTCCAAGATTTTTGGTCTCGATAAAAGTAATGTTTTTCCAGTTTTTGATGGTCTTTTGACTTTCAGAAAACGCGACTACGGTGTCATTTTGGTCGTGCGCAATAAGGGCGGGAATTTTGATTTTTGAGCCAAACTTTTCGGTAGAAAACTCGGATATTGGCAAATTTGTGTTTTTAGAAAATTCGGTTTCGAGGTGTTTTTTGAGCTGTTTAGAAAAACCCATCAGTTTTGTGAAATTGTTTATCAAAACCTGCAAATCTGACGGTGCGCCAAGAATGACCATTTTTTTTAGGTCGGGATTTTGGTATTTAAACTGATAAAAAACAGCTGCTGCACCACCTATTGAGTGCGATATGATGTAATCTATTTTGGTGGTTTTTGAAAATTCGTTTATCAGTTTTGCATATTTTGGCACCGAAAAAGAGCGATCACTCGACAGTCCGTGAGCAGGAGCATCGATGGCGATAACGGTTTTTTTGGTTTCGAGCAAATAGGGCAGAAGACGCTCCCAACGGGCAGAGTTGCTCTCCCAGCCGTGCATGAGCAAAATGGTTTCATGGTTGCCAATCCACGAGTAGGTTTGGTACTTTAGCTCATCGATTGCTAAAATTTTTTGAACAGATGATTTAAGAATTTGTGGAATTTTGTTTTCAGAAATTTGCCCAATTCGTGGTTGGCTGTGCAATCCGTAGGCAATTTTGGCGGCTTTTTTGGGGTTGAAAATCGCAAGTAAATTAAGCGATAGCCCGACGGTTTTGGTGAGGATTTTGTATAATAAATTGGACAATGTAAAAGTTATAAAAAATTAGTTTGTCTAAGAGTTACTTATTGTTTGAAGTTCCCAAGTGATGATTTCAAAATTCCCAAATTCTTGCAAACCGTTTACCCACGTTACGGCATCTGTGCGATAGGTTTCACCTAGAAACAGGATTTTTTTTTCATTTATTGACTATTCGATTTCTTCTACAGCACGATTCAAAAAATCGTTAAAAGGTTTTATGATTCGTAGATAGTCTACCATTTTTGAAACAAAATCTGGCTTTAACGCATCTTTTTCGTCGAAAGTTGTACCGGCCGTAAAACTTTTTAGTTTCAAAAATTCGATAGCAGGATGATCTTTTTCGTAGCCTTTTGGTGGGTTTTTCAAGAATTGTCCTTCGTCTTTTGATAAACTGTTAAACGCTTTTTTGAATTTTGGATTGCCGATGATAGTTTGCAAATCATCATAAAAAAAAGCAATTTCTTTTCTGATTTTTGCAAGTTGCTGCGGTTCAGGACAGTAAAGTCCGCCACCAACAAAACACGCATTAGGCTCGATATGAATATAATAGCTTGATTTTGTATTTTTTTTGCCATCGGCAGAAATACCAATTGCAAGATGTGTTTTGTAAGGTGATTTGTTTTTAGAAAAGCGAATATCTCTGTTGATTCTAAAAGCACAATCTTTGGTTTGTACCATCTCAAGACTTGAATCTGTTTTTTTGAGTTCGGTTAAAACCAAATTTATCAAGTTGTGATAGTCTTTTTTGAAAAGTTCGTATTGTTTTTTGTTTTCTTGAAACCATTCACGGTTGTTGTTTTGTCGCAGGTCATCTAGAAAAGACAGGGTGGTTGGTTGTAACATTTATGTCGATGATTTTTAACCGCAAATTCGCAAATTAGCAAGTATAAATGCAAACTGAAATCTGCGAATTTGCGATTAAATATATTTGTTATTTTGTGATGTTTAATTTTTTCCTCAAATCGGCTTCGCTCAAAAAACCGTTGTGACGATAAACTATTTTGTCATTTTTATAAATCAAAATCACAGGAAGCTCGTCTATTTTCAGGATTTTTATCATGGTTTTATTTTCGTCGGCATTGTATCTAACTAGTGTTGTTTCTGATTTGTTAGTCGCTAACTCTTTTTGAATTTTCAATAGATATGGCGCCATTTTTTTACAGGGCGCACACCATTCTGCATAAAAATTGACCACAGTTTTTTTATTAGTTTCTAGCATTGCGGTATACTCTTGCACACAAATGCCTACGATTTTTTCAGGCGCTGTGCTTGGTTTTGATGCTTGTTGCGCATTCCATTTCAAGATTCCGCCTTCCAAGTTGATGATTTTTGTAAAACCTAATTCTGCCATTTTGTTGGCGGCTTGCAAACTGCGGCTGCCTGCAAGACAATATATATAGACCGGTTTTGTCTTATCTAGTTTTGCAATATTTTCTGTAAAAGCAGCGTCATTCCAATTGATGTTTATGGCATTGTCTATATGCTGCGGTTCAAATTCTTTTGGTGTACGAACGTCAATAAGCTGCGGTTTTGTTACGGTCTGTATTGCATCTGCAAATTCTGAAACAGAAACTGTTAAAACATTTTTTGATGTTTGACCGTTGCAACCTAGATTAAAAAAACAAAGAATTGCAATAAAAAAATTGAAAATTTTCACGTGAAAAATCATTTAAAATTAAGAAGCAAATTTAATGATTTTTTTGATGTAAAAGTACAGCTACAATTTTATCATAAAACATTTCACGATTTACAGGTTTATTTAAAAATGCATCAAAATTTAAAGTTAGTGAATCTTTATCAGTGATTGATTCGTCGCCAGAAATAATAATTATTGGTGTTTTTTGGTTAATGTTTTCAGAATTTTTAATTTTATAGGTTGTTTCTTGAATCGAAACGCCATGAATGTTTAAATCTGTAACAATCAAGTCTACTTTTTTTTCACGAATTTGCTTTTCAAAATCATCGATTATAGAAAAAGAAGTAACTTCAAAATCGGCGTCTTTCAAGATTTTTTGAAGCATGACCAAAACAATTTTGTCATCGTCTAACACTAGCACCTTGTTTTTTGATGATAAATTATATTGTTTTAATAAATCTTTGTTTGAGGTTGTTTCAAGGTTTTTTTGGTCTAATTTGATTTCAAAATCGATTTTGGTTCCTTTGTTTGGCTCGCTTGTTGCTGATATTTTTCCACCTAGAAGTTCGACAATCTCTTTGCACAAATGCAGTCCAAGTCCTGCGCCAAAACCTATTTGTGCCGTGTGTTGCTCACTCTGGAAACTTGCATCAAAAACCTTGTCAATATCTTTTTTTGGAATTCCAACGCCTGTATCTTGAATAGAAACTGCCATAAAATTGTTGTGGCCACTTGCCAAAAATCTGCAGTTTGCAGTTATACTACCTTTGTCGGTAAATTTGATTGCATTTCCAATTAGATTATAAAAAAGTTGATGAATTTTACCAATATCTGTAATAAATATTTGGTCTAATTTGCGATCGATTTCAAATTTCAAATCAATATTCTTTTGTTCTGCCAAAGATTGCAAGGATTCTAAAATTGCAAAAATTTCTTGATAGAGGTTGACTTTTGTTATATAAACTGCCAATTTTGAATTTTCGTTTTTAAAATAATCTAAAATTTGATTGGCAGTAATTTTTAACGAATTTGAAGTGAAATATAATAAGTTGATTTTGTCGTTATTTTCAATATTCTTATTTATCAGCGATTGACTCAAATTTGAAATAATATTGAGTGGTGCACGCATTTCGTGGCTTATCATGCCAATGATTCTGTTCTTAAAAAGCACATTATTTTCGGCAGTTTTTTTGGCTGTTGCCAATTTGTTTTCATAAATAAAAGCATGATACGTATAAAATAGTAGCAAAGCTGTGCAGGCCAACATAAAAATCATTAGCATTAAAATTAATGTTTTTTTGCGTGCCGCGTCCTTATAATACTCGTCGATCGTGGTCTGGTATTTCAAACGGCTAGCTTCTTGCGCAGACGATGCATAAAACAAAATCACGTCTTGACTGTTTTTCAAAATATTTCTGTTGACGTTGAGCAGTTGTTTATCCTTTGATTTTATATTAAAATAACTATTTTTTAGTTTTTGAAATTGGTTGTTATAATATAGGTCAATGTTTTTGTAAACATTTTTGATTTGATCTTCAAATGAACCAATTTTTTGAAGGTTGTCAAATTCCATGATGATTTTAATGTTGGTTTTTTCTTTCTCAACATCATTCTTACCCGAGAGTGCGCTACCTATCCTCGAGAAAAAACCTTTCTTTTTTACCTCTTCTTTTTTTAATACAGTATCAAATTTTATAGAACTTAAAATTTTTTTTGAATCAAATTTTTGGATTTCAAAATCGTTTTCGCTTGCAGGTGCAAGTGGTTCAATACCGTTTTTTAATATTTCATCTAGATCTTTGCGAAGTTCTACAACTTTTTTTTCAATTGATTTTTTGTTGCTAATTGCCTTTTTGAAAGTCTCGTCACGTGATGATAGTTGGTTTAAGGAATCGAGATAAACACTCATTAAATCAAGAGAAACTGTATACTTTTTGAAAGAATTTTTGTTGTAGTCTTGCAAATAAGCATTAAAACTATTGTTTGCCTCTAAATAATATTGGGTCGCAAAATTTGATAATGCCAATGCTTTATTGGGTTTACTAGCATTTTCGACCGCCAATGTAAGTGCTTTTTGATTGGTGTTTTGTGTAAACCAAAAAGCAAACACAACAATTTGAATAGCGATGATAGCTACAAACAAAAACACGTGAATTGGTTTACGAAATTTAAGAGAAACAGGCATTTACAACTTGATTTATAAAGTAAATGTACAAATATCTTTTACAATTGATTTATTCAAGTACAAAAATTTTGAATTGTCTGTCGACTGCCGATAGAATTTTCTGGGTTCGATCTTGATGCGTATCAGTTATAAACAACTGTCCAAAAACTTCGCTATTAACCATTTCAACTATTTTTTGAACACGATTTTCATCTAATTTGTCAAAAACATCATCAAACAAAACGATTGGATTTTCGCCACTTTTTGATTTTAAAAACTCGAATTGCGCTAATTTAAGTGCGATCAAAAACGTTTTTTGTTGCCCTTGCGAACCAAACTTCTTTATGGCTTGATTGTCAATCTGAAACAATAAATCATCTCGATGAGTGCCTACTGTTGTATATTGAAATAATCTATCTTTTTGTAAATTTTCGTGCAATAATATTCCAAAATCAGTTTTTAACAGCTTACTGTCATATGACAGGTTTACATTTTCTTGTTTGTCACAAATTGTTTGATAGTGTTTGTTGAAAATTGGTTCAAAATCTGCAATAAAAGATTTTCGAGATTCAAAAATTTGACTGCCAAATTCAATAAGTTGCGCGTTATAAATCTCTAAAGTGTCGTTTTCAAAAACCCGATTTATGGCAAAATATTTCAACAATGCATTTCGTTGTTGGATGATTTTTTGATATTTAATAAGGTTTTGCAAATATAAATGGTCTGTTTGCGAAATGACGTTGTCAAGAAATTTTCGGCGGGTTTCACTGCCATCAAGAATCAAGTCTTGGTCAGACGGCGAAATAATTACTACGGGAATCAACCCAACGTGATCAGAGAATTTTTCATAAACCTTACCGTTGCGTTTCAATACTTTTTTTTGTCCACGTTTGATGCTGCACAAAATTTGTTCAGACCGGTTTTGTTTTTCAAATAAACCATCGACCACAAAAAAATCTTGGTCATGCTTTATGTTTTGAACAGAAAGCGTGTTAAAATAGCTTTTTCCGTTTGCTAAAAGATAAATCGCATCAAGCACATTGGTTTTTCCGACACCATTTTTGCCAACAAAACAGTTTATTTTTTGATGAAAATCGAAATTTATTTTCGAAAAACTTTTATAATTTAGTAATGCTATACTTTTGAGAATCATTTGTTAATGCCTGAAAACATTGATAAGAATTTGTTGTTTTTGAAGATTTTTGATTAGTTTCGCAAACATAGGTGCAAATTATTGAAAATTATCGACAAAACCGCTTTTAGATATCAATTAAAATTTTAATTTTGCACCTCAAATATAAAATGCAATTATGGCAACTTTCAACAAACGAGGATATAAAGAACCAAAACCAAAAGTCGAAAAAGCTGAGCCAATTTTTGAGCAAGAAGCATTGTCGACCGTTGACGAAAAAAACAGCACAACCGCTGGAGTTTTTAATGCACTTGACGACACTGCCAATAAAACCGAGGCTTTTGTAGAAAAAAACCAAAAAGCCATTTTTGGCGTTGTTGGTGCAATTACGTTTATTGCGTTGGCTTACTTTGCTTATCAAAAATTTATTGCAGAGCCAAACGAAGAAGATGCAATTGAGCAAATGTTTGTGGCACAACAAAATTTTAAACAAGCTACAGATGGCGTAAAAAGTGATTCACTATTTAACCTAGCATTAAACGGGTCTGACGGAAAATTTGGTTTTGTGAAAATTGCAAGCGAATATTCAGGAACTAAAACCGGAAATCTGGCAAACTATTATGCAGGAATGGCCTTCTTGAATTCAGGAAAATATGATAAAGCGATAGAGTATTTGTCTGACTTTAGTTCTGATGACAAAATCTTGAAGCCGATTTCAATAGGCGCTATTGGCGATGCGCACGCTCAAAAAAACCAATTGCAAGAAGCACTTGATTTTTATGTGAAAGCCGCAGAAAACAACAAAAACGACATGACAACACCGATTTATTTGCTAAAAGCAGGTAAAGTAGCGTTGGCGCTCAAGAACAAAGAAGAAGCATTGAAGTTTTTTACAGATATTAAAGAAAACTACGAAGCGTCGACAGAAGCCCAAGGCATTGACGCATTGATTGGATTGTCGCAATAAAGTTTAAAAATTTTAAAAGTATTTTTGCTGCCTAAATTGTATATTTGAAAAAATATAAAATCATGGCAACCGCAAACAAAAATTTATCTAATTACAATAAAAATAAAATCCCAAACGCGAGTATTTTTCGGTTTGGGATTCTTGTTTCTGAGTGGAATGACCACATTACCGAAGGACTTTATAAAGGCGCAATCGATGCGCTAACAGATTGTGGCGCACTGCATGAAAACATTATTCGGTGGAATGTACCCGGAAGTTTTGAGCTGGTTTATGGCGCCAAAAAAATGATTGAGTCACAAAAACCTGACGTTGTGATTGTGATTGGAAGCGTCATAAAAGGCGAGACCCAACATTTTGATTTTGTGTGTGATGGTGTGACGCAAGGCATCAAAGATTTGAATGTGCTCTCTGACAGTCCCGTTATTTTTTGTGTGTTGACAGACAATAGCGAGCAACAATCTATTGACCGAAGTGGCGGTTTGCATGGCAACAAAGGTACAGAGGCGGCCATTGCTGCCATAAAAATGGCTTTCTTGCGACAACAAGCCAACAAAAGTTCGGGCTATGACGCCATCAATTTGTTGGCAGACGGTCAAAAACAAATTGGTAACGAGCATTTGAAATTGAATAAGTAGTTTTTTTTGTATAAAGTAGGTCGTTAATGTTTTTAAAAATTTTTTGGGCGTTCCGTGCGCCCGCAAGGGCGGGGAGCACGTCGGTGTTCCGCTCCCAATCTTTTTTGGTCTCGTCTTTTAGGACGAGATCAAAAAAGGATTTCCGCTCAACACCTAACGCTTGTGCTACTGCAAACAAAGTTTAACAAAACACCAGTGTGTACATTGAGCTTTAATAGCGTAAAACCTAAAATATCGCAAACTTGGTCAACGGTTGCGCTGCGTTAGGGATGGTCGTGGAAATCCTTTTTTAATTTTTGTCCCTCGACTGCGCTCGGGATGACAAAAATTAAAAAAGATTGAAACAACAGCCCGGCGCGATCCCCGCTTTTGCGGGCTCGCGCAACGCCCAAAAAACGGTAAAATTTTTGTAATAAATTTGGTTTATACTAGAAACCTATCTTGTTTTGAGATGGATTTTTTTATGAAAACAATAACGGAATTCATGGGTTTTATTTCTTAAATTTGTTTCAAAATTTTTAGTTCACGATTGTTTTATGTCAAGTATTATTCAATTGCTTCCTGATCATGTTGCCAACCAAATTGCTGCGGGCGAAGTAGTGCAAAGGCCAGCATCTGTGGTGAAAGAGTTGGTCGAAAACGCCGTAGATGCTGGCGCAACCGACATTAAACTTATTATCAAGGAAGCTGGAAAATCACTAATTCAAGTCATTGATAATGGCAAGGGCATGAATGTTACAGATGCTAGACTTTGTTTTGAGCGGCATGCTACGTCTAAAATTAGGCAAGCCGAAGATTTGTTTGCGTTGCACACCAAAGGTTTTCGGGGCGAAGCATTGGCATCTATTGCCGCAATTGCGCATGTTGAGTTAAAAACAAAACAAGATCAAGACGAACTTGGCACACAGTTGATTATTGCAGCAAGCAAGTTTATGTCGCAAGATGCGGCGGTTTTTCCAACTGGAACTTCATTTTCTATCAAAAATTTGTTTTTTAATATTCCTGCTCGTCGTAATTTTTTGAAGTCAGATACTGTTGAACACCGTCATATTGTTGATGAGTTTCAGCGCATTGCACTTGCTCATCAAGACATTGCGTTTTCGTTTTATAATAATGGTGGCGAGTTGTACAATTTACCAAAATCTAATTTGCGGCAGCGCATTGTTAATGTTTTTGGCGGACGAACCAATGAAAAATTAATTCCGATTGCAGAAGACACTGACTTAGTAAAAATTGATGGTTTTGTGTGCAAACCAGAATTTTCTAGAAGAACGCGCGGCGAGCAATATTTTTTTGTTAATAACAGGTTTATAAAGTCGGGCTACTTGCATCACGCTGTGATGTCGGCCTATGAGGGTCTTTTGCCTGTGGGTGTGCAGCCCAGTTATTTTGTATATCTGCAGGTACCGCCAAGTAGTATTGATATTAATATTCATCCTACAAAAACCGAAATTAAGTTTGACGATGAGCATTCGCTTTATGCATTTTTAAGAACGACCATAAAACATAGTCTGGGGCAATTTAATGTGGCGCCTGTTCTGGATTTTGATCGAAATTCAGCTTTAGACACGCCATATCATTTCAAAAATCAAACTGCCGAAATGCCAAAAGTGATGGTCGATGGTGGTTTTAATCCGTTTGATAAAAGTGTTTCAGGCTCTAATTATTCGCATAAACCGCAACCAACTGCAATGCAGTGGGAAGGTTTGTATATGGCCGCAAAGTCTGGTGCCGACGAAGTTTTTGATGATCATAAAGGTGTTGTACACCACTTTGAATCTGAAACAGTTAGCTCGTCATTGTTTGAAAATACGGCGATAGAAAAAGCGGTTTCACGAACTTTTCAAATTAATAGAAAATATATTGTCAACCCAATTAAGTCTGGAATTGTAATCATCAATCAGTATCGAGCGCATCAGCGGGTACTGTATGAGCAGTTTCTTGAACAAATGACCATTCAAAAAGGAATGAGTCAGCAGTTATTGTTTCCGTTGACATTGTTTTTTTCGCGAGAGCAATTGCAAGTTTTTGACGAAATCAAAAAACCATTGCAATTGGTTGGTTTTGTTTTTGACGAATCAAATGTAGACCATCTAGTGATTTCTGGTCTGCCAATAAACATCACAGAATCTGATGCAAATGCTGTTATTGAGCAGCTTATTTCGGATTTGCAAAACGGTTTTAGTAACGAAAGTTTTAGTCAAAACGACAGTATAGCAAAGTCTATGGCGAGAAGTTTGGCGGTCAGAAACGGAATTTCGCTCTCCGAAACAGCCCAAGAAAATTTGGTTAACAATCTTTTTGGTTGTCGAGAGCCTAATTTTTCGCCTTTTCAAAAACCAACATTTATTACAATGAATGTCGATGACATTGATAAAAAATTTAATTTATGAACGACGTAACTCCTGTTGTAAAACAACTTTTGATAGCCAATGTTTTGTTATATATAGGCACGAATTTTTTTGGCAATACCGCAATGATTTACAATTCATTGGCGTTACATTCTTTTCAAGATCCTGATTTTCAAATCTGGCAACCTATTACGCATATGTTTATGCATGCGCCATACCCAAGTTTAAGTCATATTTTGTTTAACATGGTCGGACTTTATTCTTTTGGCACCGCATTAGAGCATTTTTGGGGAGGCAAGCGGTTTTTGTTTTTCTATATATCATGTGGTTTGGGAGCTGCTGTTATTCAAAACCTTACAAATCAGTATTTTTTTAACGACATAGCCTCGACAGCAGTTGGTGCATCGGGTGCGCTATATGGCGTGATTGCGGCTTTTGCAATTATGTTGCCCAATGCCGAAATGATGCTCATTTTTTTACCATTTCCTATCAAAGCAAAATTTTTTGTACCAGTTTTAATTGGTCTAGATTTGTTTGGTGCTTTCTCTGGTTTCTCTATTTTTGGTGGTGGCAATATTGCGCATTTTGCACACATTGGTGGCGCATTGACAGGCGGAATTATTATGTTTTTTTGGCGAGACAATAAGTTTAATCACAAAAGGCTAAACTAAAATTTACAGTAATGACAATCATTCAAGATTTTAAATTGCAATATCACACGGGTGGCATTTCCCAAAAAATTATTTTTTGGAATATAGGGTTGTTTCTTTTGTCTTTGTTAATCAATGTGCTTTTAATTTTTATAAACAGCGATTTTGATTGCAAAGATTTGATATCGCTTTCTTCAAATCCGGCAAATCTGCTCTGGAAACCTTGGTCTATAATAACCTATGCGTTTTTTCACGCAGGTTTTTTGCACATTTTGTCTAATATGTTGATGCTAAATTTTGCAGGTCGATTGTTTCAAACACTTTTTTCTGAAAAGCAGTTTATAGGATTATATTTTTCTAGCGCTATTTTCGCAGGTCTTGTTTATTTGATTTGCTATATCAGTTTTCCGTCGTTGCGAATGTTTTCTACCACTATGGTTGGTGCATCTGGCGCAGTTATGGCGATTTTAATTGCAATAACAACCCAGTCACCGTTGATGCAGGTTCGTTTGTTTTTATTTGGCAATGTAAAACTTTGGCACATAGCAGCAGTGCTGTTGGTTATTGACTTGGCGCAGCTTCCGCTTGAAAATACAGGCGGACATTTGGCACATCTTGGTGGTGCTTTTTTTGGTTTTTTGTTTGTCAAACAACTTCAAAATGGTCGTGATATTGGAATTGTAGTTACCATGATAATTAATTTTTTTACTAATCTTTTTAGTAAAAAAAGCAACAAACCATTCAAAAAAATATATCGAAACAATGACAGTACCGCAACAAATGTTGCTAATCGATTATCAAAAAACATTTCGCAACGGCAAATAGATGATATTTTAGATAAAATCGGAAAATCTGGTTACGAGAGTTTATCTACTGATGAAAAACAGTTTTTGTTTAAATTTGGAAAATAGTATTTTATAAAAAATTGCAAATATATTGTAATGAAGAGACTGTCGTGGTTTAATAAAGTTATTTGGGTAGTTAATGTGCTTTGCGCAATTGTCACTATCGTGGCGTACTTACTGCCATTTCTGGCGCCAAAGCTTTTTCCTATTCTTGCTGTGCTTACACTTTTTTTGCCAATAATTTTAATAGTTAATTTACTTTTTTTTGGATATTGGAGCATTCAACTAAAACGGCAATTATTACTTTCGGGATTTGTACTTTTTATAGGTTTTACATTTATTAATAAATTTTATAAATTCTCTTCAGAAAAAGTAGTCAGTGACAAAGCACTATCAATAATGAGCTATAATGTGCGGTTGTTTAATAAATTTGGTTGGTCAGAAAAAGAAACTGTGCCGCAGGAAATTTCTGAATTTGTGAAATTACAACAACCAAATATTCTTTGTATTCAAGAATATACGAATGGCGAAAAATTTGATTACAGTGATTATAATTTCAAATATATTTTAAAAAAAGGTAATAAAATAAAGACATCGCATGCTATTTTTTCAAAATTTGAAATTGTAAATACAGGCGAAATCATTTTTCCAAATTCAAATAACAATGCCATTTTTGCCGATTTAAAAATTGATAATAATTTGATAAGGGTTTATTCAATTCATTTAGAATCTATAAAAATCACCCCTGACGTTGCCGATATAAACCACGATTTAAACGTAATAAATCAAACAAAATCAAACAAAATTTTTTTGATGACAAGCAAAGCGTTTGGGCAGCAACAACTTCAATCAGAGTTGGTTATGAAGCATAAATTGGAATGTAAATATCCTGTTATCATTTGTGGCGATATGAACAACAGTGCATTTTCATATGTGTACCGCAACATAAAAGGCGATTTGCAAGATGCATTTGTTGTTGCGGGTTCTGGATTCGGTAAAACTTATGATTTTAAATACTATCCTGCACGCATAGATTATCTTTTTTTTGATGAACAATTCAAAATCAATTCGTTTGAAAATCATACTGATATTAAAGATTCAGATCATTTTCCGATTATTTCACATTTTGAAATCTTAAAAGACAGTTTGTAAGGTTTGTTTTTTTAGATAATCTAATGCAAAACGGCCGTCATTAAAAATCAAATCAATAACAGACAGATTATTTAAAAACCCTGATTTTTCCTGAAAAACTTGAGTATATGGTTCAAAAATGTTTTTGTCTTTTTTACCATCAGTCAGCCATCTGCAGTCTGTTGTGTTTTCTACAGTTTTGAAATATTCTGTAGTTTTTTTAGTGTTTACAGATAATCGTAGACATTTGAAAACCAATTCGATACTTTCAAAATTTAAGTCTAGTAAAAACGTGTGCTTTTTTTTGAAAATAGGAATAAAATCATCTTCGAAATATTCAAAAAAAGGCGAACTTCTGTAAGCGGCTTCAAGTGATTTGAAATGCTGTTTTTGCCAGTCGAAATCGTTTTCTATTTTGATATCTCGGGTTTTTTGATGCTTTGCGCCAGCATGTTTTACAGGAATATTTAAAAGTTGTAACCCGTTTGGACTGTAAATGTATGCGCGGTTTCGGTTGGTTTGTTTTTGAAAATTATCGTCTATTTCAAAAACAACTTTGTCGGTTTGTGCCATCGCAACCAAATTACTTATAGACGGAAAATAAGATGGTTGTACGAGAGTCATTTTGCTGGTTGTATTTTTTTATTTAGTGCTGTTAATGTTTTTTTTTCTTTTTTCAAGATAAGTTGTTATTATCCAGTACAGCACGACAAGAGCCACAAAAATATAAAAAAATGAAAATGATTTGCCTTCGCCAGCTACAACAGTAAACATTCTGTCCCATCGAAATTTGTGAAAAATGTCTTTCCACGGCACATTTGGGTCTATACTTAACCATATAAAAACGGGTTTACCAACAATGTGATCTTCTGGCACAAAACCCCAATAACGACTGTCTTCTGATCGATGACGGTTGTCGCCCATCATCCAATAATAATTCATTTTAAAGGTATAACTTTTTGAAAGTTTGCCATTTAAATAATATTGCCCATCTTTTATTTCAAATGTGTTGCCTTCATAAATTTCTATAATACGTTTGTAAAGTGGCAGGTTTTGTGGCGTTAGTTGCACTGTCGAACCAGCTTTCGGTATAGTAATTGGACCATAATTATCAATTGACCAATTTGTGTTATGCGGAAAAATTGATGCATCGATGTCTTTGTTTAATGGCGCGATGTATCGAACGACAGAATCGATAGTTTTGTTTTTTCTTAAAATTTCTGCCGATTCTAAAGTAGTATTAACAGACGTTTCTGCAGGATAGTTTATTTGAGCCGAAAGCCCTGTTTGGTCTATGATTTGTTGCGGAATTCCAGGAAAATTTGTAGTCACTTCATATGATCCGTCTGAACGTGGTTTGTTTCCTGTGATATAAGGTTGCACAGCATTTTGTTGGTCTTCGCTCGAAAGCATGATGATATATGATCTACTAAATTCTGTAGATCCCGTTTCTTCAAGTAAATTGGTTGCAACGCCACTTTTTGCAGCATAAACCATGTGTTCATATTGCGGTTTTGCTCGCTCGGGCAAAATGAGTGGTCGTCCATTGATATGAACTGTCCCATTTATGATTTGCAAAACGTCGCCCGGCGTGCCTTGACAGCGTTTTACATAGTTTGATCGTTTGTCTAAAGGTTTTACAACGCCTGGTTTGCCTTTTGGTTCAAAAAATCGGCGGACGGTATCTGCTGGCCAATTAAAAACAACAATATCATTTTTTTTGACGTCGGCAATGCCTGGAAATCTAAAATAAGGATATTGTGGTTTGTCAAGAAACGATTTGGTTTTTGTGAGCGGAATCGAATCATGAATCATTGGCAAAGATACAGCGGTCATGTGTGGTCGTGCGCCAAAATGAAATTTAGATACAAACAAAAAATCGCCAATAAGCAACGATTTTTCTAACGATGATGTTGGTATCGTAAACGGTTGCATTACATATGTATGTACCAAAGTAGCCACAACAAGCGCAAAAGCCAACGAACTCACTGTGTCGGCAACCATATTTACGGGTTTCAGACTGCGGTCTTTTATGTATGTGACGTCTTGTGTATAGTTGATAAAGTAAACATAAAACCCTAAGGTAAAGATCGCAAGAAACGTGTCTGTTGTGGTATTCTTGCCAAAACTTCTAATTGTTTCTACCCAAATTGCAGGAAACATAATCAGGTTTACTATTGGCACAAAAAGCAAAATTGTGTACCATGTTGGTCGGTTGATAATTTTCATTAATACAATTGCGTTATAAACTGGAATTGCTGCTTCCCACGATTTACGACCTGCTTTTTGATATAATTTCCATGTTCCTAGATAATGAACAATTTGTATGATTAAGAAAAAAACGAACCACTGATATAATGTCATGCTAATTTAAATTACGAATTGAGAATTACGAATTACGATGTGTTTTCGTTTTATATGTTGCTAATTTATATTTTTTGTTACAATTTTCAAAAGGTAATTTGTTTTTAAAACACAAAATGTAATTAATTTTTTGTGCCTAATCTTAAAAATACTAAGTTTTGAATCTTAATTTTTTGATCTATTTTCTTGCTTCTCGAATCTTTATTCTGACATCAAAAATCAAAAATCTTTAATTGTTAATTTTTAATCCTAAATCACAACTCCAAAACGTCTTTCATCGAAAAAACTCCTTTTTTGCCAACAATCCATTCTGCCGCCAAAACTGCGCCAAGTCCAAAACCATCCCGTGAGTGTGCAATGTGTGAAATTTCAATCTTATCAACGTCAGAATCATAAGTAATTGAGTGCGTGCCAGGCACTCTTTCAATTCTTTGAACATCAATAAACAACTTGCCCGTTGATTGTTTTTCAATAGTCCAATCATCCAAGTCACTATTGCTAATAATGCTATTTGCCAATGAAATGGCTGTTCCAGACGGTGCATCAAGTTTTTGGGTATGATGAATTTCGGTCATCGATACACTATATTGATTGAATTTTGACATGATTTTTGCTAAATAATTATTCATCTCAAAAAAAATATTTACACCCAAACTAAAATTTGAACCATATAAAAATGCTGTATTTTTTTCTAAACACAACTTTTCGATCAAATGATAATTTTCTAACCAACCAGTAGTGCCCGAAACTACAGGAACATTGGCGCTTAGTCCCGCCGAAATATTTGCTACAGCAACCAGCGGCACACTAAAATCAATGGCAACATCGGCCGATTCAAGACCATCAAAACTGTTTGAACTTGTTTTTTTTAAAACAATTTCGTGCCCACGGACCAAAGCAATCTTTTCGACCACTTGCCCCATTTTGCCATATCCTAATAATGCAATTTTCACGAATTGTTACTGTGTTTTTCGATTAATAAAAACACCAATCGACTAAATAAAAATCCAACAACAAAAATTTTTAAAAAAGCAATAGTCCGAATGTTTTCGTCTTGATTCATCACATAAAAATTTACTACCGAAAGCATCAGCAGTACAGCAATGATAATAATTTTTCTGTTTTCCATTTCTAAATTTCTAAAAACTAAGTTTCATCGAAATGCCACCACTTTGCCTAAAGTCTGTCGGGTTGATTATCAAATCTGGTTTAAAAGATAGATTGTCATTTACATTAAATTGCATTAAATGCGCATCAACATTAGCGTCAACGATATTTAAGGCATACATTGCAACACAAAAAAGAAGTGATAAATCTCTATTCCGTTTAAAAACTCTTTGACCTGTGATGAGTGTTTCGGTACTAAACTGCGAAAAATCTATACGGTCATTTCCTGCCAATCGGCTGCGATATTCTGCCCGAAATTTATCGAACTGCCTATTGTTGTTAACATACAAATATACACCAGCGCCAAGTGCGCCGTAGACCAGCGGAATTTTCCAGTATTTTTTGTTGTATGCTTGACCAAGACCCGGAAGAATAGCCGAATAAAATCCCGCACGTGCAGGTGCCAGCGGATTTATTTTTTTGCTAAAAGCAGCAGTGTCTTTTAATAAGATACTTTTCGATTCGTTACTTTTTTGTGCAAATGCATTATAAAAAACCAACAAAAATATACCAATTATAATTTTCGATTGATTCACGACGGGTTTATAAGTTTCATCAGTCGTTGCAAATCGTCTTGATTTTTGAACGGAATCGTAAGTTTTCCTTTACCGTTACTACTAATTTTCAACTCGATTTTTGTGCCCAAAAATGTTTCAAAAATTTTTTGCTGCTCGTCAGAAACATCAAAAGCATTGGTTTGAAGTGGTTTTTTACTAACATTTGTTGCGTAATTACCTTTCAGAATATCATCTTGATATTGCTTTACTAAATTTTCGGTCTCGCGCACCGACAAATTTTGCAACACAATTTTGTGATACATATCGCTTTGAACATCAAGATTTTCTACCGAAATCAATGCACGACCATGACCCATTGTTATAAAGCCATCTCGCATACCGGTTTGAATAATAGGGTCAAGCTTCAACAGACGCAAATAATTGGCAATTGTAGATCGTTTTTTTCCAACTTTTTCGCTCATTTGTTCTTGTGTCAGCTGAATTTCGTCAATCAATCGTTGGTACGAAAGTGCTACTTCAATAGGGTCAAGATCATGTCGCTGAATGTTTTCTACCAATGCCATCATCAACGATTCATTGTCGTCTGCAATTCTAATATATGCTGGAACAACCGTCAGGCCTGCAATTTTTGAGGCACGAAGGCGACGTTCACCAGAAATAAGCTGAAATTTATTAAAAGATACTTTTCTGACTGTAATTGGCTGTATTACACCAAGTTGCTTAATCGAACTTGCAAGTTCTTGCAACGTCTCTTCATTAAAATTGCTTCGTGGCTGAAACGGATTGATTTCAATAGCATCAATTTCTAGTTCGATAATATTGCCTACTACTTTGTCCGCATTTTTGTCAGTTGCCGATCTTATATCATTTTCAGGATCTTTCAAAAGTGCCGAAAGACCGCGTCCCATTGCTTGTTTTTTAACTACTTGTGCCATGCTCTAGTTTAGCTATTTTTTTTAATAATTTCACGAGCCAAATCTATATAATTTACTGCGCCTTTGCTCGCCGCATCAAAGTTTATAATGCTTTCGCCAAAGCTTGGCGCTTCGCTCAACTTTACGTTGCGTTGAATAATGGTCTTGAAAACCATATCACTAAAATGTTTTTGAACCTCCTCAACAACTTGGTTTGATAGCCTAAGTCGGGAATCATACATTGTCAGCAATAATCCTTCGATATCTAGGTCTGCGTTGTGAATTTTTTGAACACTTTTTACAGTGTTCAATAGTTTGCCTAATCCTTCAAGTGCAAAGTATTCGCATTGAATCGGAATAATTACAGAATTTGCTGCTGTCAATGCATTTAGCGTCAGCAAACCCAACGATGGCGCGCAGTCAATCAGAATATAATCATACTTGTCAACTACTGATTCTAATGCTTTTTTAAGCATATACTCTCGATTCTCTTTATCAACAAGTTCGATCTCAATAGCTACCAAATCAATGTGAGCCGGAATTACATCAACGTTTGTTGCAGAACTGCTCACAATTGCCTCTTCAGGCGTGTTGCTGTGTTCTAAAATTTGGTACGTACCAATTTCAACACTATCAACATCTAGACCCAAACCCGAACTTGCATTTGCTTGCGGGTCAGCATCTATTAGCAATACTTTTTTATCAAGAACACCAAGCGCAGCCGCCAAGTTTATTGACGAAGTTGTTTTTCCTACGCCGCCTTTTTGGTTGGCAATTGCTATAATTTTACCCATTGATGCACTATTTTTTTAGGACGTAAAAATACAATTTTAATCGGATTGCAGTAATTTTATTTCAAAAATTTGGCATAAAATCGCTAAAACACCATCACATAAAACAGTATAATGCCCGATTGTGCTGAATTGTAGACTACTTAAAAACCGAAACCATATCAGCATAAACTTAAAAAGGTCACCGCAAAATCTAACTACCTTAAAAAATCTATGTCTAGACCTTTTCGCACGTCAAATCACATAACCCACAACTCAAATCTCACAACCCACAACATCTATAGTAATTCGTACTTCGTAAATCGTACTTCTTAATTAGTACTTCTTAATTCTTAATTCGTACTTGGTAAATCGTAAATCCCAAATATTACTTCTTCCTTGCCATTGCCTCCAACTGATCCCACATTTCGTTAGGAATCGCCTCAAGCATATTAAACTCGCCAGCACCTTTGAGCCATTCGCCGCCGTCAAGCACCACGACTTCGCCGTTCATATATCCTGAAAAATCAGACACCAAGTACGCTGCCAAATTTGCCAATTCCTGATGATCGCCCACGCGCCCCAGAGGCACCTTTTTGGTCATATCAAATTTCGATGCCAAATCGCCCGGCAACAACCTGTCCCAAGCCCCTTTCGTCGGGAAAGGTCCCGGCGCAATAGCATTGCTTCTAATGCCATATTTTGCCCATTCAACCGCCAAACTTCGGGTCATGGCCAACACACCAGCCTTTGCAGCAGCACTCGGCACCACATACGCCGAACCTGTAAAAGCATAAGTTGTAACAATATTAAGTATGGTTGCCGAGGCCTGTTTCTTATCAATCCAATGTTTACCAAAAGCCAATGTACAGTTTTTTGTACCTTTCAACACAATGTCCAAAACCACATCAAACGCATTTGCCGAAAGGCGTTCCGTGGGTGCAATAAAGTTTCCTGCGGCGTTATTCAACAGCACATCTACCTGTCCAAATTTGGCAATAACCCCTGCCAACATCGCCTCAACTTGGTCATAATGTCGCACATCACATTGCAGTGGCAAACACGTTCCGCCCGTCTCGGCCTCCAGTTCTTTGGCAGTATTTTCCAGTTTTGCCAAATCACGCGAGGTAATAGCAACATTAGCACCAAGTTCCAAAAAATATCGCGTCATCGATTTACCAAGACCACTACCGCCGCCCGTAACCACAATTGTTCTGCCTTTCAAAGCATCGTCTCTAAGCATTTTTGCCGAAAAATTCATATTTACATCGTTTTAGTTAAAACAAATTTAAACAAAAAAAATATTATGCACGCATATAAAAGTTAAAATTTTTACTCAAAGTCATTGCGAGGCACGAAGCAATCTGCCGTTGTTTTACCAAAATTTGATACCAAAGAATTATACACAAAGGTTATTATCACCGTTTGGGCGTGCCACCAAAAAACCAAAAACGCAATCAGCAAACCGTTCAAGGCGTTTTTGGTTTTTTGCTGTCGGGCTATCGGCTTTACTCCTCGCACCTCGTTCCTCGGGCTGTGGGGTATCGCCTTTATCCCTCACGCAAGACCGCCCTTACCAAAGATTTATTATTTAAACTAAAAACCCTATTTTTGCAAAAAATTCAAAAAAACAACAATGATTACCGTAAACGACATAGCCGTTCATTTTGGCGGCACCACACTTTTTAGCGACGTTTCTTTTGCCATAAACGAGAACGACAAAATAGCCCTCATGGGCAAAAACGGCGCAGGAAAATCGACCTTGCTCAAGATTATTTCTGGACAAGCCAAAGCATCTTCAGGCAATATTTCTGCTCCAAAAGACGCCGTTATTGCGTACTTACCGCAGCATTTGCTTACGTCAGACAACGCCACCGTTATGGAAGAAGCCTCGAAAGCCTTTGGCGAAATTTTCAAGATGAAAGCAGAAATCGATGAGATAAACGAGCAGTTGACCATCAGAACCGACTATGAATCAGACCAGTACATGAAACTCATCGAAAGAGTTTCTGACCTTTCAGAAAAGTTTTATGCCATCGAAGAAATAAACTATGAGTCCGAAGTCGAAAAAATTCTCACGGGACTTGGTTTTTTGCGCGAAGATTTTATTCGTCAAACCTCAGAATTTTCTGGCGGTTGGCGCATGCGAATCGAACTTGCCAAAATTTTGCTCCAAAAACCAGACCTTATATTACTTGATGAGCCCACCAACCACATGGATATGGAAAGTATCCAATGGCTCGAAGATTTTTTGATCAATTCTGCCAAAGCTGTTGTGGTTATTTCGCACGATAAAACCTTTGTAGACAACATCACCAACCGCACAATCGAAGTAACAATGGGTCGCATTTATGACTACAAAGCCAAATATACCCACTATCTTGAGCTTCGCAAAGATCGCCGCATGCACCAACAAAAAGCCTACGACGAGCAACAACGCATGATTGCCGATAATCGCACTTTTATTGACCGTTTCAAGGGTACTTTTTCTAAAACTGATGCGGTTCAATCACGAGTAAAAATGTTAGAAAAACTCGTAATTGTGCAAATTGACGAGGTTGATACATCGGCTCTTAAACTCAAGTTTCCGCCAGCTGCACGGTCGGGCAACTATCCGGTGATTGTAAAAGATATGACTAAAAAATATGGCGATAAAACCATTTTTAAAGATGCAAACATAGTCATAGAGCGTGGTCAAAAAGTAGCTTTTGTAGGCAAAAATGGCGAGGGAAAATCAACCATGATAAAAGCCATCATGAAACAACTTGACATAGACAGTGGTTCGGTAGAGATTGGTCACAACGCACAAATTGGGTATTTTGCTCAAAATCAAGCGTCGCTGTTAGACGAAAATATGACCATTTTTGAGACCATAGACGATATTGCTGTTGGTGAAATTCGCACAAAAATAAAAGATATTCTTGGTGCATTTATGTTTCATGGCGATGATGTGACCAAAAAAGTAAAAGTACTTTCGGGTGGCGAAAAAACCCGATTGGCCATGATAAAATTGCTGCTAGAACCAGTAAATTTTTTGATTCTTGACGAACCTTCAAACCATCTTGACATGCGAACCAAAGATATAATAAAAGATGCTTTGCGCGAGTTTGATGGCACTTTAATATTAGTGTCACATGATCGTGATTTTCTTGATGGATTGGCAACGAAAGTTTTTGAGTTTGGCAACAAACGAGTCAAAGAGCATTTTGAAGATTTGCAAGGCTTTTTGGCACACAAAAAAATGGACAGTATGCGAGAAATCGAAAAATAAACACTTTTTGAGTTTTGAATACCACTAAAATTAATCTATTTTTGCAAAAATTTTCGGGATGTAGCGCAGCCCGGTAGCGTACACGTCTGGGGGGCGTGGGGTCGCAGGTTCAAATCCTGTCATCCCGACTTTTTTTAAAATATTGCAAATTTTAGTTTTTTTATGACAATAAAAAAAGCTATCTTTGCATACCAAAAGATACCAATCGGGGTGTAGCGTAGCCCGGTATCGCGCCTGCTTTGGGA
>JBDLWE010000136.1:0-16025 GCA_039804445.1 Bacteroidota bacterium | reverse complement strand
TTATCAGAAATTGCTGAAAACAATCGCAAATATGACGAAGTGGTTAAAACGCAAGTCGAAGTCGCTCAAAAATTATATGGCATATATAAAACTTTAGAATCAGTTACCAATTCTAGAATTGAATTATCAAAATTTGGTATCGATAATGATTTCTCTACTGTTAGTTTGTCGTCTCGAGCGCATTCGAAAGAAGAACAAGAACTTTTCTTTAAAATGCTTAACGCAGAATTTGACCGCGTAAAACTGAATCTAGACCCTTACAATTGGCAAATGATTTTTGGTTGGTCAGAAAAAGTCAACAAATATAAAAATCCTGTTTACAGCTTTAAAGTGCGTGACAAAGTTTTAGAAATCAAAACTCAAACCACGTCGTTATCTAATCTTCAAATTCCGAAAGTTGCACTTCCTAAATACGAAGCGTGGGGCGATATTTTGAAATGGAATTTACAAGAAAACGTGCCAGGAGAATTTCCGTTTACATCGGGGCTTTATCCTTTTAAAAGGGAGGGTGAAGACCCAAGTCGCATGTTTGCAGGCGAGGGCGGACCCGAACGCACCAACAAACGTTTTCATTATGTGTCTGCCGGATTGCCAGCCAAAAGACTCTCTACCGCTTTTGACAGCCCAACTCTTTATGGCGCCGATCCCGCAGTTCGACCAGATATTTACGGAAAAATAGGCAATGCGGGTGTTTCTATTTGTTGTCTTGACGATGCCAAAAAACTATACTCTGGTTTTGACCTAGTACATGCATTGACCTCTGTATCAATGACAATAAATGGACCGGCGCCAATGCTACTCGGATTTTTTATGAATGCTGCTATTGATCAACAATGCGAAATTTATATCACAGAAAATAAATTAGAATATTTGATTGAAAATAAATTATTCGAAAAATACGATTCAAAAAAAATAACGCGACCAAGCTATCAAGGAGAGATTCCAGCTGGCAACAACGGTTTAGGACTAATGCTTTTAGGCTTGACAGGCGACGAGGTTTTAGATGCTTATGTTTATAATGAAATCAAAATCAGTACATTGTCTCAAGTTCGTGGTACTGTGCAAGCTGATATTCTCAAAGAAGACCAAGCGCAAAACACTTGTATTTTCTCGACAGAATTTGCATTGCGTTTGATGGGCGACGTACAAGAATATTTTATTACACAAAACGTTCGTAATTTTTATTCGGTGTCTATTTCAGGATATCATATTGCCGAGGCAGGTGCCAACCCCATTTCGCAATTGGCGTTCACGCTCTCAAATGGTTTTACTTATGTAGAATATTATTTGAGTCGTGGCATGAATATCAACGATTTTGGACCAAACTTATCATTCTTTTTCTCTAATGGTATTGATCCAGAATATGCTGTAATTGGTCGTGTTGCCAGAAAAATATGGGCAAAAGCCTTGAAAAACAAATATGGAGCCAATGAACGGGCACAAATGCTCAAATATCATATTCAAACCTCAGGGCGAAGTTTGCATGCACAAGAAATTGATTTTAATGATATTAGAACGACTTTGCAAGCACTTTATGCTATTTATGATAATTGCAACTCACTGCACACCAATGCTTATGACGAAGCAATAACCACGCCGACTGAAGAATCGGTGAGACGCGCAATGGCAATTCAATTAATTATCAACAAAGAATTAGGTCTAGCCAAAAATGAAAACCCAATTCAAGGATCGTTTATTATTGAAGAACTGA
Organism: Bacteroidota bacterium; assembly: GCA_039804445.1. Taxonomy (GTDB): domain Bacteria; phylum Bacteroidota; class Bacteroidia; order Flavobacteriales; family Flavobacteriaceae; genus Flavobacterium. Next base: position 14,314 of record JBDLWE010000136.1, on the reverse strand, counting down.
CAGACTTGGTCGAAGATGCCGTTTTAATAGAATTTGATCGAATAACCGAAAGAGGCGGAGTGCTTGGCGCCATGGAAACTATGTATCAACGCAGCAAAATTCAAGAAGAAAGTTTGTATTATGAAACCTTGAAACACAACGGTGAGTTTCCTATAATTGGTGTAAACACATTTTTGAGCAGCAAAGGTTCGCCAACAATAATTCCTGCCGAAGTCATCAGAGCTACCGAAACCGAAAAGCAATATCAAATTGATATGTTAGCAAATCTTCACGCATCTAGTGCTGGCGAAGTAGCACAACATATTACTATTTTGCAAAATGCTGCCATCAAAAACGAAAATCTATTTGATAAATTAATGGAAGCAACCAAGTTTTGTAGTTTAGGACAGATAACGAACGCACTTTTTACCGTTGGTGGGCAATATCGTCGGAATATGTAAGTTATAAAGTAATGAAAAAACTGTTTTGTATTTTATTTTTATGTTTTTTGAATTTGAGTTTTTCCCAAAACCAATTCTCTGTTTTTTTTGATTCTAATAAATTTGAATTAAAAAAATCAGAGATTGATAAACTTAATTTATGGATAACTCAAAATCCAAAAATAAAAATAATCGGTGCAAATGGTTTTTGTGATGAAGATGGAACTTCTATTGCAAATGATACTTTAGCAAAACGTCGAATTCAAACAGTGTACAACTATTTAAAAAATAAAATACAAATTCGAACCGATTTTAAATTTCACGCTTTTGGTGAACTTCATCAACTTTCAAAAATAAAAGCAGAAAACAGAAAAGTCACCTTATTTTTTATCGAATCAAAAGATTTTTCTCGTGAAAATGAAATTCTAGGAATTAAACCTATCACAATTGCCTTTATCAAAAAGCCAAAAATTGTTTTTGATACCAAAATGATTTTAAACAATCCTGATGGGTCTAGTCAAGAAATTGTTTTAGATACGGTTTTTATGCAAAAAGTCAATCTGGCTAAAAAAGGCGAGGTTTTAAACATAAAAAATCTGAATTTTATAATAAACACTTTTATTATAATTCCGGAATCACGAGTAAAAATGCACGAATTATTGGTTGTTATGCAAAAAAATCCTACTCTAAAAATCGAAATTCAAGGACATTTATGTTGTAATGTTGAAGACAAAAAAAATCTGTCGGGTTTGCGTGCAAAAGCAATTCTTGGGTTTTTAGAAAATAATGGTATTGATAAACCTCGAATGACTTTTGTTGGATTTGGTGGTAAAAAGCCGCTGTTTACAATTCCAGAAGCGTCAGAATATGAGCGTGCTTCAAATAGACGGGTTGAAATTTTAATTTTAGAAAATTAACACAAAAAAACGCTCCACAGTAGGAACGTTTTTAAATATTTTCTCTAACCTCGTTTAGTTATAAACGCTTTCTTTCTTAAAGTGAATGGCAAGAAGGTAATAAACAACTGCTCTATGTTTATTGCGGTTAGATTTTCCGTACTTTTCCAAAACTGCGTCTATAGCTGCATCAAGTTCAGGAGTATCTGCTAGGCCTAGTTTTTTAATCAAAAAGTTGTTTTTAACAGTGTCAAGTTCAGATTGCTGCGTACCCGCGACAGTCGAAGAGTCTTTGTTATAAATAGATGGTCCGCAACCAATAACTACTTTTGTCAATAATTCCATGTTTGGAGTTGTGCCGCATTTTTCTTGAAGATCTGCCGCATAAACCGCAATAAGGTCATCTCTTTTGCTCATAATTTATAATTTAGGTTTGTTAATTAATAAAGTCAAATATATATACAAAAATAATTTCAAACCATTTTAAATTAGCAATCTGTCCCATTGAGCGATAAAATGCAATATAAGTCGTTAAAACACACTAATTATCTTCGGTTATTTGTGAAATTTACAAAAAAATTACTTTATAAATTCAATTTTATGAACGTCTTCTTTATTTTTTGAATCAAAAAAACCTTGATCGTTCATCCACGAATCACTATAAATCTTGCTCATATATCTTGAACCATGATCAGGAAAAATCATAACCACATTACTATCGGCTTCAAATTCGTTTTCTTGTGCAAACTGACGAACAGCCTGAAGGACTGCGCCAGAAGTGTATCCAAGAAATAAACCTTCTTTTTTGGCAAGTTCTCTAGCAGAGTGTGCGCTTTCTTCATCGGTAACCTTTATGAATTTATCAATCAAATCAAAATTAGTTGCAGTAGGGATTAAATTTTTGCCAAGACCTTCAATTCGATACGGATAAATTTCATCGTTATCAAACTCTTTGGTTTCATGATACTTTTTTAGTACTGAACCATAGGCATCAACGCCCAAAATTTTTATAGTTGGATTGTTTTCTTTCAAATATTTTGCAATACCAGATATTGTGCCACCGGTGCCGCTGCAAGCTACAAGATGCGTGATTTGACCTGCTGTCTGCTCCCAAATTTCTGGACCAGTTGTTTTGTAATGTGCATCAATATTAAGCTGATTAAAATATTGATTGATATAAACCGAACCTTTTGTTTCTTCATGAAGCCTTTTTGCAACGCTATAGTATGACCGATCATCGTCGGCAGAAACGTTAGCGGGGCAAACATATACTTTTGCTCCCATGCTTCGCAACATATCTATTTTGTCTACAGATGATTTTGAACTTACTGCCAATATACATTTGTAGCCTTTGATAATGCTTACCATTGCAAGACTAAATCCTGTATTTCCTGAGGTTGTTTCAATGATAGTATCGCCAGAATTTAGAATACCAAGTTTTTCGGCTTCCTCAATGATATATAATGCGATGCGATCTTTTGTAGAATGTCCAGGATTGAATGCTTCTACTTTGGCATAAAAATTACCTGACAATTCTTTTGTAACGGCATTTAATTTAATGAGAGGCGTATTGCCAATCAATTCCAAAACGTTATTATATGCCTTTATTTCGTGTTTCATAAAAATCGTTTTACAAGTAATAATCTTATTTACTCGTTTACCATTTACTTCTGCAAATTTAAGAAAATTATAGTAACTATTTGTTAATTTTTTCTAAATCTAACATAAAAGAAAACTCCTTTGCCAGCTCTTTTAATGCCTCAAATCGTCCTGAGGCACCGCCATGGCCAGCATCCATATTGGTATCAAGATACAAAATATTTTTGTTGGTTTTTGTTGCTCGCAGTTTTGCAACCCATTTTGCAGGCTCCCAATATTGCACTTGTGAGTCGTGCAAACCAGTCGAAACATACATGTTTGGATAATTTTGTGCTTTTACATTATCATATGGTGAGTACGATTTCATATAATCATAATATTTCTTGTCGTTCGGGTTGCCCCATTCGTCATATTCGCCTGTGGTCAACGGAATTGTGTCGTCAAGCATTGTGGTAACCACGTCAACAAACGCCACTTGTGCAATCATACCATTGTATAATTCTGGTGCCATATTAGCCACAGCGCCCATTAATAATCCACCTGCAGAGCCACCTTCGGCATAAAGATGCTTATTTGAAGTATATTTTTCTGAAATCAAAAATTTTGAACAAGCTATAAAATCTGCAAAAGTATTTTTCTTTTTTAATAATTTTCCATCCTCATACCATTGACGTCCAAGGTCTTCGCCTCCACGAATGTGTGCTAAAGCAAATACAAAACCTCGATCAAGAAGGGATAGGCGAGTGGTAGAAAAATTACAATCCATAGAATAGCCATAACTACCATAGGCATATTGCAAAACTGGATTTTTACCATTCAAAACTAGCCCATTTTTATAAATTATAGAAATAGGAACTTTTGTACCATCATCGGCAGTTGCCCAAATTCTTTTTTCGGTATAGTTTTCTTTCTTGAAACCTCCCAAAACGGTTTGCTCTTTCAAAACGGTTTTGGTTTTGGTCTCCATATTAAAATCTATCGTCGAACTTGGTGTGGTCAACGATTGATAGCCATATCGCAAGATATCAGTATCAAAATCAACGTTTACAGATGTATATGCTGAGTAGGTTTCTGAGGTAAATGGAATATAATAATCAGGCTTGCCATTTGGCATAATGCGAATTTTGGTCAACCCGTTAGTTCGTTCGGTCACGACCAAATAGTTTTTAAAAACTTCGATATCTTCTAACAAAACATCGTTTCGATGCGCGATAATATCTTTCCAATTGGTTTTTGCAGTGGCATTTTCATCGGTTTTCATCAACTTGAAGTTCGTTGCTTTATCTGCATTTGTTAGTACAAAAAAACTATTCTCAAAATGTTCTATTGAATATTCTAAACCTCTAGTTCGTTTTTGAAAAACCTTAAATTTTCCATCGGGAGTGTTGGCATCAAGAATCTGAAATTCACTAGTTAATGTACTGCCAGATTGAATCATCAGATATTTTCGAGACTTTGACTTGTTAATATCCACATTAAAAGTTTCGTCTTTTTCATGAAATACAAGCAAATCATTTTTTGTTGCATCGCCAATTTTATGTTTAAAAATCTTGTCGGTTCTTAATGTTTTTTTGTCTTGAGTAGCATAAAAAATAGTTTTGTTGTCGTTTGCCCATACAGCTGTTCCTTCGGCATTAGATATTTTGTCTTTCATAATTTTGCCAGTGACTAAATTTTTGACGCCAACAGTATAAATTCTGCGGCCAACCGTATCTACAGCAAAAGTCGCCATTGTGTTGTCAGTAGAAATTGACATGCCGCTCAACTGAAAATATTTTTTGCCTTTTGCAAGTTCGTTACAATCAAACAAGACCTCTTCTGCGGATGTAAGTTTTTCTTTTTTTCGCGAATAAATCGGATAATCTTTGTCTTTTTCGGTGCGAGTTATGTACCAATACCCATTAAAAAAGTACGGAACAGATTCGTCGTCTTCCTTAATTCGTGCTTTCATTTCGTCAAACAACGTTTTCTGAAAGTTTTTTGTATGTGCGGTTTGACTTTCATAATATTCGTTTTCTTTGTGCAAATAGTCAATAACTTTTGGATTTTTTCGGTCATTGAGCCAAAAATAATTATCTATACGAACGTCACCATGCATTTCTAGTTTTTTTGCAATTATTTGAGCAACCGGAGGCTGTTTTGCATCTTTCATATCAGATTTTTCGTTTTTACATGAAGTTGCAAAAATAAGATTTAAAACAAGAAGAAATATTACATTTTTCATAAAACTATTTATATTGTTACTACAAATGTATTAATTTTGCCGAAATAAAATAAATAAATTTTTTGAAATGGATATGATGAAAATAATGGGTCAAATGCAAGAAACCCAGCGCAAGATAGAAGAAGCGCACAAAAGTTTAGACGATGTGATTATCGAAAGTCAAAGTTTTGACGCGTTGCTGAAAATAAAAATCACCGCAAATAATGAGTTGAAAAATATTGAAATTGCCGATGATCTTTTAACTGACAAAGAGCAACTCGAAGATTATTTGCTTACGACAATAAATCAGGCTATTGCAAAAGCAATGTCTAAAAACAAAGAGGTTTTAGAGGAAGTTACTAGGGTTGATTTGCCTATGATTCCTGGCATGGAAAATATGTTTCAATAAAAAATGTTTCAAAGCAAAACCCCGAATAAATTAGCGTTTTACATATATATTTAAAATTACAAAACTCTTTTCATACAAATTGCTTCTGGCGGATGCAGTACCATTGGGAATTTCTCGATTTTTACCGAGCTACTGTCCAGTCCAAATGCACCTTCTTCTGAAAGGCTTAATTTCTTGAAGAAAAAGTAGGTGTTCATTACAATTTTTTCGTGCCAAAGCATATCACTGTCGTTTGACAAAAACTTTTCTGACAAGACGAATTTAAAATCGCCAATAATATTGTTTCTGTTCAAAGATTCATAGCGACTTGTGATGTCTACTTCGCCATTTTTTACCATGTTTTTTACAACTTCTTTAAACATGATATTAATTTTTGTTGGTTCTCTAAACCCTAAATTAAAATCGACCCTTATGATATCATCTTTAACGATTTCGGTTACTTTATATTCGGTTTTGTAGGGTTCGTTCAAAATATTTACGTGAATAAACCAATATAAATCTGCACGTTTTGGCCGTTTTTGTAATATTGAATACAAAACTTTTACTTCTATTTCGTCAACACGAGAGGCGTTTGTCATGTAAACTAGATGCGTTGCGTATTTTGGAATCGTAAGATCGTTGCTTAACTCTTGTAAAACTTTTTTATAGTCGTCAAGTTTTACAATTTTTGTATAATTTTTGCTAATTTGTTTGGCTTTATACCAAATGCTCATTAACAAAATTAAGGCAGTGGCAATAATCAAAGTCACGAAACCTCCGTCTGCAAATTTGGTAATGTTTGCAGCCAAAAAACTAAATTCTATCAAAACGTATATCGCAATAACAGGCGTTATAAAATACCATTTTACCCGTTTCATTATCAAATAATAATTTAATAAAATGGTGGTCATTATCATACATAGAATAATTGCCAAACCATAAGCATGCTCCATATTGCTTGATTCTCTAAAATATAAAACAATACCTATACAACCTGCTAAAAGCAACCAGTTTATAGACGGAATATACATTTGTCCTTTTACTTCTGTAGGATATTTGATTCGCACTTTTGGCCAAAAATTTAGTCGCATTGCTTCGTTAATCAAAGTAAATGAACCACTTATGAGCGCTTGCGATGCAATGACAGCAGCCATTGTGGCAACTACTATACCAACTGGCTGAAACCATTCTGGCATCATCAAATAAAACGGATTTGGGTTAAATTTGTTGATTTGCGTCAATGTTTCTCCCTCGTGACTAATCAAGAAGGCTGCTTGTCCAAAATAGTTTAGTATTAACGCAATTTTTACAAAAATCCAGCTTATACGGATGTTTTTGCGGCCACAGTGTCCCATGTCAGAATATAATGCTTCGGCCCCTGTTGTACACAGAAATACAAAACCAAGCACAAAAAAACCTTCGGGGTTTATTCCTTTTGGCGCAACTAAAAGGTGATACGCATAATATGGATTTATGGCTTTTAGTACCTCAAAGTTTGAAGAAATTTGATATATACCAAGCAAAGCCAGCATTGCGAACCAAACCAACATTATAGGAGAGAAGAATCTGCCTACTAATTTTGTTCCAAATTGCTGAATTGTAAACAACACGCACAATATTCCGATTACAATCGGTACTGTGTCTAATGTAGGATAATAAGTTTTTATACCTTCGACGGCCGATGATACAGAAATTGGCGGTGTAATAATTCCGTCGGCCAAAAGTGCGCTACCACCAATTACTGCGGGTACTATCAACCATTTTATCTTGGTTTTTTTGACCAAAGCATAAAGCGCAAAAATTCCGCCTTCGCCGTGGTTGTCCGCACTAAGCGTTATTAATACATATTTGATTGTGGTTTGAAGAGTCAATGTCCAGAAAACTAACGAGACTCCCCCCAGTACCAAATCTTTATTTATCGCAAAGTTCAGCCCAACAATAGCCTTCATTACATAAAGCGGAGAGGTGCCGATGTCACCATAAATAATCCCTAAACTTACCAATAATCCAGCTATTGTCCATTTTGAATGGATGTTCTGATGTGACGACATACGATGTAATTTAAAAAATCGCAAATTTACTCAAAATTTATAAATTGAAATTCAATTCGCCATAATATTTTTTATTGCCAAAAATTTTTAATTTTACAAAAGAGAAAATTTAAAATTTTATGAAAGTAATCATCATTTTTTTAGGGATAGTATTTTTTACACAATTTTGCCAAAGTCAAAACGCAAAGATTGAAATTGAACAAATTTATAAAAACGAAATCTCAATTAGAGCGTTTGTTTTAGAAGGAAACAAAATTTATTTCTCTGGCAACAAAAATAGAGTAGGTTATATTGATATAAAAACAAAAATCAAACGGGTTATTGAGGTCAGAAAAGATTTTTTGGCGATAGAATTCAGAGGTATTGCCCAAACGAAATCAAATTTATTTGTTTTGAGTGTTGGAAGTCCGGCTTTGCTTTATAAAATTGATAAAAAAACATTTTTGCCAGAATTAGTTTATACTGAAAATCATGAGAAGGTGTTTTACGACTGCATCCAATTTTCAGACAACAACAACGGAATTGCGTTTGGCGACCCGATTGACGGTCGATTTTCTATTATTACTACTGATGATGGCGGTAACACCTGGAAAAAGTTAGCACCAGAAAGTTCGCCACTTGCCAATAAAAACGAAGCAGCTTTTGCAGCTAGCAACAGCACGTTGGTTGTAAAAAAATCGAATGTTTGGATTGCAACAGGCGGACAAAGTGCCAGGATTTTTAAATCTGAAAACTATGGAAAAGAATGGCAGGTTTTTGCCTCGCCAATCGTGCAAGGCGACTCGATGACCGGCATTTTTTCGATGGCTTTTGCAGATAGTAAAAACGGTTTTATTGTTGGTGGCAACTATGAAAAGCCGTCGGATAGATCTAAAAACAAAGCAAAAACCATCGATGGCGGAAAAACATGGAATTTGCTAGCCGACAAGCGAGATTTTGGTTATGCATCTTGCGTAAACATTGAAAAATATTCTAAAGGAAAAAGACTTGTTACCGTTGGTGCAGATGGCGTTTTTTTATCAAATGATTTTGGTGAAAGCTGGATTCAAATTGCTAAAGACAAGGATTTGTATATTTGTAAATTCCTAAACTATTCAACAATTATTGCAGCTGGTAAAAACAAAATAATAAGTATCAATTTTCAAAATTTATAGTATTATTTTACTAATGCATTTTCAAATCTGTCTTGCACTTTTGGCCAATTGACAACATTAAAAAAAGCCTCTATATAATTTTTTCTTTTTTGTTGATAACTCAAAAAATACGCATGTTCCCACAGGTCTATTACTAGAATTGGTTTGCCTTTTATTAGCGCATTTTTCATCAAAGGGTTATCTTGAAGTTGGGTGCTTGTAATTACAAGTTTGCCCGATTTGTCTAAAACAAGCCATGTCCAACTAGAACCAAATTGCGTGCGTGCCTCGTCTGCAAATTGTTTTTTAAAATTTTCAAAACTGCCAAAATCTCTTTTTATAGTGTTAGCCAATGTATCTTTGGGAACCCCACCTGTCTTTGGTGCCATTGAGTCAAAAAACATATTATGATTGTAGTAGCCGCCTGCATTATATCGCACTTTTGAATCGCTTAAATCTATTTTTGTCAAAAGTTCTTCGATAGACAATTCTTCTAATGGTGTATTTTCGACGGCTCGGTTCAGGGCATTTAAGTGTGCTACATATATTTTTGAATAGTGCGTTTCCATTGTAAGTGGGTCAATGTATGGCGCCAGTGCTTCATATTTATATGGTAATTTTTGGAGCTGAAAACTGCCTTCATCTGCAGTAACTTCTTGTGGCGACCCAATAGACAATTTTTCGTCGGCAGTTGGCAAAGGTACCTCTACTACTTCTGTAAGATTTTTGTCTTGACAAGACTGTAAAAATACTACCATTGTAAAACCAATGAGAAAAATAATGTTTTTCATTTTAAATAATATTTGTGATACACTGCTGTAATTGCTTCGATATACCCTTCTTTTGCTTCGTCTGCAGACAGGTGACTTATCTGCATCCAAGCATTGGTTTTGAATGCATTTCGCAAATCAAAATTGTTCGAAGCATTGTAGGCAATTGTTCCAAAAGTTGCTTGTTTGTAAAACGCATAGCACCGCAACTGCACGTCTTGTGGTAACGATGCCTGCGGAATAAGTTCTGCTTTTTCGACTGCTTCTTTAAAACGTATATCTAGTTCATTTTCAATCATTAATCGTTTTTAAATGCAATAATAGTTTTGTTTCCTTTGGCAACTTCATTTAGTTTTACATTCAATTTTGTGCCAATTGGCAGGTAAATATCAACGCGCGAACCAAATTTAATAAATCCTGCGTCTTGTCCCTGCACAACTTGCATTCCTTCTTCGGCATAATTCACTATTCTGCGGGCCAAAGCACCTGCTATTTGCCTGTAAAGAATTTCGCCAAAAACTGGCGTGTCAATAACCACGGTTGTGCGCTCGTTTTCGGTACTTGCTTTTGGGTGCCAAGCCACAAGGTATTTGCCAGGATGGTATTTACTGAAATTTATTTTTCCGCTCGCCGCAAAACGAGTCACATGAACATTTATTGGCGACATAAATATCGAAACTTGAAGTCGTTTGTCTTTGAAATATTCGGGTTCAAAAACCTCTTCAATAACCACGACTTTTCCATCGACGGGCGCAGTGATATAGCTGTTATTTGCAATGATGGCACGATTTGGATTTCTAAAAAACTGTAAAATCATGATCAGAAAAAATAGTGCGACAAGTTGAATCGGTTTTTGAATCCAAAGGTTTTCAATAAATTCGCCCGCGCCAATCACAATTGCAACAACAATAACGCATGATACTAAAATAATCTTGGCTCCTTCTTTATGGAAGTGTAACATAGTTTAAAATTTGGTAAAACAAATATACAAAAGGTGCAACAAAAATCACACTGTCTAATCGGTCTAAAATGCCACCGTGTCCAGGCATTATTTTTCCGCTGTCTTTTACGTTTGCAAGGCGTTTAAATTTTGATTGAACTAAATCGCCAATCGTCCCGAAAATACCCACAATGAAAGCGGTTATTGTCCAGATTAAAATTGATTTTGTTAAATAATTTTCTTTTGGATCAAAATAGTATTTAGATATAAAATATCCTGCAATTGTTGCAAAAAACACACCACCTAAAAAACCCTCGATTGTTTTTTTGGGCGAAATAGATTCAAAAAGTTTGTGTTTTCCAATAGATTTTCCGACAATATATGCAAAAGTGTCGTTTGTCCAAATTAAAATAAAAATGCTAATTATAATTTTAGGATTATACCCGTTGATGCCAATAGGGATTTTTGTTAACAAAACAAATGGTAAAACGATGTACCCAAACATAAATATATGTTTAGAAGCTTTATCCATGATATATAGCCGTTTGCTATATAATAAAAACAAGCATTTTGTAGAGACCAATAACGCAGCTGCTAGAATCGATAAATCAAAGTTTCTTGAAGATGGTATTTTTGCAAGAACTAAATAGGCCACACTGCCATAAAATGCTATCGAAAAAATGACAGGAATAATTTTTTGAAGATTAACCAAATTGCAAAACTCGATTGTTGCGATAATTAGAAATATACCAAAAAGCAAAAAAAAACTTCGTTGCGAATATGAAAGAGATGCTATAAGCAATATTATATATACCGTTCCAGAGAGTGTTCTTTTTAATGTTTCGTTCATAAATTTATTCTTCGAGCAACAATAAATAGATATTCTTGGCGGAACTTCCGTACTGTAAAAAATCTTCTTCTTGCGATTTTTCAAAATATTTTATGGCTGTAACATTGTCAGGATAAGGCGACTTATATCTTCCTTGAAAAGCCGATAACGCTTCGTTTCTGGTGTTTTCTATTCGACTAGTTGTTGAAAAGACAATAATGTTATTAGGCAATGCATTTGGTTTACATTGTTTAATTTGAGTTGAACAAAACAAAATCGAACCATCTTCGGCAATCAAACTTTCGCATGTCGCAAATAAAAATTTTTGGTTTAGTATATCGACATGATTCAAGTTATTATCTTTTAGTAATGGAAATAGCTGCGGTTCATTGCACAAAACATCAGATTCAAACCAATCGTTTTCTTCAAGAATATCTTCTAAACTTGACTTAACCTCTTCAAAATTTTCGCAAAACAAAAACTTTCCGCCATTGTTTTTAAATGCTATAGAAAAAGTTTCTTCTTTTGTTAGCTCTTGTTCAACAGATTGTTGCTTGTCTTGATCGATTTGTTGTGAATCGACAGCAAATTCTTCGTTAGAACCAAATATTTTTTTAAAAAAACTCATTTTTGAAATGTTTTGTATTTGTTTGAAACAAATATGTGTCAAAGATAAAAAAATCTTAACGCAAACAAATCGTTTGAATTAAGATTTTTTTTATAAAAGTTTACAATAATTAAAGTGCAGTTTCTACTTGAAGGTTTTTATCAAATGGTCTTTTACCAAATATTTTCTCGAGATCGTCTCTAAAAATAACCTCTTTCTCTATTAGTATATCTGCAAGTAAATTCAGTTTGTCTTTGTTTTCTTCTAAAATTTGAATTGCTCTTTGATATTGACTTTCAATTAATGCCGAAATTTCTTTATCAATAGTAATTGCTGTTTCTTCTGAATATGGTTTAGAAAAATTATATTCATTCTGTCCAGAAGAATCATAATAGGTTACGTTACCAATCTTATCGTTCAGACCATAAATAGTGACCATGGCTCGAGCTTGTTTGGTTACTTTTTCTAAATCACTCAGTGCACCTGTTGAAATTCGGTCAAAAGTTACTTTCTCGGCAGCGCGCCCACCCATTGTTGCGCACATTTCGTCAAGCATTTGGTCTGGTCGAACGATTAGTCTTTCTTCTGGCAAATACCAAGCGGCACCAAGGCTTTGTCCACGTGGTACAATGGTGACTTTAATAAGTGGTGCAGCATGCTCTAGTATCCAACTTACAGTGGCATGACCTGCTTCGTGAATTGCGATTGCTTTTTTTTCGTCGGGTGTTACTATTTTGTTTTTCTTTTCTAGGCCACCTACAATTCTATCAACGGCATCAAGAAAATCTTGTTTGTCTACTGCGGTTTTGTTATTTCTAGCAGCAATCAAAGCGGCTTCGTTACAAACATTTGCAATGTCGGCACCAGAAAAACCAGGTGTTTGTTTGGCTAGAAACTCGATATCAAGTCCTTCGACTTTTTTGAGTGGTTTAAGATGAACATTAAAAATTTCTGCTCGTTCACGAATATCCGGAAGGTCAACAAAAATTTGTCTGTCAAATCGACCTGCGCGCATGAGCGCTTTGTCAAGAACGTCGGCGCGGTTTGTTGCTGCTAATACAATAACACTTGTGTTTGTGCCAAAACCATCCATTTCTGTAAGTAACTGGTTCAGCGTACTTTCGCGCTCATCATTTCCGCCAGACATAGCGTTTTTGCCACGGGCACGACCAACAGCATCAATTTCGTCAATAAATATTATAGATGGTGATTTTTCTTTGGCTTGCTTAAACAAATCTCTAACTCGAGATGCGCCTACACCCACAAACATCTCAACAAAATCTGAACCAGATAGAGAGAAAAACGGCACTTCGGCTTCGCCTGCAACGGCTTTTGCAAGCAATGTTTTTCCTGTTCCTGGTGGCCCAACAAGTAAAGCACCTTTCGGAATTTTTCCTCCCAAGTTTGTGTATTTTTCGGGATTTTTAAGAAATTCTACAATTTCTTGAATCTCTTCTTTTGCACCTTCAAGTCCAGCCACATCTTTAAAAGTAGTTTTGCTTTCGGCTTTTTCGTCAAAAAGCCTAGCGCGACTTTTGCCAATGTTAAACATTTGACCGCCTGGTCCATTACCGCCAGACATTCGTCGCATAATGAAAATCCAAATTATTAAAATAATAATAATAGGGAGTATACTACTTAAAATATTTGTCCAATCGCTTTTATTTTGATTGTCATATGAACCAAGTTTTCCTTCTTTATATGCAATTGCAAGTTTGTCGCCAAAATCTTTATCGTCGCCTGTATTAAAAATATATTGTGGCCCAGCAGATTTAGACTCTTTCTGTGCTTTTGCAATTTCAGAATGCTGTGGCAATGATAAAGCAGATTTTTTCAAAAAAACTTCACCATCCGTTTTATTAAAAATAATTATTTTCTCGATTTCACCCCTATTTAAAATCGAATAAAATTCTGACGTAGAAATTTCTTTAACAGATAAAAATCCGGTATTTCCATTCCAAAAATTTATTGCAATCAAAAAAATTATTATTCCTACTGGCACAAGCCAAGGCCCAATATTTACTTTTTTAGGTTGCTTTTTATTTGGTTTTGGAGCAGAATTTGTAGTTGTATTTTGCTTTTCTGCTGTTTGATTTCCATTGTTGTTAGAAGTGTCGTTATTCTCTTTTGACATTTTTAATATTTATTTTCGATAGTTGTTATTTTTGCATCGCCCCACAGGCTTTCGATGTTGTAGTAGTCGCGAATGTGCTTTTGAAAAACATGAACAACTACGTTCACATAATCCATTAAAACCCACTCCGCGTTTTCCATCCCTTCGACGTGCCAGGGTTTATCTTTTATTTCTTTAGAAACGGTTTTTTGAACAGAATTTACAATTGCAGAAACCTGTGTATTTGAATTTCCATTGCAAATCACAAAATAATCACAGGCCGAATTGTCAATCTCTCTCAAGTCCAGAATGTCAATATCATTACCTTTAACCTCTTCAATACCTTTGATGATGTTGGTCAACAAA
>JBDLWE010000135.1:0-14169 GCA_039804445.1 Bacteroidota bacterium | reverse complement strand
AACCAAGTCTTGAATGTTTGCCTCGGTTTTTATGATTTGATCGTATTTTCTTTGAGCAAAACAAGATAGCATGCAAAATAAAAGCAGCATTAGAGTACATGTAATTTTTTTCATAAAGTCTATTGTTGTTTAATTTTAAATATTAAAAATCATATTGCAGGTTTAGGCATAAATTTATTAAATTTAACATAAATAAGACAATTAATTCATTTGATTGAAAAATTAAAATATTGAATAATCTTGTTGGTGGAAAATATTCTAGCTGCATGGTGTACGAGTGCTATGATATATTAACAACATTGCTGCCACACGCCTCCAATACCTGCCAAAGCAACCAGAAATAGTCATTTCCTACTGTGTGAGCGTCCCAATCATGTCCGTAAACTTAGTTAGTAAACCCCGATGGCACAGATGTGCCTATGGTTTGATAGTGCAAGCTACTATGTAAATTTTAAAGACTATAGCCCCGCTTGTGCCAACAAATATGTCAAAGAAATTTCATACTATTTGCAAAATCGTAAAATAAAAAACTTTACTACATTTATAAAAAACTGAAATGAGTCGTAAATATAAATTTTATAAAACTTCAGATGCCTATTTTATAAGTTTTGCAACCGTGAACTGGATTGATGTATTTACAAGAGAAATCTGTTTTTCTGCAATGCTTGAGTCTTTAAAATGTTGCAGAAGTAACAAAACATGGAGATTTATGGTTATTGCATTATGCAAAGCTATGTACATTTAATTTTTCGGTCTGCCTTAGGAGCTCTTTCTGGTTTGATAAGGGATTTAAAAGGTTATACTTCGAGAAAATTATTAAAAACAACAAAGGATAACCTTCAAGAAAGTAGAAAAGAATGGATGCTTTAGATGATTGAAAGCGTTGCGAAAAAAAATAGCAATGTGTCGAAACGACAATTATACTGCGCCAGTTTGCGCTTTCAAGCTCGGGTGGCAACAAAACAACCATCGAATTAAAATATGAAGTTTAAAAATTTTTTTAGCAAAAGTTAAATTATATCCATAACAATCCTGCTGAATCCCGATCGCTCGGATATGTCAACGGTATGATAGCGCGGAATTGCATTCCGTGCCCACAACGTTAAGCAAATAAAAAGCTGCATCGAATAAAAATTGTGTTTTTTTGTTTATTTTTGATAAAAACATGTCAATAAAATATAAAGCAACAACAACCGACCAAGCCTATTTTATAACGATAATTACAGTAGGATGGGTAGACGTTTTTACGAGGTTAAATCAGAAATACAATGTTATTAATTCTTTAAAATATTGCCAAGAAAATAAAGGTTTAGAGATTTACGCTTATTGTTTAATGCATAGTCATTTGCATTTGCTATGCAAATCAACCGAAGGTTTTATACTTTCTGACGTGATGCGAGATTTTAAAAAACATACATCAAAACAAATCCTAAAAACCATTGTTGATGAACCAGAGAGTCGGAGAGAATGGATGTTAGCATATTTTCAAAAATCTTGTGAACATTTAAAAAGAGAACAAAAATATAAAGTGTGGCAAGATGGTTATCATGCGAAAATTATTAAAACAAATTGGTTTATCAAACAAAAAGTAAACTACATTCACATGAATCCTGTAAAAGACAGAATTGTATCTTTGCGAGAGGATTATTATTTTAGTTCCGCACGAAATTATGCAGATTTAGATTTTCCATTAGACGTAATTTTGTTAGATTTGTTTTGAATTAGCGTCATATATATTGCGGGCACGGAATGCAATTCCGCGCTATCGTACCGTTGAAGTGTTATTATATATCCGAGCGGTCGGAGGAAATTGCTATTTTGAAAGAGAAATTGAATGTAATGCATTAGAAATAAGAAGTTGAGGCTATAAAAGATTTTTCACCTAAACCTTTTTATTAAATTAAAATTCGTATTTTTGTTTTCTTAAAACTTTAAAATTGTGAACACAATAGGCGTCAAGCTGTATGACATCTTTAGAAACGACCTCAAGTTAACCGAAGATCGTGCAGAAATTTTTGCTGGTGTTGTGAAAGAAACGACTGTTAATGAAGTTAACCAAAAACAAACGGAATTTAAAAGTCAAATTAAAGAAGACCTTTTAAAACTCGAATTGCAATTAAACACCAAAATAGAACAATCAAAATCAGATATGATAAAATGGTTTTTTGCGTTTTTTATTACACTTGTACTAATGATTTTGGGGCTTTATGCTACTATTTTACTGAAATAGGTAACGCTGTAAAAATAACTCTGAATTTGTTTTTGACACCCTAAAAAAATACATTCAAAAACTGGAGGAAGAGATTGTTGGCTTGAAAAAGCGTTTGGAGGAGGTTTAATGTTTTTGTTTCAATAGAAGCATCAACAAAATTTTTAACTGTTTTGTGGAATATTTTTTTTTTACATTTTTATCATTAAAATAGTTATTAGAGCCATGCCAAAAATTAGTCGTTTTTACGGAATTATCATTTACATGTTTTTCAACGAGAACACTGCGCCACATTTCAAAATAAAATACGCTGGACTTAAAGGCGATGTCTTGATTGAAAACGACAGTTTGCTGAATGGCGGCTTTTTGGTTGGAACAATAAAGAAGTTTGCTTCAAAAAAATATTTTCTGTAAATATTACTATTTTGCATCTTAATAATCTAGCCCCGATAGAGGCGATATCCTTTTTTGGAATTTGCCCCCTCTACAGCTTGTTGATAGGCAAATTCCAAAAAAGATAAAGCCGAAAGCGGGAAATGGCTTCTAAAAAAAACAAAAAAATGGATAAAAAAATAGTTCTATTTGCATTAGTTTTTGGGTTTATCGCAATAGCTTTTGGCGCTTTTGGCGCACATGGCTTAAAGAAGGTTTTAACTACCGAACAACTGTCGTCTTTTGAAGTTGGCATTCGGTATTTGATGTATCACGCTATGTTTTTGTTGTTTCTTGGCGCTACGCAAATGATTTTGCCCGAACAGAAATACTTGATTTTTTGGTTAACAATTTGGGGAACCGTATTGTTTTCGGGTTCGATATTTTTGTTGACAACTTCTGGGGCAACGGGCATCAACTTCAAATTTCTGGGACCTATAACTCCTATCGGCGGATTGCTACTTTTGGCAGCGTGGGCAATGTTATTTATTAGATTTTTCAAGAAATTGTGATAAATTTTTGAATTTACTATAACGTTGTAAATAAAATAGTTTTACTTTTGCGCATGTTTTTCAAACAACTAAAAAAGTAAAATAAATGGATACAAACGCTTTGTTTACGAAATCGATTTCGTTGTTGGATTTAGGAATTAAAAATGCTACTATAAATTATCAACTTTCGCCGTCAGAATTACATGGTTTGACCATCGAAATGGGTCAAGGAACCGAGGCCTCTTCTAGCGCACTTGCCATAAACACTGGCGAATTTACAGGGCGATCGCCACAAGATCGTTTTATTGTTAAAGATGCAATTACCAAAAACGAAGTGTGGTGGGGCAAGGTAAACATTGCTTTTAGCTCAGAAAATTTTGACAAACTGTATAAAAAGGTAACAGCCCATTTGTCTGACAAAAACTTGTTTGTGCGAGACGCCTATGTTTGCGCCGATGATAATTACAGACTGAATGTTCGAGCAATTACAGAAACGCCTTGGGCAAACTTGTTTTGCTATAATATGTTTTTGCGCCCGAGCGAAGCCGATTTAGAAAATTTTGTTGCTGATTGGACTGTTATCGATGCGCCTAGTTTTTTGGCAAATCCAGAAATTGATGGTACTCGAAGCCACAATTTTGCGATTTTAGATTTTACGCGCAAAATTGCACTTATAGGCGGCACGGGCTATACGGGCGAAATGAAGAAAGGAATTTTTTCGGCTCTGAATTTTATTTTACCAGTTGATAAAAACACGTTGCCAATGCATTGCTCTGCAAATGTGGGTGTTGATGGCGATACAGCTATCTTTTTTGGGCTTTCTGGCACCGGAAAAACCACGCTTTCTGCCGACCCAAACCGCCTTCTGATTGGCGACGACGAGCATGGCTGGACTGCCGAAAACACAGTTTTTAATTTTGAAGGCGGTTGCTATGCCAAGGCCATAAACTTGACTTTAGAAAACGAACCAGAGATTTTTAAGGCCATTAAAAAAGGCGCTTTGCTGGAGAATATTGTCTACAAATCTGGCACAAACGAGGTCGATTTTACAGATGTTTCTATCACGCAAAACACCCGAGTTAGTTATCCTATTGATTTTATAGATAATATCCAGCCGGGAAGTATTGGGCAAAACCCAAAAAACATTTTCTTTTTAACGGCCGATTCTTTTGGTGTTTTTCCGCCCATTTCGCGACTTACGCCCGGTCAAGCTGCTTATCACTTTATATCGGGCTACACCGCCAAAGTTGCAGGGACTGAAGCTGGCGTAACCGAGCCACAGCCCAATTTTTCGGCTTGTTTTGGTGCGCCATTTATGCCATTGCACCCAACCAAATATGCTGAAATGCTAAGCAAAAAAATGAAAGATGCTAATGTAACCGTTTGGCTCATTAACACAGGCTGGACAGGCGGTGCTTATGGTACAGGAAGCCGAATGAAATTAAAATATACCCGCGAAATGATTACAGCGGCCTTGCGAGGCGAACTTAATGAAGTTGTGTTTGAAAACCACCCTGTTTTTGGAATTGCGATTCCGCAAACGGTTCCAAACGTACCTACCGAAATTTTGAACCCACGAAATACTTGGGCCGACAAAGATTTATATGACCAGAAAGCTAGTGAGCTTGGCGCAAAATTCAGAAAAAACTTTGAGCAGTTTGAGCAATTTGCTAATGATGAGATTTTGGCTGGCGCGCCTGTGATTTAAAATTATGTGTTTATTATAGAAAACTCAGAACTGATTATTAACATTAGAAAATACAATTATATAAATAATTATATCATTTTTTATGGTTCTGATCAGTTCGAGTGGTTTTGCGATGGCTGCTGCACAAATTCAACCTAATCCAACAAACGCAATTTTAACTGTATCTATTGAAGGTAATAACATTGAAAATTTAACTGCTGAACTATTTGATGTATTTGGAAAATCTCTTATGAAAATTGAAGTACTAAACAAACAATTATAAACATTCAAACACTTCCAACTGGTATTTATTTATTGAAAGTAAGTTCAAAAAATAATTTAACATCCGAGGTATTAAAAATCGTGAAAAATTAATCGCACTGCTTTTTTACTTCATTTTTTTTAGATGATAATTCATAAAAAATCATTATCACAACGAAAGGCACTGTCACAATATGAAACCGGTCTCCTTGGTCACTTGAAATTGCAGATAAAATAATTATATATAATACCAAAACAGAAATAAATTTATAGATAAATGGTGCTTTTTTATTAATGAAAATAATATGTATCGACAATAAAATTCCTGCTAAACTTAGAAAAATATTTTGAGCCTTCGAAATCGCCTTGAATAAAAATTTTATTTCATAATAAAAATGATAATCCTCGATATTTTCCGATTCGCTTATTGTCACGCTTCCTTTTGAAGAGTTGTTCGTCAAATTAATTACTAAGGAGTAAGCTAAATTTAATGTGTTAGTCGTTAATTGTTTTTTCAAATCTTCTTTTGCTACTTTACTCTGCTCGGTGTTTGATAGTTTGCAAAAATCTGTATAACGCTTTCCTTTGCCTTGCTCAAAAACAGTATTATCTTTTAAAGACTGTGCCCGACTACCTAAATAATTATAGTAAGTAAATGGAGTAATGTAACTAACAGTAAAATCGCCATAATTTTTTCTTAAAGTCCACATTTGCATAAAAAGCAATAGGCAACTCATGAATAAATACAGAGAATATTTATTTGTTAATATTTTTAAAAGATGTCTAATGTAAAATAAAAAAAATCCTATAAATAGATATAATGCAACAGGTTTAATTAGAATTGACAGCGATAGAAAAGTTAAAGCTAAAGTGAGATTAAATATTTTTTTAGATAGTAAAAATTTATCTAATTGAAAAACTGTTAGTAGCAAAAATAATATAAAAACAGATTCACTTAAAAGCTCAAAAACTATTGCCAAATTACCAAGGCAAAAAATAAAAATCAGCGCACTCGTGAAAGCTCGTTTTATTCCAATTTTTGATTTTGAAAAATCAAAAATTAGCAAAACAATTATCAACCAGCAAATAAAATTGACAACAAAAATCCAATAAAATATCCACTTTTCTGCACACCCAAATAAAAAAGGAACTCCGGTAATTGCTGCGAAAATTAGTGGTCGAGCTTCATCAATTTGCAAATTAAAATATAATTTCTTGGCAGCAGACAGATAGCTTCCTTCGTCGCCCGCAGTTGTGAAATTGCAAGATAATTGTAAAAGATTTGTAAAAATGATCGCCCATAATACTGAAATGATTAACAACCCGAATTTATATTTGTTTTCCACTGTGCCTTTTTATCGTAAGCTACTAAAAAAATTTATGTTTTTAAAAACTATTTGTTGACTTGCGAATCAAAAAATTGTTTAAAATAGCAATTCAAAGGTTTTTCAACAAAATAGTAAAGCAAAACCGAAAGAACATTCAACAAAAGAAACGATACCAATAAATTTCCGAACAATTTATCGACAACCAAATAAAAAATTCCAACATGAATCAAATAGAAAACATAACTACTTTTGCCCAAAATTTGTAGTGGTTTTGAACTAAAAAATTTTGCTATTAAAGAAGTTTCAGTTGCCAGACCAAAAATCAATGGTGCGATTCCGAATAGCGGTAACAGTAAATTGTTAATGATTTTCCCAAAAACACAATCAGTCCCAAATCCGTTTGGTGTTTGCAATATCGATAATTCAAATATTAGAAAAATGGAGCAAATAAACCCAAAAATGGTGTAACTAAAATATTTTGAAGTGGGCATTTTTTTAAAATAAATGGCAGTAGCTGCGCCAATAAAAAACTCGGCACATCGTCCAAAGAAAGTATAATCAATCATAAATTCGTAGGTTTTTATGAAACCGTAAACACTATTTTGATTGGCAATAAACACCAAAAAATATCCTATTGCAAAGAAAAATATTGGCAAGAAAATTAGAAAAATTTTAGATTTTCTTACTAATAAAAAGAAAAAAGGTGCCAATACATAAAAACATTCTTCGACTGTCAAAGTCCATCCTTGACCAACGCCCGAAAATATAATTTGTTCAAAATAGCCCTTTAATAAAGTTATGTTCAAAAAATAGATAGGAATATTCTCTACTAAACTTTGTTTATAAAAAAATATATTTACCCCAAAAATGAGCGTTGTAACCAGAAAATACATCGGAAAAATTCTTGCAAAACGATTAACGGAATATTTTTTTAAATCAATTTTAGGTTGCTCAGAATATCTGTAGGTTATCAAAAAACCGCTCAACACAAAAAAAAATGTAACACCAACATGCAACTCTTGAAAAAATTCAAAAACGTATTCGCCAAAAATGGTTCTAGAAATTGGATTGTTGTGATGACAAAAAACCATATAAGCTGCCAAAGCCCGCAAGCCTGTTAGTGCAGGAAAGTATTGTTGGTTTGTATTTGTTTCGATTTTAAAAAT
Source organism: Bacteroidota bacterium (assembly GCA_039804445.1). Lineage (GTDB taxonomy): Bacteria > Bacteroidota > Bacteroidia > Flavobacteriales > Flavobacteriaceae > Flavobacterium. The sequence continues at coordinate 6,595 of JBDLWE010000135.1, read as the reverse complement.
TTAAAATTAGGCAAGGATTTGTGTTAAACAAAAGTACATTTTTTCAGAATATTTATTTTGATGGATAAAAACAAATTTTATAGAAAAGTTGTCGTTTAAAAAAAAGCGAATAGGCTTTTTATTTTCCAAAAAAAGTATATCTTTGCAGTCCCTAAAAATAGGGTAATTTGCTTTCAAATGAAACAGTTAAATGAGTTTTTGATTCCTTTTATAGGACTAAAATTAGGAAAACATACGTTTGAATACCAAATAAACAATACGTTCTTTGAGCAATTTGATTACAATGAATTTGAAAATTCAAACATAAACGTAAAAGCGGTTTTAGAAAAAAAAGCCAATTTCATGGAGTTGTCGCTCAAGCATAAAGGAACAATTTTTGTGCCTTGCGACACCACTGCAGAAATGTTTGATATGCCCATAATAGGCAAAATCAAAATCGTAGTGCAGTTTGGCGAAGAATTTAACAATGAAAACGAAGAGCTATTAATACTGCCTTACGGCGAATTTCAAATAGATATTTCTCAGTTTGTTTATGAGATGATCGTTTTGTCAGTACCACTTCGTCGGGTTCATCCAGGCATAAAAGATGGTACATTGCAGTCAGAGGTTTTGGTCAAATTAGAAGAGCTTAAAGTTAAAAAAAATAAAGAAAAGAAAGAAATTTCTGAAAATATAGACCCACGTTGGGATAAATTAAAACAACTATTAACGGATAAATAATATCATCGAGCATGGCACATCCAAAGAGAAAAATCTCCAAAACTAGAAGAGACAAACGCAGAACACATTATAAAGCTACAGTTGCGACCATTGCCACCTGTCCAATAACTGGCGAAGCACACCTATATCACAGAGCTTATTGGCACGAAGGAAAAATGTATTACAGAGGTCAAGTTGTAATAGACAAATCAACGGTTGCAACTCTGTAGATATTATTTATAAAAAAATTTAAACTCTCAATATGTATTGAGGGTTTTTTTGTTGGATATAATTGAAAATTTTAACTTTTTTCAAAAATATTTAGCTGTATTTTTACGAACATTTTCGATTCATAGCTGATATAAACTATTTCATTTCCCAAAAAAATGCAAAAAACAACAGCAGCAATAACAGCCGTGGGTGGGTATGTGCCCGACTTTGTGCTTTCTAATAAAGTACTCGAAACCATTGTCGAAACAAACGATGAATGGATAACCTCACGAACGGGCATCAAAGAACGTCGCATCTTAAAAGGCGAAGGTCTTGGTACATCTTATTTAGCAATAAAAGCGGCCGAAAACCTTATCGAAAAATCAAAAATCGATCCTGCCGAAATAGACTTGGTAATCATGGCCACTGCCACACCAGATTTACTTGTTGCGTCTACAGGCGTTTATGTAGCCACACAAATAGGCGCTGTTAATGCTTTTGCATACGATTTGCAAGCTGCTTGTTCCAGCTTTTTGTTCGGAATGTCTACTGCTGCAGCATATATAGAATCTGGTCGATACAAAAAAGTTTTGGTCATAGGTGCCGACAAAATGTCGTCTATCATTGATTATACCGACCGTGCAACCTGCATTATTTTTGGCGATGGCGCAGGTGCCGTGCTTTTTGAAGCCAATCATGAAGGTCTTGGTCTGCAAGACGAACTGCTTCGGAGCGACGGCATTGGTCGTGAATTTTTGAAAATAGAAGCAGGTGGCTCAATTCTTCCTGCCTCACAAAATACAATCGACAATAAAAAACATTTTGTTTTTCAAGATGGGAAAACAGTTTATAAATATGCAGTGTCTGGAATGGCAGACGTTGCCGAAAAGATTTTGCAACGTAATAACCTGACCAACGACGACGTAGATTGGCTAATTGCGCACCAAGCAAACAAACGAATAATCGATGCTACGGCCAGCAGAATAAATCTTTCTGACGAAAAAGTTTTAATAAATATCCAAAAATACGGGAACACAACATCAGCAACGCTTCCGTTGCTTTTGCATGATTTTGAACACAAATTCAAAAAAGGAGACAACTTGATATTTGCAGCTTTTGGTGGCGGATTTACCTGGGGCTCGATCTATTTGAAATGGGCCTATTAATTAGCGATGATAAATTATTTTCAAATCAATTTTATTATAACAATTAAACAAGTCAATATTTATATTTTGTTTAATTTTACATTTCTATTATAATTAAAACTACAAAAACTATAAACCCAAACTTTATATTATTATGGATTTAAAAGAAATTCAAAACCTCATCAAATTTGTAGCCAATTCTGGCGTGGCCGAGGTAAAACTAGAAATGGATGATGTAAAAATCACCATCCGAACCACGCTTGAAGGGCATTCAGAAACAACTTATTTACAACAAATGCCGCAGCAACAAATTATGCAACAACCAGCTCCGTTTGCAGCTCCAGTAGCGGTTGTAGCATCTCCTGTTTCTGCACCAGTGGCCGATGATGCTTCAAAATATATCATAATAAAATCTCCAATTATAGGAACTTTCTACAGAAAACCATCGCCAGACAAACCAATGTTTGTAGAAGTTGGAACCACAATTGGCGTGGGTGACGTACTTTGTGTAATTGAAGCAATGAAACTTTTTAACGAAATCGAATCCGAAGTTTCGGGCAAAATAGTAAAAATTCTTGTTGACGATATGTCGCCAGTAGAATTTGACCAACCATTGTTTTTAGTAGATCCGAATTGATTTTAGATTGAAGATTAACGATTTTAGATTTCAGATTTATTTTAAAAAGTGTTTTATTATACTTTAAAGGTTTTTTATTATAAGTTATATCTATTATCTATTTGTCTAACCTTTCACATTATAAAAAAAATGTTCAAAAAAATACTCATAGCCAACAGAGGCGAAATCGCATTGCGCGTCATAAGAACTTGCAAAGAAATGGGCATCAAAACCGTTGCGGTTTACTCTACTGCCGATGCCGAAAGTCTGCACGTAAAATTTGCCGACGAAGCCGTTTGCATTGGTCCACCACCTAGCAATTTATCATACCTCAAAATGTCTAATATAATAGCGGCTGCCGAAATCACTAATGCCGATGCTATTCATCCAGGTTACGGGTTCTTGTCTGAAAACGCCAAGTTTTCTAAAATATGTCAAGAACACGGCATAAAATTTATAGGTGCAAGCCCCGACATGATTGACAAAATGGGCGATAAAGCAACTGCCAAAGCAACCATGAAAGCTGCAGGAGTACCATGTGTACCAGGTTCTGAAGGCATTCTAGAATCATACGAAGAAGCTGAAAAAATAGCCAACGAATTTGGCTATCCTGTCATGCTAAAAGCAACAGCAGGTGGCGGCGGAAAAGGAATGCGAGCCGTTTGGAAAAAAGACGACCTTCTAAAAGCATGGGATTCTGCGCGTCAAGAATCTGCGGCGGCATTTGGCAACGATGGTATGTATCTCGAAAAATTGATCGAAGAACCACGACACATCGAAATTCAAGTTGTTGGCGATTCCTATGGCAAAGCTTGTCACCTTTCAGAACGTGATTGTTCTGTACAACGCCGTCATCAAAAACTTACCGAAGAAACACCATCGCCATTTATGACCGACGAACTTCGCCAAAAAATGGGCGAAGCAGCAGTAAAAGCCGCAGAATACATTGCCTATGAAGGCGCAGGAACTGTAGAGTTTTTGGTTGATAAACATAGAAATTTTTATTTCATGGAGATGAACACCCGAATTCAGGTCGAGCACCCAATTACCGAACAGGTTATAGATTACGATTTGATTCGTGAGCAAATCATGGTAGCCGCCGGAATTGCTATTTCTGGTCGCAACTATTTTCCGAATCTGCACGCGATTGAATGCCGAATCAATGCCGAAGACCCGTATAATGATTTTCGTCCTTCGCCAGGAAAAATAACTGTTTTGCACTCACCCGGAGGACACGGCGTGCGCCTAGACACCCATGTCTATGCCGGTTACACCATACCACCGAACTACGACTCGATGATCGCCAAGCTAATAACCACGGCACAAACCCGTCAAGAAGCCATCAATAAAATGAAACGAGCCCTCGACGAATTTGTTATCGAAGGCGTAAAAACCACCATACCATTTCACAGACAACTCATGGACGAACCCGCTTATGTCGAAGGAAATTATACAACAGCCTTTATGGATACCTTTAAAATGAAAACCGCTCAAAACTAAAATTTTTAGTCATATTAATAAAAAACCATCATTAAAAGATGGTTTTTTTGTTTTCAAATATTTTGAACAAATGTCTTAACCTCATTCAGCTTTACAAAAATTTTATGACACAGGAGATTGCCAATGTTCCGCTGCCAATTTTTTTGAATTTTGCCATCATCATTGCCGTAAAGTGTGCATAACCCAAAAAAACTTTCTCCAGCCCTGCACTCTGCGGTGAAACCTATTGAATATGAAATCGTTGACCACGTTTGTAGAAATTGTAACTTAATAAAACCTGATATTATCAATTGGAACTTAAAAAGTGCTTAAATATAAAAAAACGTAACCCGCTTTGCGACTTCTGCATTAAAAAAAGCATAGCGCATAATTTGGTTCTAAAGAAATGTTAAATTTATATAAATACTTTGGAAACTATTTTGGTATTAAAAGTTTCCTTCTTATTTTTGCACTCTCATGAAAGAAAAAATTATCTCCAAAGCATCGGAAATGTTTTTGAAACTGGGTTTCAAGAGCGTGACTATGGACGATATTGCGGGCGAAATGTGCATTTCAAAAAAAACAATTTATAAATATTTTTGTAATAAAGAATTGTTGATTGACGAAGCCACAACAATGGTTCACAATCATTTACATGACATGATGAATACAATAATTGCCAAAAACCACAACGCAATTGCCGAGAACTTTGCGATTCGATCGATGTTTAATAACATGTTTAAAACCGCCGAAACTTCGCCACTTTATCAACTCAAAAAACATTATCCTGAAATTTATTTAACGGTCGTTCGTCGTGAGGTTGACGAATGTAAGCGCTGTTTTGCGCAAAACATTAAAAAAGGAATAGCTCAAGGGCTTTACAGACCAGAAATAGACGTTGACGCAAACGTACTTTTTTATTATAGTTTGATTTTTAGCATTAACGAAAACACACCGTCTGAACGTGAAACACAATCGTTGGAATTAAAAGCATTAGAATATCACACAAGAGCAATTGCAACTATGTTGGGATTAGACGAATTAGAAAAACACCTACAAACAATCAATAAACAACTATAATTAATGAATAAAATAAGAATACTTCTAATGCTTGTGCCAGCTTGGATTTTTGCACAGCAAACCACACCAACCAATTATACGTTTGGGCTGCAACAAGCCATTTCGTATGCTATGGAACACAATTATACGACGATAAACGCCAGTCGCGACATTGCGATTTCCAAACAAAAAAAGTGGGAAACTACCGCAATGGGATTGCCACAAGTGAATGCCGGAATTGACTATCAAAACAACATTGTGCTTCAAAGATCGCTTATTCCGGCCGAAATTTTTGGTGGGCCGCCAGGTACTTTTGCTGAAGTGGCTTTTGGGACAAACCAGTCAGCCGCGGTGCGAGGCAGTTTGAGTCAGTTGATTTTTGATGGTTCGTATATTGTGGCTTTGCAAGCCTCGAAAGCATATTTGCAGTTTTTTGAAAATGCCAAAAAGAAAACTGATTCTGAAATTAGAGAAATGGTTACTAACAGCTATGGCAATGTTTTGTTGGCCGACGAAAGCATTAAAATTCTTGAAAAAAATATTGTAGTAATTGCCAAAAACAAAAACGATGCCGAACAGATTTTTAAAAACGGACTTGGCGAACAAGAAACCGTAGAGCAACTGTCGATAACCGAATCTAGCCTAAAAATTAGTCTTGAACGAATCAATCGAGTTCGCGAAATTTCGCTAAATATGCTAAAAGTGCAACTTGGGTTGAAGGTTTCTGATGATTTGAAACTTACTGATAATCTCGAAATTCTGTCGGTTGCAACAAGTTTACCAATTTTGAACAACAACAGTTTTGATGCGTCTACCAATATTGATTATCAAATTGCAAACAGCCTTGTAACTCAAAAACGACTGTTATTGAAACTCGAAAAAGCTAAAGCGCTTCCATCATTAGCAGCCACTGCAAATGTTGGTGCCAACGCTTTTAGTCAAACATTTATGTTTTTGAATACCGGCCAGCGATGGTTCAATTTTTCAAACGTTGGCGTGAGTTTAAATGTGCCCATTTTTAGCAGTTTTGCTCGTCGTGCCAGAACGCAACAAGCAAAGCTAGATTTTGAGAAAGCTCAAACGCAACTCACAGAAGCCGAGCAAATGTTGCAACTTCAGTTTCAGCGTGCCAAAAGTGATTTAGAATTTAGTTTAGCAGAATATGCCACAACCAAAAACAGTTTGCAATTGGCCGAAAGAATCGAGCGAAAACAACAAATCAAGTTTAAAGAAGGGCTTTCGACAAGTTTTGAATTTGCCGAAGCACAGCGACAGTTGTATGCCGAACAACAAAATCATTTGCAATCAATGGTCAATATTATCAATAAAAAAGCGGCTTTCGAGAAAATTAATTCTGGCAAGTAAAATCAATCAAAATCAAAATATA
>JBDLWE010000134.1:0-14582 GCA_039804445.1 Bacteroidota bacterium | reverse complement strand
TAAATTCTATTAAATGTTTTTAATTAAAAACGATTTTGCTTGTTTACAATGTCAAATAAAAACTTGCATTGTGTTTATTTATTATATATCAGTATAAATTACTGTACTATACATAACAAATTTTTGTTTTTTTAATATTTTAATTAGCAAAGCGTTACTTTATTTTAAAGTTGTTTATAAACTGCTGATGCAAAAAAGTAGACAACGATTATTGTTATAAAATTAATAGTACTAAAATCTATTTTTAAAAATTATCATAATGCGCTTGTTATAATTCAAAACTCTCTTTGCCAAAATTATATTTTATTGTTCAAAAATAATTTTATCTCCAACTGGCAAGCCATTGTTTTTTGCAAGCATTCCGCACATTTGAAACAGCATTCTTGCGCCTACATTGCCGTCCCAATCATCATTGCCTGGTGCAACTTCTACCAGGTCAAAACCAATAATTTCTTTATTAGAATTTGCTAACAAATTTAAAAGATATGATGCCTGTTCAAACGACAGTCCACCTGGCACGGGTGTTCCTGTGTTTGGACAGTACCATGCTTGAAGTCCATCAATATCAAATGAAACTGTTACTTTATCTGGCAATTGATTGATGATTTCTGTACATTGGTCGTGCCATGTTGTGCCCGTAAATGATTTTGCTTTTATGTCAATATCTGTGTGAACTATGACTGCATTCGATTTGGCGATCTCGACTTCTTGTTTACAAAAATCTCGAATACCAACTTGAACAATTTTTGTTATTTCATCAATTTGCAATGCATTATACATGATGGATGCATGCGAATATTCAAATCCTTCATAGGCGATTCGCAAGTCCATGTGCGCATCTATATGTAAAATTCCAAAAGATTTATGTTTGCTCGCAAGTGCCTGATAATAACCAAGTGGAGTAGAGTGGTCGCCTCCCAAGAGTGCCACTTTTTTGCCTTGTTCAAGCCAAAACAATGTTCGGGACTTGACCTCTGCTATAAAATTTTGGCATTTATTGTTTATTTTTTTTAAATCGTTAGAAAGTACTTCGTTTTTCGAAATGTCGTCTCCAGATTCGATCGCGCGAATGATTTGTTGGGCAGTTTTTTTGAATGTAATCGAGTCATTTGCCCAAGTTTCTGTTTGCTTATTCAAATCTAAATGAATTCCTAATTTCCATAATTCAGGATATTCTTGATGGTGCAAATCGACCTGAAAACTAGCTTCTAAGATCGCACTTGGTCCGTCAGACGCACCTGCGCCATAACTCACGGTCACTTCCCAGGGCACGGGAATTATCACAATTTCTGATTGGTCGGCTGTAAATGGTAATCCAAATATAGATTCGGCTGCAAGTCCCGGTTGGCTGGGATCAAAGTTTTGGATGATTTGTTGTTTGTTCATTTTTTTAAAAGATGATTATCTTATTTTGTGATTTGATAATTTGATTTTTTTTTAGAAGGCATTTTTTTGGCTTATTGATTAATTCCATCTTTCAAAATTTGTCCAAATCTGTACATGTCTTCAAAGTTGCAATACAGTGGTGCGGGAGCAAACCTGATAACGTTTGGCTCGCGCCAATCTGTAACAACGCCATTTTTGCTGAGGTATTCAAAAAGTGCGCGACCTTCTCCATGAAAAAATACTGAGATTTGGCATGCGCGCTCCTCAACATTTTTTGGGGTTATAATTTCAAAATTTCCATTTACTGCTGCACTAATTTCAGTGATTATGTATTCAAGGTAACTTGTCAATAAGTTTCGTTTAATAATAATTGCATCCATCCCTACCTCATCAAATATTTCTAGCGATGCCAAATATGGCGCCAATGACAGAATCGGAAGGTTAGAAATTTGCCAACCGTCTGCGCCATGAACGGGTTCAAAATGCTGTTCCATTTTAAAACGGCGTTCTTTGTTATGGCCCCACCATCCTGCAAATCGTGGCAAGTCATCGTCAAAATGATGTCGTTCATGAATGAAACAGCCCGAAGCATTGCCTGGGCCAGAGTTCATATACTTATAAGAACACCAACTTGCAAAATCTACATTCCAATCATGCAAATCTAGTTTTATATTTCCTGCTGCATGCGCCAAATCCCATCCGACTTTTGCACCTGTTTTTTGCGCTTCCGCTGTAATTTTTTTTATATCAAACACTTGTCCCGTGTAATAGTTTACGCCACCAATTAAAACTAGTGCAAGATCACTACCAATTTCGTTTATTTTTTCGAGAATATCCTCGGTTCTAAAGTGATGCTCGCCATCACGCCGTTTTAGTTCAACAATTGCTTCTGTTGGGTCAAAACCAATAGCTTTTGAATGAAAATCGACCTGAGATTGAAACATATATTGGTCAGACGGAAACGCTTTTTCTTCACAAATAATTTTATACCGTTGGGCGGTTGGTCTATAGAACGAAACCATAAGTAAATGTAAATTTACGGTCAGCGTGTTCATCACGGTAATTTCTGAGGGATTTGCGCCAACTACTTTCGCTAGTGGATTTGCTAGTCTTTCGTGATAATCCCACCAAGGTTTTTTGGCATAAAAATGTCCGTCAACTGCCAAGTTACCCCAGTCATTAAGCACGTCGTCAATATATTTTTTTGTGCGTTTTGGTTGCAGACCGAGTGAATTTCCTGTAAAATAAATTACATTTTTATTGTTGTGTTGCGGAAAAATAAACTCATCGCGATAAGAAGCGAGCGGGTCTAATTGGTCGATTTTTTGTGCGAATCCTAAATTATTTTCAAAAATCATTTTTTATAAATTGATTTGTAAAAATACGTTTTTGAAATGATTTTGTTCAAAATTGCTAAAATTTTTATAAAAAAAAACCGACAGCAAAATGTCTGTCGGTTTTGTAAACAAAAGTATGTTTTTAAAATTTATATCCAATTCCTAGTCCTGGATTCCATTGCCCGTTGGTTGTTGCTGTCTTTGTATTATAATAAAATGGCAGTTGCAATGCCAAATGCTTATAAGAAAACGTAATGCCATAACCCAAGGCAGGCATTACCCAATTGTTGCGTGTGGCTGTGCCGCTCATGTCTTGCTTGATACGCATCGAAGGTAAAACCCCAAAACCAATAGCCATTGGTTTAGAAATATATTTGATCGATGGACCACCAAAATTAACAAAAGCACCTTGGTCAACATATCCTGAGATTATAACTCCGTCCCAAGTAGAAAGCACGATTTTATTGTTTTTGTCTTGTGCCGTTATTACAAATGAAGTGGTAAGCATTAGCATTATTAAAATTTTTGTCATTGTTGGGGAGTACTTATTATGATTATAAAAAAATATTGCTCGATTTTAGTTCAAAACTAATTTTTCGTACATTCCAGTTGCTTTATCAAAATTGCGTGTCATCAAGTTTGTACTACTATATACAGAGGTTGGCGACATTTTTTCGGCATCAATATCAAAAGATTTTTTAGTGAAGTTCCATTCTGACTGTTGCAATTTCAAAATAGAATTGATCTCTTCTGTATTTTCGACAGAGTTGACAAGCGATACTAAACCATTTTCATAGTTCAAAATCGTTTCGTTCATGTCTTTGTTTAATCCTGGGTGAGGCACTTGCCAATATTTGGCCAAATACAACATACCTAATTTCTGAGATAAAAGTCGTTGACGACCACATATATTTGGCAGAATAGCACCTTTTGTTGTTGTATTGGCTACAAATTTATCTACAACAATATTACAAGCGTTAACAAGGTTGTTTGCTTCTGTAATTAAACTTGATGCGTCATCGAGCGCTGGTGTACCGTTTACTTTTTCTCGAAACTTACCCCATAAAATTCCAGCAAATGCAAGGGCGTCTTTGGTTTCTTTTACTTTTGCAAACATTACTAAATCATTATAATTTTCATTAAAAGCCGTTGAAATCTCTTCCAACTCTTTTGCAGCATCTGCAGCTTTAACTTCGGCTCCGATTGACATATAGTTTTTTGCCATTTTCATGACGTACATTCGCTGCATTCCTGCTCTGTTAATGGCTTCGCCACGTGTGTTTATTTGTGCAAAACAAATTGCAGTACCAAATAAAAACAGTGCTAATAATTGACTTTTTAAATTTTTCATCATTTTAATTGTTTGGTTATAATATTTATTGAATTGTATTATCGAACTAATTTTTCATAAAGGGTTACTGCTCAATCAAAATCTTTGATCATCATATTTATGCTGCTAAAAATACTACCGAGCATTGCTGTACCTTTTTTGTTTTCAAATGACTTTTTCACAAATGCCCATTCTGACTGCTGAACTTTTAGTATTGCATTAATCTCATCTGTATTTTCGAGGCTGTTAACAAGTGCAGTAAGCCCATTCTCAATAGCAACCATATTATCTTGTATTTCTTTATCAATGTTTTTGTTCTGTACTTGCCACTTATTTACCAAATATATTAATGCTAGTTTTTGTAAATATGGTTTTTGTTTTCCACAGATGTTTGGTAAAACTGCCGTTTTGCTTGCGCTTGATAACACAATTTTGTCTACAAGTATGTTGCACGCATTTACAACATAATTTGATGCGTTCATTATTTTCTTAGCAGAATCTACGTTGGGTGTTTGCATTACTTTTACTCTAAATTTTGCCCATGGAACACCTGTAAAATTGATTGCATCTATGGTTTTTTTGTTTTTAGAATAAATTTGTAAGTCTCTAAGATTTTCATTAGACTATTTGCGTCTGCTATAATTTTTTCTGCAGCATAAATATCTGTTTTGCTTAATACGCCTGTCCTAAAATTTGACCATAGTACCGATACAAAAGCAATGGCATCCGAAGTATCTTTATTTTTAGAATAATTTTCTAAATCGCGAAGGTTTTCATTGAAGGACGACGATGATTCGTCTAGTTCGCACAGAACGTCGTCGATTTTAATACCCGCCCCAATTGCCATGTAATTTTTGGCCATGCGCTGAGACAACATTCTTTGACGACCTGCTTTATTAATAGCTGCTCCTGTTGTTAAATTTTGTGCTTGGATAAAATTTGCACAAAATACAACGATTACAATTAAAATTTTTCGGGTAAACATAAAGCAATCTATTTGGGGATTAATAAATTCTTATCGAATCAACTGACGCAGTTAGATGGACGCAAATCTATATTTTTCTTTTCTGTTGAACGATGGTTTATTTTTTTTTTTCTTAATAAGTTATATATTTAGGTAAAACCCTATGATTTTTAAAGATAATGGTACCTCAATCTTGACTTTATTTTGTTAAATATACTTTCAGCATAATGGTTTGAGATATGTATTAAAACTTTCGCTTTTTAAGTTTGTCAAGCTCTAAAATATAAATTACTTTTGCTTCTAATAATTTTTAAATTACAAAATGCACACTATTACTTCAAAATTAAATGACTTTACAACGCAAGTTCGGCGAGATATCTTAAGAATGGTTCATGCCGTAAATTCAGGACACCCTGGTGGTTCTTTAGGTTGTGCAGAATTTTTGACGGTGCTCTACCAAACAATAATGGTTAGAAAGTCGGGTTTTGACATGAATGGCAATGGCGAAGATTTATTTTTTTTATCAAACGGTCATATATCGCCAGTTTTTTACAGCGTGCTTGCTCGCAGCGGCTATTTTGATATCGATGAATTATCAACTTTTCGAAAATTAAATTCGCGATTACAGGGTCACCCAACAACACATGAAAGTCTTCCTGGAATTCGCATTGCCTCTGGTTCTCTTGGGCAGGGTATGTCGGTCGCAATTGGTGCTGCACAAGCCAAGAAACTTAACAATTGTAGTCATATTGTATATTCTTTGCACGGTGATGGAGAACTACAAGAAGGTCAAAATTGGGAGGCTATCATGTACGCATCGGCCAAAAAGGTCGATAATCTAATTGCTACAGTTGATCTCAATGGCAAACAAATCGATGGCTCTACAGATACGGTATTGCATATGGGTAGTATTCAAGCGAAATTTGAATCTTTTGGTTGGATAGTAATAGATATTAAAAAAGGCAATGATATCGATTCGATTATCGACGGAATGAATCTTGCAAAATCAAAAACAGGCAAAGGTATTCCGATTTGCGTTTTGCTTCATACAGAAATGGGCAATGGGGTCGATTTTATGATGAACACGCATGCTTGGCACGGAAAAGCCCCAAATAATGAGCAACTTGTTACGGCTTTAGTACAGAATCCGGAGACACTTGGCGATTATAATACAACGTTTGTTGGTGCAGAAAATAACCATAAGTATAAATCAAATAATATTTTTGCAATTGACAAAACAGCACTTTTTGAAGACAAAAAAGTTAGTGATTTAAACACAGGTAGCAAAGATACTCGATCTGGATTTGGTGTTGCAATGACAGAGCTTGGCTCAAAAAACCAAAATGTGGTCGCGCTATGTGCTGATTTGATTGGTTCGTTAAAATTTGATGATTTTAAGAAAAATCATGAAGGCCGCTTTTTTCAAATTGGTATTGCCGAAGCAAATATGATAGGAATTGCCGCAGGTTTGACAATTGGTGGTAAAATACCGTTTACAGGTACTTTTGCAAACTTTTCTACAGGTCGAGTTTACGATCAAATTAGGCAATCGGTTGCTTATTCTAACAAAAATGTAAAAATTTGTGCATCGCACGCGGGTTTAACCTTGGGCGAAGACGGCGCAACACACCAAATATTAGAAGATATTGGACTTATGAAAATGCTGCCTGGGATGACCGTCATAAACACCTGCGATTATAACCAAACAAAAGCAGCAACGCTAGCAATAGCAGAGCATGTTGGCCCTGTTTACTTGCGATTTGGACGTCCAGTTGTACCAAATTTTATGCCTGCTGACCAACCTTTTGAAATCGGAAAAGCAATATTATTAAAAAAAGGAACCGACGTAACCATCGTTGCGACAGGCCATCTAGTGTGGGAAGCGTTGATAGCAGCAGAACAATTAGCTAGTCAAGGAATTTCGGCAGAAGTAATCAATATTCACACCATAAAACCGCTCGACGAAACCGCTATTCTTAATTCGGTATCAAAAACAAAATGTATTGTTACTGCCGAAGAGCACAACTTTTTAGGGGGGCTTGGCGAAAGTGTCGCTAGATGTCTAACTTTAAACAGTCCGCTACCTCAAGAATTTGTAGCGGTAAACGATAGTTTTGGAGAAAGCGGAACGCCAGAACAGTTAATGGAAAAATATGAACTTAATGCAAAAGCAATAATAGAAAAAACAATAAAGGTTTTATCACGAAAGTAAGCTGCTGACCTTAAACTTTTTTTCAATTTATAATTTTAACTTAACCATGGCGTTATTATTCTTGAAAAAAGGTAAGGGGCAATGTTCAAAAAACTAATATTTGTTGTCTTTATTTTGAGTTTTATAAGCCTATTTGGTCAAATAGGGGGGCAGTCTTCCTATCGGTTTCTTGGGTTAATAACCTCGCCGAGACAAGCTGCTTTGGGCGGAAAAGTTTTGACTTTTGTAGATTCTGACGTGAATCAAGCGTTTTTTAATCCAGCAACCATAAATCCTGATATGCACAGGCATTTGGCTGTAAACTATGGCAGTCTTTTTGGCGAGGTACAGTACGGAACTGCCGCTTATGCGTATACTTATGACCGACATTTGCAAACTTTTCATGCTGGCATAAACTACGTGAATTACGGTAGTTTTGACGGTCGCGATAATTTTGGAAACTCGATAGGCAGTTTCACAGGCTCAGAAGCGGCACTTTCGTTAGGATATGCACACAATATTGCAGGGTCTGATTGGTATGTAGGCGCCAACGCAAAACTGATAACTTCGACGCTAGAACAATATCAATCTTTTGGCGGTGCAGCAGATTTGGGTGTGCTTTTTATAGATGAGCCTAATGATGTTAATTGGGCTTTTGTTGTCAGAAATCTTGGTACACAGTTCACGACCTATAATGGCACACGCGAGAAATTGCCCATGGAAATTCTTTTTGGCGTTTCGCAAGAAGTCGAGAATGTGCCCATCAGGTGGCATTTAACACTAGAAAATTTACAGCAATGGAACATTGCTTTTGCAAATCCTGCAAGAGCGCAAGGCAATATCGATGGGGGCAGCACTCCCGAAAAAATTTCGTTTTTGGGTAATGCCATTCGGCATGTGATTATTGGTGCAGAATTGTTTCCGCAAAAAAGTTTTAATTTGAGAGTAGGCTATAATTTTCGGAGAGCCGAGGAATTGAGTATCGTAGAACAACGAAATTTTTCGGGTTTTTCGGTTGGAGTAGGTATAAAGTTCAATAAAATCAAATTTAATTACAGTTATTCGCGGTATACGGTTGCTGCCAATACTAGTTTATTTGGATTGACAATAGACTTAAGCGATAATTTTGATTGATATGTTCTTTTAAGTTTTATTATTGGCGTAGTGCGTGCGTTAGGGATGGTAGCGGAGCTCTTTTTTGTTTTTTGTCTCTCGACTGCGCTCGTGATGACAAAAAACAAAAAAAGCGGGAGCGAACAGCCCGGCCCGCTCTTGCGAGGCACGAGCTACGCGGGGAACGCCCAAAAAAATGTATTAGTTAGTTATGAAAAAAATTACAATTGCGATAGACGGGTTTTCATCTACAGGGAAAAGCACTTTGGCCAAGCAACTTGCCCAAAAACTTGGCTACGTTTTTGTTGACACGGGCGCAATGTACAGGGCAATAACGCTATTTGCAATGCAAAATGGTTTTATAGATATTGATAATTTTGACAAAATAAGTTTGATACAAGAATTGCCAAAAATCAAACTTCATTTTGTTTTTAATGAGCAACTTGGCTTTGCCGAAATGTTTTTGAACAACAACAATGTTGAATTAGAAATTAGAAAAATAGAAGTTTCTGGTTTTGTGAGTCAAGTTGCTGCCGTGTCTGAAGTTCGGGCAAAACTGGTTGAGCAACAGCAAGAAATGGGTCAAAGCAAGGGCATAGTCATGGATGGTCGGGATATAGGAACGGTGGTTTTTCCTGATGCCGACCTCAAAATATTTATGACCGCAAGCCCCGAAGTTCGTGCCAAACGCCGTTTTGACGAGTTGCTTGCCAAAGGCGAAAACGTGTCGTTTGAGCAGGTTCATGAAAACGTAACCAACCGTGATTTTCTTGATTCGACCCGAAAAGATTCGCCGTTGTTTAAGGCCAATGACGCTATCGAAATTGATAATTCTGATATTTCGAGAGACGAGCAGTTTCAAATCGTGCTTGATTTGGCAGTTGAATTGATAAATGATTAGGATATTTTTGGTTTTTTGGATAATAATATTAGATTTACACAATATTAAAACCTAATTTTACTGATGAGCATCAAGTACCGATTGACAATAATGAGTTTTTTGCAGTTTTTTGTTTGGGGCTCGTGGCTCATTACCATCGGAAACTATTGGTTTGGTACAAAAGGCTGGTCAGGTCTCGAGTTTGGTGCCATTTTTTCTACGCTAGGAATTTCGTCTATTTTGATGCCCGCCGTTACAGGAATTCTTGCCGACAAATATATCAATGCCGAAAAACTTTATGGCGTTTTGCACATTTTGGGAGGAATTGCATTACTTTTTTTGCCTGCGGCAGACAATCCACCCACGTTTTATTTTATAATTTTTGCAGCCATGCTTTGCTATATGCCAACAATTTCACTGTCAAATTCGGTGGCCTATAACATCTTGAAAAACAACAGTTTTGACGTAATAAAGGTTTTTCCCCCTATAAGAGTTTGGGGTACAATTGGCTTTATAGCCGCCATGTGGATCACCAATTTATCGGGCAACAAAGCCTCGGGCAATATGTTTATTATTGCAGCAGTAACCGCAATTTTTCTCGGAATTTATTCGTTTACACTACCAAAATGTCCGCCTCAAAAATTGATTTCTGAAAATGCAACCTTGACTCAAAAACTTGGTCTCGATGCGTTTAAACTTTTTTTGGACTACAAAATGGCATTGTTTTTTATTTTTTCAATGTTCCTAGGTGCTGCCTTGCAACTAACCAATATGTACGGCGACGTATTTTTGTCAGAGTTTGGCAAAAATCCAGACTATGCCAATAGTTTTGTGGTCACAAAATCAACGTTAATCATGTCAATTTCGCAGTTTTCAGAAACCGCTTTTATATTGGCAATTCCGTTTTTCTTAAAACGATTTGGAATCAAACAAGTCATGCTCATCAGCATGCTAGCGTGGGTTTTGCGCTTCGGACTATTCGCTTTTAGCGATCCATCTGTGCCAGGAACCATCATGATTATTTTGTCATGCATCGTCTACGGAATGGCATTCGATTTTTTCAATATTTCGGGCTCACTATTTATAGAAACTACTACAGATTCAAAAATTCGGTCATCGGCACAAGGACTTTTCATGATGATGAGTAACGGCTTTGGCGCATTTTTTGGTGGTTTGGTAAGCGGAAAAATTATAGATACCTATTTCACGACCAATGACGTTCGCGACTGGCACAACATTTGGCTCACATTTGCGGGCTATTCACTCCTTATTGCCATTGCATTTGCGGTCTTGTTCAAGCACCAGCATAATCCAGACGAATTGCAAAAAGTATCACAATAACTAAATTTTTTTTGGGCGTTCCCCATTTTGTTTTCGATTTTTGAAAAAAAAATCGAAAACAAAATGCGTCGGGTGTTTCGTTCCCGCTTTTTTGTCTCGTCCCAAAAGACGAGACAAAAAGAGCTCCACTGCACCCCCTAACGCAAGACACTGGGCATATTTTACGCAGCAAAATTCGTCCACGCAAAATTCAATGAAACCCAAATTACGCATTAGATAAAACATTTAACAAAATCTTGATTAATTGCAAAAACGTTGCGTGCTCTACAACCTTTGCGGTCAAAATTATCTGTATTGCGTAATTTGGGTTAAAAATTATTTTAGTTAGCATCCTTCTTTCAAGTCACAACTTTGCAATCTCGGCGACCTCTGCGGTTAGCGAAAAACTAGCGAAAGTTATAAAACAGAATTTTTTGTTAACTATTGTATATACAAATGTTATTTTATTTACCTTTGTACCATAATTTAAAAATAATTAAATCATGAAAAATTCAGTCCTACACAAATCTGAAACACGAGGCTCTGCAAACCACGGCTGGCTAGAAGCCAAACATACTTTTAGTTTCGCAAAATACCATGACCCAAACCGCAACAACTTCGGAGTGCTGCGGGTTCTAAACGACGATATCGTGGCAGGCGGCATGGGTTTTGGCACGCACCCGCACAACAACATGGAGATTATTACCATTCCGCTCGAAGGCGATTTGGCGCACAAAGACAGCATCGGCAATGCCGAAACCATCAAGTTTGGCGATATTCAGGTCATGAGCGCAGGATCAGGAATAGAACATTCAGAGTTTAACCCAAACCGTGAACAACGCACCAATCTTTTACAAATTTGGATTTTCCCAAAGACAGAAAACGTCTCGCCACGTTACCAACAAATAACCCTTGACATAGTCGACCGCAACAATAAACTGCAACAGGTTTTGTCGCCAAACCCGTCAGATGCGGGTGTGTGGATACATCAAGATGCATGGTTTCACATGGCAAATCTAACCGCTGGTACAAAAGTAGATTACGCCATTAAAAAACAGAGAAACGGTCTTTATATTTTTGTGATAAAAGGAACCGTCAAAATTGGCGATCAACCATTAGAAAACAGAGACGGTCTTGGTATTTGGGATTTTGAAAATATAGAAATCACGGCCACTGATGACGCAGAAATATTATTAGTCGAAGTTCCAATGAATCAATAAATTTTTAGAAAAATCATGAAAAAAAACATTAGCCTTTGGTGCCTCCAACAGCCAAAATTCAATCAATAAAAAGTTTGCGGTTTACGCAGTATCACTTTTTGAAAACGCAACCGTTGAGGTTTTTAGATTTAAACGATTTTGAAATGACTATTTATTCAATCGATAAAGAAAAATCATTGGAAATTCCAGATTTGGCAAAACAATTTTTTGATAAAATTCTATCGTCAGACGTTTTAACGATAATTTTAATGAGCAAGTCGGAATCATAGATCTGGAATTGAAAAATATATTAACAAGCATTATTTCAGAAAATTTTTAAAATATTTTTTCAATAAAAAAAACCCGTTAGCTTTCAAAAAACAAACGGGTTTCTAATTTAATTTTGAAATCTATTTTTGTATTGTTTCTATTTTTTGTTTTAAACTCAAATTCTCAAAACTAGATATATCAATTACTTTTTCAGAATCTTGATCAAATGATATTTTAATGATATCGCCTTTCATCGTCAGCGGAATTTGTGCCGATATTTGCGACGTGCCTACAAAAATTCCGGGGTTGCCTTCGACCTGAAAATAGTAAAAGCTGTTTCCATTATTCACGTCGTTTTGAATGCGAGCAACCGTGGCTTCGATCATTTTTTTGTTTGTGGTGCTTTGTGGGTTTATCTTGTTGTCTGCCATGTTATAAACGTTTTTAAATGCAGACAATGTCTCGCGCATTGTATTGCCAACGCCAACAATAGTATAGTCACTTATTGCAACCATCGCAAACATTTTGACCAAACCGCCTGCATCTTTTAGTGTCATCACATAGGTAGGAATACCGTTTATGTTATAAGGAATGGGTAACGAGGCGCTGTATCCTTTTTCTTGCACTTTGCCCTTGGCAGAACTTTGAGCCGCAAATTCTGTTGCGCCGCTTTGTTTATAAAATGTAGTTTCTTTGGTACGAGTATCTACCAATACAAAACCTACTGCCGATTCGTCTTTGCCCACAGATGTTAGTCCAGTGTACCAATACGACCGATTATCTTGTCCATAAACTAAAGTCAGTCCCTCGGTTATTGCCAGTTTGTTTATATTAGCAAAATTCCAATAACCGTTTATATATTTTCCCCAGTCGTTTAATTGGTCTTCGACAAAATCTATGGGCTGAATTCTATCAACCCAAATTGGTGTGGTTTTAATGCTGTAATGTTTGATATCTCCCGATTCGGCATCAAGAATAATCACGCCTGTTGCGTCGTTGCCTGAAAAACCAATCTTTTTTTCATATTTAGACACCACCCAAAACGGCTTGCCATTGTCGTCTATTTCAAAACTAAACTCTTGTAATCCGGTGCTATGAAAACCATTGAAATATAAAAAGCGTGCATTATCGCTACCAAAATAAGCATTTGGCTGATATTTTATTTTAATAGGTTTGTTGTTTATTGTTTGCACCAAGCGAACGTCGCGTTCGTTTGTGGCCGATACCATGACGTAACCTGGCGTGCCATCTTGGTTGTTAAACCACTTAAAAAATCCAGAATGGAGCAGTGGTGCCACCCAGAACAATTTTTTGTTGACTTGTTGAATACTAAATTCTCCAATTTCTACTTGACTGCCAAGTGCAGGTTGCGAACCCAGAATTTTCTCCCCGAGCAGCATCGCCAAATCTTCGTCAACCACCCGAATTTCATTCATAGAAATTGGTGCAATGTGTTGTGATATTTTTTCGCCTTTGGCTACTTTGCCAATTAAAGTCTGGTATTCTGATGTCCTGAGCATTGCAGAGCTAGTAATAAGTGGCAACACAAATATATAAAGACACAACATGCTAATGGCAATCCACCAGCCTCTGTGCGGTGCTTTTAGAATTTTGGTTGCGCCTGTCTGTGGGTTCATTTTCATATCGGTATTTGCCAACATACATATAATGAGAATTATCAATAAAATTGTTGCCCACGCGGTAAAACCGTAACTTAGTACCGGCAGGTAAACGTAAAATAGAACAAAAACAGCGACTATTAAAAATACTGCCAATATTAATTTTTTCATTTTGTTGAAAATTAAAGATTTTATTGATAAGTCGGAAATTAGTTATAAATGTTACTGTGAATTACTTTTTTTTTGTAAGTAGTTAAAACCATAGCCCTGATTGTAGCAAAAAGCTTACAGGTAAAAATTCCAAAAAAACTTGGCTAAAAAGAACGACCAACGGTCTCGTTAGAAAAGATGAGATTTTGGCTTAGTTTTTTTGGTATTTTTGCCGAGGACTTGCAGCGGAAAGCAGGAATAGCTTCTAAAAAAATTATTTGAAATACGAAAAATTTTCGTTGTTTGGGATTTTAAGTAGCGTTTCGTAAATAAGTTTTATGACGTTTTCGACGTCGTCTCGATGCACCATTTCTACGGTCGTGTGCATGTATCTGAGTGGCAACGAAATGAGTGCCGAGGCCACACCACCATTGCTGTAGGCAAAAGCATCGGTGTCGGTGCCGGTAACGCGCGAGCTGGCAAGTCGCTGAAACGGAATTTGTTTTTCGAGGGCCGTGTCTATAATGAGTTCGCGAAGGTTGTTTTGAACGGCTGGCGCGTAGGTAACGACTGGGCCTTTGCCAATTTTGGTTTCGCCTTCTATTTTCTTTTCGATCATGGGTGTTGTCGAGTCGTGGCAAACATCGGTGACAATGGCAACGTTTGGTTTGATGGTTTTGGTAATCATTTCGGCACCACGAAGCCCAACTTCTTCTTGAACAGAATTTGTTATATAGAGTCCAAACGGTAGTTTTATTTTGTTTTCGTGCAACAAACGTGCGACTTCGGCAATCATGAAACCGCCCATGCGGTTGTCTATGGC
>JBDLWE010000133.1:0-3845 GCA_039804445.1 Bacteroidota bacterium | reverse complement strand
ATATGTTTTTGCCAAATTTTATGCTATTTTTATCAGAAATGTTCCAATTTTCATAATTCAGTAATAGTCTTGTTGGGTCTAGAATGATTTCTGAAATGGCGTTTGAAGTTTTTAGTTTTCCAGCAATGTAGTATCTGTCAACGTCTTTTAAGTCTTTGATTTGTAGGTTGTAATCTAAAACATTGTCTTCAAGTTTTCCGAACAAAGTGGTGTGTGGCAACTGAAATTGAGATGCTTGAAAATCGTCTACAAAAAAATTATAAATCAGTGCATTGTGTTTTTTATTGATTTTTAAAATTGCATTTGTGATGTTATAATTGTTATAAATCAATTTGGAAATATAGCCGTTTACAACAATCGAATCGTTTACTGCATTATATCGTCCTGCAATAGTTATAGGCTCTATGGCTTTGATTATCGGAAATAGTTTGAGCAAAATTGGGCTTTCTTTAATCAAAACATTGAACGAAAAATTCTGAGACTTATCAACAAAAATTTTCTTTTTGGTGTTTAATTTATAATATTTTGAAATCGACTTTTGAAGTGAATTTGCTATTTCAGACAACTTATAATTTCCAGAAAGTTCTGCATTCGCAAATTGAGACTTAAGTTTAATCGATTTATTTTTTGATGTCGAAACAGCATTGACCTTAATAGAATCGAGCAAAAATTGATCGGTTGCATTGGCTAGCGTAAATTGATTTAAACTAATTTTTCCGTTTAAAAAATCGATATCGGCGGTTTCGATATCTGCAAGTAACTTCCCACGAATTTTCATGGGTTGGTTGTACAATTTTACTTTTTGTAAATCAGCGTACGTAATATCTAAATGTAGTTTTGCTTTTGGATATTTGTTTCTAAAACTTCCATTAGATAATAAAACAAAATCAAAGTTTTTGTCTTTAGAAATGGCTTTTGCGTTAAAGAGTCTACGACTAGCGGTCGCATTTAATTGCAGGTTTTGAAACGTATATTGGTTGTAATAAAATTTTGAAATTGTGCCATCAACATTTGTTTTTAATGTTTTTGGATTAAAACCATTTCCGTTTACTTTGGCTTTTAGAGAGATTTTCCCAAGTGATTTGTTGTTAATTAATTTGCCTAAATCAAAATCAAAAAATTCGGTCTGAGCCACATATTTTTCATTGTTTTTTCGTTGATTATTGAATCTTGCATTGCTTATAAAAACATTTCCCAAACTAGAAAATAGCTTCAAATTGGTTTTGAAATCATCTATCTTACCGAAAAAATCTGCTTTAAGAATTATCTTTTTTGGTATTGAAATGTTTTTTGGAATGGTGTTTTTTGGCACAAAATCATTGAAGTCATTTGCAGTTGTTTGAATGTTTTTGACTTTTAAATCAAAAAATGACTTTTTGAAATCAGGCAGGCCAATTATTTTTCCAGACATAGAAACTGTGGTTTTTCCAATTCCCGATAGCTCGAAGTTGGGGATTTGAAGGTCACTGATTTTGCCAACAATAATGGTATTTAGATTTAAAATTGCTGTTTTGTTTGCTTTAAAAAAATCTTGATTTAGCAGGATTGGAGAAATCAATAAAATGTCTTTAATCGCGATTTTACTGTCTTCGAACTTTGCATTAATATTTAAACTTTGAATATTTTTTGATAAATCTGCAATAGAATTATAATTGATTTCGATGTTTTTTTGTAGTAAAGTTTGTGGTGTTTTAAAATATAGTTCTTTTAAAAATGCTTTTTGTTGTCCATAAAAAAAATTTGTTTTGAGGTTCTCGACAATCAAGCCGCTTTTTTCTAATACAGAAAACGATTTAATTTTTCCTGAAATGATTTTTGAATTATAAGCAAAGTCGTTTGCTTGTAAATTCAGATTATTTATTTTTAAATGACTAAAATCGATGCCGTTTACGATAGAATCCTTATTGTTATCGTCAAATACAAAATTTATGTTTACGAGGATGGCGTCCTCTATTTTTAGTTTCCAATGGTTTGGAGCGGATTTTTCAATAACAGGAGTTTTGATTTTCAAATTTTTATCTAAAATAAATGAAACAAAAGTTTTGTTTATATGCAATTTATCGATTTCGATAAGTTGTTTGTTTAAATCGAAAGTCTTGATTTTTGCATCGAAATGATTCAAATCGACGGCAAGTTTAGTTTTTGAAGTTTCGTCAATAAACTTAAATTTTATTTTATCGAAATTTATTCTATCAATAGAAAAAGCCATCGGAGGCGAATCATCTTTTGGTTTTGTGGGCGATTCAAATGCTTTTAATATGTAATCAAAGTTGAAAATTTCATTTTTATTTTTTAACAAATTAATTTGCACGTTTTGCAAATCAACCGAACTAATTTCTATTTTGTTGCTAATCAATTCAAGCAAACTGATATCAACTTTTATTTTTTTGGCAGAAAGCAATACTTTTTTTTGTTGATCTTCTACAAAAGCGCCCTCTAGAATAACGAATTTTGGCAGTCCAATTTCGATTCGATCTATAATAATTTTTGTTTTAATTTTATTTTGAACGAAAGTAACAACTTTGTTTTTTGCAAAGTTTTGAACCGCTGGAATTTGTAACGATATGACCAAAAGCAGGAAGATCCCTATGAATGTTATAAGGATGTATCCAATGATTTTTGATGTTTTAAGAATATATTTTTTCAATCGGTTATCCGTTTTCTTACTTTTGTTTTATAGAATCTTGTGCTTTTTTTGCCTTTTTGGCTGCAGCTCTTTTTTTCTTATTGAAATATCCTTTTAACAAAAAGTTGCTTTGCGCAGCTTTCACGGTTTCGTTCATGTTGGTCACTGCAGAATCGACGGTTTTTCCTAATTTTTCGTCGTTCACAAGTTTGTTTAGTGTGCTGTTTTTGTTGTTCATTTTTTTGGTAAACGTCGAGAAATTACTTGTGCTATTCTCTAAATTTGATAGCGTATTAGCCAACGAATTAGAAAATTTTTCGTCGGTCATTAATTTAGATAATGCCCCTGTGTTGCTATTCATTTTACCACTAAAAATTGCTAATTCACTCGTAATTATTCCTGCGTTGTTTACACTTTTTTGAAGTCCTTTCATCAAATCTTCAATCTCAACGGCAACACTA
This sequence comes from Bacteroidota bacterium, assembly GCA_039804445.1. Classification (GTDB taxonomy): domain Bacteria; phylum Bacteroidota; class Bacteroidia; order Flavobacteriales; family Flavobacteriaceae; genus Flavobacterium. The sequence continues at coordinate 758 of JBDLWE010000133.1, read as the reverse complement.
GATTTTATGGTGGCATTGTCTGTCACAACTTTATTAGAGGCACTTCCGGGCGAAATAGTAAGCACTTTGTCTCCCATCAAACCGTCTGATCCAATGCTTGCGTTTGCATCTACTTTTATGAATTTTTGAACTTCTTTTTGAACTATAAAATTTACAACAACAGCAGAATCCGAAACAAATTCAATGCTTTTTACGGTGCCAACATCTATGCCTGAAAACCGAACGTTGTTACCTTCTTTTAATCCACTTACGTTTTTGAATTTTGCATTGAGCAACACGGTACTACCAAACATGTTTTTGCTTTTGCCAATAAAATATATAGTTACTATAAAAACGGCAAGTCCAATAACAACAAACATTCCTAGCTTGTATTTATAGTTTGAATTTTGAGTCATAATATTTTTATTTTAAGTTTATATAAAAAAGGATTTAACCCATTCATTTGTGCTATTTTCTAACTGTTCGTATGATCCTTCGGCATTTATTGCACCATCTTTTAAAATCATTATTCTGTTTGCAGTCATTTTTGCGCAAGCCATATCGTGAGTTATAATAATTGACGTGGTGTCATATTTTTTTTGAACCGACAATATAAGTTCACTAATCTCACGAGCTGTTATTGTGTCTAATCCCGAAGTTGGCTCGTCATAGAGCATAATTTCTGGATTAATGATCAGCGTTCGTGCCAGTGCAATTCGCTTTCGCATGCCGCCAGACAAATCTGCAGGCATTTTGTCAATAGATTCTGCCAAGCCAAC
>JBDLWE010000132.1:0-10112 GCA_039804445.1 Bacteroidota bacterium | reverse complement strand
GTTTTTTTATAATCATTATATTCGTTCTTTGCTTTAAATTTTTAGTTAAGTATCAAAATGTTGAAACTTTTTTTATTCAAATTTTTATTATTGAAATTTAATTTGCGCCAAATTATTTATTTAATTAATTTTTTTAATACATATTTACTTTTTTTATGGAAATCATAGGATGTTTTATGGCGATACTCATCGGTGTTATCCTTGGTCTAATCGGCGGGGGTGGTAGCATTCTTGCTGTTCCAACTTTTGTTTATTTATTTAAAATCGATGCACAAATTGCAACCACTTATTCGCTTTTTGTAGTAGGAATTACTGCATTAGCTGGTGTTATAAAAAACTATGAAGCAAATAATTTCAATTTTAAAATAGCATCATACTTTGCATTTCCTTCTCTAATTTCATTACTTTTTGTAAGAAAATTTTTGTTGCCAGCAATTCCAAATCAATTTTGTTTTTTAGAAAATTTTATAATTTCAAAATCAATTTTGATTCTAGTTTTGTTTTCTATTTTAATGATTTTATCGGCAGTCTCAATGCTTTTTAATTTTGGAGCATCTACATCAAATCAAAAACACCCTTCTGTGGCGAAACTTTCTGCAATTGGTTTTCTAGTCGGAATTGTTGTAGGTTTTCTAGGCGCAGGTGGCGGTTTTCTTATCGTTCCTGCACTTATTTTTTTTTCAAATCTTGACTTTAAACAAGCCATCAACACGTCGTTGCTCATTATTTCTGTTAATTCGCTTTTTGGTTTTATAAATGATTCACGAGATGGCGTTCAAATAGACTTTCAGTTTCTGTTTATTTTTACAACATTGTCAATAGTAGGAATGTTTGTTGGTTTATATCTTCTAAAAAAAATACGCATTAAATTTTTAAAACCAGTTTTTGGATGGTTGGTTTTGGCAATGGGCTGTTTTATTCTCATCAAAGAAATTTTTTTTCAAACCACATAAAAACTGCGAAAACAAAAGAATTTTGCTTACTTTAGACTACCAAACGCACTTTTGGTATAATGAAATACCTATGAATTTTTTGTTAAAAATGAATAAAAACTGCTTTTCTATTGGTTAAATATTTCGAGTACTTTTTTTAATCTACTTATTATAACTTATTTTTGCTTTTTAAATAAATAATATTAAAAATGAAAATCGAACAAATCTATACAGGTTGCTTGGCTCAAGGTGCTTATTATGTAACTGCTGACAACGAGGCTTTTATCATCGATCCATTACGCGAAATTCAACCTTATCTCGACAGACTACATAACGACAATGTAAAACTGAAATATATTTTTGAAACCCATTTTCATGCCGATTTTGTTTCTGGCCATCTTGACTTGGCGCAAAAAACTGGTGCGCAAATAGTTTATGGGCCAAATGCAAATCCAGATTTTAAGCATATTTCTGCCATTGACAGTCAAGTTTTTGAAATAGGAAATATCAAAATCAAAGTGTTGCACACACCTGGTCACACACTCGAAAGCACAACCTTTTTATTGATTGACGAAAACCAAAAAAACCACGCTATTTTCACTGGCGATACTCTTTTTATTGGCGATGTTGGCCGACCCGATTTGGCTCAAAAAGCGACAACTTTAACACAAGAGCAGTTGGCAGGAATGTTGTTTCATTCGCTTCGCAACAAAATTATGATTCTTGAAGATGATGTTTTGGTTTATCCTGCACACGGAGCGGGATCTGCTTGTGGCAAGAACATGAGCAAAGAAACATTTTCTACCCTTGGCGAGCAAAAACTTAACAACTATGCGCTTCGAGCGAACATGACCGAGGCCGAATTTATTGCCGAAGTTACCGACGGACTTTTGCCACCACCCGCCTATTTTGGCTCGAATGTAACCATGAACAAATCTGGTATAGAAAGTTTTGAAACTGTTTTTAATCGAGGTAATCTTGCAATTAACGCATTTGAATTTCAGCAAAAAATTCAAACCAAAAACATAGTAGTTCTAGACACTCGTAATAGCACAGATTTTGCTTTAGGCCACATCCCAAACGCAATAAACATTGGTATCAAAGGCGATTTTGCACCGTGGGTAGGTGCTATTATTAGTAACGTAAAAACGCCACTTTTGCTAGTTTGCGACCTAGAAACAGAACAAGAAACCGTAACAAGACTATCAAGAGTTGGTTTTGACAATGTGATTGGTTTTCTTGAAAATGGTTTTGAAACGTGGCAGAAGTCAGGTTTTAAAATCGAAAATATAAACAGAATTTCAGCACAACAATTTGAAAATGAATTTGATGTAGAAAAAAGCATTGTAATCGACGTTCGCAAAATATCAGAATATGAAGCCGAACATGTCACAGACGCATTTTCTAAACCACTAGCCGCGATTGCTGATTGGAAAGTTACTTTACCCACAAATCATTTTTTTGTGCATTGCGCAGGTGGCTATCGCTCGATGATTGCGGCTTCTGTTATAAAACGAAACGGTACTAATGATTTTTCTGAAATAGATGGTGGTTTTAATGCAATTGCAAAAACAACTATCGAAACTTCTGATTTTGTTTGTGGGTCAAAAGTTATTTAAATTTAAACTCGTGCTAAAACGCAATCCCTAGCCCTGACAGAAAGGAAAATCCTTTTTGGCAGAAACCTATTTTTTGTGGCATTAAAAGAACGACCAACGGAAGTTCCTTTTAATGCCAACAAAAAAAAGTTTCTGCTAAAAAGATTGGAATGATGGCGGGAAGTGGCTCCATAAAAAAACACTATTTGTTGCCCTACATTTACTTTTGAAAATGGTATATTTGCTCAAAAATTAATTGACATAATGACCACAGATATTACAAAACTTGACCCGAAACACAACATTATTATCAAAGGCGCTACCATGCACAACCTTAAAAATGTTGATGTTGCCATTCCAAGAAATAAACTGGTGGTTATAACCGGATTGTCGGGTTCAGGCAAATCATCGTTGGCTTTTGACACGCTTTATGCCGAAGGGCAACGCCGATATGTAGAAAGTCTGTCGTCATATGCGCGACAATTTCTTGGGCGATTAGACAAACCAAAAGTCGAATATATAAAAGGCATTGCGCCTGCAATTGCCATTGAGCAGAAGGTCAATACTACCAACGCACGGTCTACGGTTGGTACTTCGACCGAGATTTATGATTATTTAAAATTGCTATATGCCAGAATCGGCAAAACATTTTCGCCTGTTTCTGGACTTGAAGTCAAAAAAGATACAGTTACAGACGTTGTAAACCAAGTCAAGACTTTTGAAATTGACTCAAAGTGGTTGCTTCTTGCGCCAATTATTCTCGAGAAAGGTAGAAAACTAGAAGACAAACTGAAGGTTTTGCAACAGCAAGGTTTTGCCAGAATTTTGATTGGAACTGAAACCATTCGAATTGAAGAAAATTTGGTACTCGATGCAAAACAAAAAAAGCAACAAATTCTGCTTATAGTTGATAGAATCGTTGCTCAAGATGACGAAGATTTTTATAACAGATTGTCCGACGCTGTGCAAACTGCGTTTTATGAAGGTAAGGGAACTTGCTATTTGCAAGATTTAAGTGCCGAACAAAAATTTACATTTAGTAATAAATTCGAGTTAGACAATATTGCGTTCTTAGAGCCAAACATTCATTTGTTTAGTTTTAATAATCCTTATGGTGCTTGTCCAACCTGCGAAGGATATGGCAATATCATTGGTATTGACGAAGATTTGGTCATTCCAAACAAAACACTTTCTGTTTTTGAAAACGCCATTTTTGCATGGCGTGGCGATGCCATGGGTTGGTACAAAGATCAATTGGTAAACTCGGCTTATTTGTTTGATTTTCCTATTCACAAACCATATTTCGAGCTATCGTCTACACAACAAGAATTGGTTTGGACTGGTAACAAGCATTTTTCGGGACTTCATGCTTTTTTTAAAGAATTGGAATCGCAGAATTATAAAATTCAGAATCGGGTCATGCTCAGCCGTTACCGAGGCAAAACCAAATGCCTTGATTGCAAAGGAAAACGACTCAGAAAAGAAACTAATTTTATCAAAATCGACGGCAAAACCATTTCTGACTTGGTCGATTTGCCCATCAAAAATCTTGCTGAATTTTTTGATAAGCTACAACTTTCAGAATATGACAATGTTGTAGCCAAGCGGCTTTTGCAAGAAATAAACAGCCGTTTAAAATTTTTGATAGAAGTTGGATTAAATTATTTGACGTTAAACCGCACATCGGCATCGCTCTCGGGTGGCGAATCTCAACGTATCAATTTAGCAACTTCATTAGGCAGTTCACTCGTTGGATCAATGTATATTCTGGACGAACCAAGCATTGGGCTTCACCCAAAAGATACTGAACGACTCACAAAAGTTTTGTTGTCCCTAAGAGATTTGGGCAACACGGTCATTGTGGTCGAGCATGACGAAGACATTATGAAAGCCGCAGACATGATCATAGATATTGGTCCCGAGGCAGGCACAAACGGCGGAAACTTGGTGGCACAAGGCACATTTGCCGAGATTTTAAAATCAGAGTCGCTTACCGCAAAATATCTGAATGGCGATCTAGAAATAAAAACACCTCGCATTCGCAGAAAATCTAATAATTATATCGAAATTCTTGGTGCTCGCGAAAACAACCTGCAAAACATCAATGTTCGTTTTCCGTTAGATATGCTCACAGTTGTTACGGGTGTTTCGGGCTCGGGAAAAAGCACGTTGGTCAAAAAAATTCTGTTTCCTGCCATGCAAAAAAAAATAGATGGCGTAGCCGAAAAAGCGGGTCAGTTTACAGAAATGCAAGGTTATTATCACAAAATTCAGCATATAGAATACGTTGATCAAAACCCAATCGGTAGAAGTTCGCGCTCAAACCCTGTGACTTACATCAAGGCCTATGACGATATTCGAGAATTATATGCCTCGCAAAAACTTTCAAAACTTCGGAATTATCAACCCAAACATTTTTCGTTTAATGTCGAAGGTGGCCGATGCGAAATTTGTAAAGGCGATGGCGAAATAAGCGTAGAAATGGTTTTTATGGCCGACGTTTCTTTACCATGCGAAGCATGTGATGGCAAAAGATTTAAAAAAGAAACGCTGGAAGTTTTTTATGAAAGTAAAAACATTCACGACATTCTGACCATGACAATTGACGATGCTGTTACTTTTTTTGCAGCACATAAACAAACCAAAATATCACAAAAACTGCAGCCTTTGCAAGACGTTGGGTTGGGCTATGTGCAACTTGGGCAATCGTCGGCAACGCTATCGGGTGGCGAGGCACAGCGCATCAAACTGGCATCGTTTCTGGTGAAAGGCACCACCAAAGAAAAAGCCCTTTTCGTATTTGACGAACCCACAACAGGGTTGCATTTTCATGATATTCAAAAACTCTTAAAATCTTTCGATGCCCTTATAGACAAAGGACATTCGATTATCGTGATAGAACACAACTTGGATTTAATAAAATGCGCCGACCACATTATAGATATTGGTCCAGAAGGTGGCGAAAATGGCGGACGGCTGCTAGCAGTTGGCACGCCCGAAGAAGTTGCAAAAAACAAAAAGTCGATAACGGGAGGTTACTTGAAAGAAAAACTGTAGCATTACTAACAGCAAAATTTCGATATTTTTTTTGGGCGTTACGCGCGGCCGCTAAGGCGGCGAGCGCGCCCGGGCTGTGCGCTATATCTGTCATTGCGAGGCACTAAGCAATCTATAAAAAGATTGCTTGGTGCCTCGCAATGACAGGATGCCGCTGCCATCCCTAACGCTACCAAACCGTTGACCAAGTTAATAAATATGTATAAAACCAAAAAAATCCCGCTCATTTCTGAACGGGATTTTTTTTATAGTAAACATTGATTATTTGGTAAACAACAATTCTCTGTATTTGGTCAATGTCCAACTTTCGTTATCGACCAAAAGTTCAAGTTTATCGCAATGTTCTCTAATATCTTCGAAGTGCGGTTTTACTTTGTCGCAATACATTTCGGCCATTTTTTGGGCATCGTCAAGCTGATTTGCTTTCTTGCGAGCATCAATCATTTTTTCGACTTTAGTATTGATTCCCTCAATATGTTCAGAAATTTCGCGAATCAAAACAATTTGCTCCTTCCCTATTTTCTCAAATTCTTTACCAAAAATTTCTTTCAAACCTTTCACGTTTTCTATCAAAGTGTTTTGATATTTTATGGCTGTCGGAATCACGTGGTTTCTAGCAATATCGCCAAGAACCCGTCCTTCGATTTGGATTTTTTTAGTATATTCTTCAAGCTCAATTTCGTAACGTGCCTCGACTTCAACGTGATTCATTACATTTAACTCTGAATATAAATCAAGTGCAGCCTTGCTAACTTTTGCTTTCAAGGCCAACGGCGTAGTTTTGAAATTTGATAAGCCACGTTTTTTGGCCTCTTTTTCCCAAGCTTCGCTGTAGCCGTCGCCTTCAAAGAGAATCTTTTTTGATTGTTTGATATATTCTCTCAAAACATTAAAAATTGCATCGTCTTTTTTCATGTCTTTGGTTTCGATCAAAGTATCGACCTCTTTTTTGAAATCACGAAGTTGCTTGGCAACAATACTATTTAGGGTTGTCATGGCATTTGCACAATTTGCAGACGAACCTACGGCACGAAATTCAAATTTGTTACCAGTAAATGCAAATGGCGAAGTTCTATTGCGATCGGTATTGTCAAGCAAAACGTCTGGTATTTTACCAACAACGTTCAGTTTTAAATCGGTTTTCTCTTCGGGCGATAGTTTTCCGTCAGAAACACCTTCTAACTCGGCCAAGACTTTGGTCAATTGTTGCCCAATAAATACAGAGATTATTGCTGGTGGCGCTTCGTTTGCACCCAATCTGTGGTCGTTTGTGGCGGTGGCTATTGAGGCGCGCACCAAGGTTTCGTAGGTGTCAACCGCTTTTATGGTATTTATAAAAAACGACAAAAACTGCAAATTACTCATTGGTGTTTTGCCTGGACTTAACAGGTTTATGCCTGTGTCTGTGGCCATTGACCAGTTGTTATGTTTGCCAGATCCGTTTACGCCTTTGAATGGTTTTTCGTGAAACAAAACCCTGAAATCGTGGCGTTCGGCTACTTTTTGCATCACGTCCATAAGTAGTGAGTTATGGTCGACAGCAAGGTTTGTTTCTTCAAAAATTGGTGCCAATTCAAATTGGTTTGGTGCAACTTCGTTATGACGTGTTTTTACGGGAATTCCAAGTAACATACATTCTTGTTCTAACTCACGCATGTAGTTCATGGCACGAGTTGGGATTGATCCAAAATAATGATCGTCAAGCTGTTGTCCTTTTGCTGATGTGTGACCAAGTAATGTTCGACCTGTCATGATGATGTCTGGACGAGAGTTGGCTAGTGCTGCGTCTATTAAAAAATATTCTTGTTCCCAGCCCAATGTTGCGGTTACTTTTTTGACGTTTTTGTCAAAATATTTGCAAACGTCGGTTGCTGCATTATCAATGGCGTGTAGTGCGCGCAGAAGTGGCGTTTTGTAGTCAAGTGCTTCGCCGGTATAGGATATAAAAACTGTTGGAATGCAGAGTGTTGTACCAAAAATAAATGCTGGTGAAGTTGGATCCCAAGCCGTGTAACCACGAGCCTCAAATGTATTGCGGATGCCTCCGTTTGGAAAACTTGATGCGTCTGGTTCTTGTTGAACAAGTTGTGCGCCACCAAATTTTTCGACAGCATCAGATCCATCATATGATGTTTCAAAAAAAGCATCGTGCTTTTCTGCGGTTGCGCCCGTGAGTGGCTGAAACCAATGCGTGTAGTGGGTTACGCCTTTTGAGAGGGCCCACTCTTTCATGCCCATGGCTATGTAATCGGCAAGTTTTCGGTCGATTTTGGTGCCATGTTGTACGGCATCTTTTACGCCTTTGTGCGCATCTGATGTTAGAAACTGACGCATGGCTTTGTCATTAAAGACGTTTGACCCAAAGATATTTGACTTTCTGTCTGATTCTTCAAACTTAATTGGTTTTCTGGTGCTGGCTTCTTTGATGGCCTGAAATCTAAATGTTGACATATATGTATTATTTTTTGTTTTACCCCTACTTTTGAGACGCAAAAATACAAAAATTTATAGATTTTAAAAATTTACCCCCATTTTTTTATGACTAAATTTGTTTATTAGTGGTTCTTGCGTTAAGGATTGAAGTGGAAATCCTTTTATATTTTCGGCTTTTTTTGCCGAAAATATAAAAGATTGTAACAAAAAGCCTGACCCGCCACTGCGAGGCACGAGCAGCCGCGGGAACGCCCAAAAAAAAAGAGCATCTATTTGGACGCTCTTTTTTTATTGATTTTATTGTTTTTAAATTTGTTTTATGTTTCGGTCGTTAATGCCGTAGCGCGCAATTACTGCATGATAATCTGAAAAATCTACGGGGCTGCTTAATCTGTTTGTGAAAGCACAAGGAATTATGACAATTCTGAACGTTTGGTTGTTGAGATATGATGGTGCTTGTGTTAAATTGAAATTACCGCCTGCATAGATTGTGAAATCGACTTTAGAAAAATCGTAGTCATAATCTAGCTCGCCTTGTGGTAAATATAATGTTCGTGGGATAATTTGCCAGATGGGCGTAGTTGGGTTTACAGTGCCTGACAGTCTGTAAATTAAGATACTATCTGAACCAAGAATGTTTGGAGTTAGGTTTCTGAAAATCTCAAATTGACCTTGATTATTGATTGCGAAGTTTACATTTTTTAGCTCAAAAACTTCGGCAATTGTGTCATTGTCGGGCTGCGGCACAACGTTGTTGGTTTCGCAGGCTGTGAACATTATAAGACCGATAAGGCTGACGAAAAGTATAATTTTTTTCATTTTTAAAAGTTATTGATTTTTAATGATAATGACTATTCAATACTTATGCCAAAATTTTGACTGAACAATAAATTAAGTTGCAAAAACGGTTTTAAAATTGGTGTAGATTATTTGAGTAAGGTCTTGCAGGCTGACTGCGAGTGTTTTGGATGCTTTTTGATAAATTTCTAAAATCAAAAAATCTGAACTGTCGGTTTCGAAAAAAAGTTTGTTGAGTGGAATTGTTTGCAATACTTTTGAAAAATCGTCGTTTTGCATAAAATACTTTCCGGTTGATAAATAAAATCCGTTTTTGATGAGCTGAGCGGCAACTTGCTGGTTTTTTGAAAATCCATGAACCACTAGCGGAACAGTTATTTCTAATTTGTTTTTGATGGCAAGAAGTTCATCAAAAGCGGCGACGCAATGTATAATAACAGGTTTTTGATGTTTTTGAGCGAGTAGCAATTGTTTTGTAAACACTTGGCCTTGAACATCAATTGGAGTTTCAATTCGTTTGTCAAGCCCACATTCGCCAATTGCAAGACACTGGTTTAAGGATAATTTGGATTCAATGATTTTTAATTCTTCTGTTACATCTACACTATGTATTTTCCATGGATGAATACCAACTGAAAAAGTTTGAATATTTTGCTCAAATTGAATTGGATATTGGTTAACAATATGAATTTCGGCTTCTGAAATAATGTTTTTGTGGGTGTGCAGGTTAATTAGTTTCATTTTGGGATTGTAATGTCAAAATCGACGTTTTTATAGTGAACAAGTTTTGATGTTTCTAGCAATTTTTTGTCTTCTGTAAATTGAGTTGAAGTTACTATAAATGGGAAGTCTATAAAATTGCAATCAAATGCACTGTATTTATGATAAAAATCAGACCGGAACAAATGAAATAATTTTGACTCGTGCTTTTGTATTTTAAAAATCATGTTGGCTTTTACTTTTACTTTTTTTTTGTTTTTGTAAACAATGATATTAAAAATACTGTCTTTTTTGAGTTCAGCGAAATCATAGTCCATTTTTTTAGAATAACCTGATATGTCGATTTTGTGCGAGTTTTTATATGTAAAATCAAACATGATTCCTTGATTTGTAATGTTTTCGACAACGCTAAAATGATAAAGCATTTTGTTTTTTAGGTCACGCAAATCTGCCCATAAATCATTATTTTTAAAAATGGTAAGCGAAATATTATCATCATTTGTGTTACCGTAGGTAATTACCTCGTTATAAATACTATTTTGTTTATAGCCATATTTTATCATAACGTCAAAAT
>JBDLWE010000131.1:0-5231 GCA_039804445.1 Bacteroidota bacterium | reverse complement strand
TATTGTTAATTTCAGACGATCCGTTTCGAGATTTCAATACTTTAACCAAGCATTTCATGCCATTTCAATATTCAAACGTGTCAATATCAGAAACTGCCAAAATCGGCGAAAGTACAATTATTCAACCAAACTGTTTCATCGGAAATCACGTACAAATTGGCAAAAATTGTTTGATACATTCAAATGTTTCAATTTATGACAACACCATAATTGGCGATAATGTCATTATTCATTCAGGAACAATTCTAGGCGCAGATGCTTTTTATTACAAAAAACGACCAAATGGTTTCGATCAATTACTCTCGGGTGGGCGAGTAGTAATTCAAGATAATGTGGGCATTGGCGCACTTTGCACCATAGACAAAGGCGTTACCGGCGACACAACCATTGGCGAAGGCACAAAAATAGACAACCAAGTTCATGTTGGTCACGACACTGTTATTGGCAAAAAATGTTTAATCGCCTCACAAACAGGTATTGCAGGCTGCGTTATTATAGAAGATGAGGTAACCCTTTGGGGTCAAGTTGGCACAACTAGCGGCATAACCATTGGCACAAAAGCCGTAATTATGGGGCAAACGGGCGTCACCAAATCTGTAGATGGCGGAAAATCATATTTCGGAACACCCATTCAGGAATCTCGCGAAGTACTGAAACAAATTGCAAATCTCAAGAAAATACCCGAAATTCTTTCAAAAATAAAATGAAATGAGTCCAAAAAAAATAATACAAAAATTTTATAAGTCAGATGCTATTGTCAATCCAGCAACTTTGGTTGGTTTTTTACATCAAGATGTTGTTGTGGAATGGCACAGTTCAAAAGGATTTGTAAAACTTAAATTCGACGATTTGGTCAACCTAGCCACCGAAATGAGTACGGCTTATGCTGCATCCTTTGTAAAAATTTCAAATATTATTTCAGAAAAAAAAACGGTATCCGTTCAATACAAACATTTTATTTCAACAATCGAAAACCCTGACGAAGAAATCTTGTTGGCAAATTTTATGATAGTTTGGAAAATTAAAGGCGACAAATTGTATCGGGGTTATCAAATGAGCCATATTTTTTAAGATAATGCCAACAAAAACTTTTTAAAGTAAATAGCAAATCGTACTTTTGCCAAAATATAGTAATTCTAATTATAAAATATTAATCGGATGAGCGTTCTAGTTAACAAAGATTCAAAAATAATTGTTCAAGGTTTTACAGGCAGTGAAGGAACTTTTCACGCAGGTCAAATGATCGAATACGGAACCAACGTTGTTGGCGGTGTGACTCCTGGAAAAGGCGGAACCACTCATTTAGACAGACCAGTTTTTAACACCGTGCAAGACGCCGTTGAAAAAGCGGGTGCAGATACCACCATAATTTTTGTACCACCAGCGTTTGCCGCAGATGCAATCATGGAAGCAGCCGATGCAGGAATCAAAGTTATTATCGCTATTACCGAAGGAATTCCGGTTGCCGACATGATCAAGGCATACGAATATATCAAAAACAAAGATTGCCGACTAATAGGGCCTAACTGTCCTGGTGTAATCACACCAGGCGAAGCAAAAGTTGGTATTATGCCCGGTTTTGTTTTCAAGAAAGGTAACGTCGGTATTGTTTCAAAATCAGGTACATTGACCTACGAAGCTGCAGATCAAGTCGTTAAGCAAGGTCTTGGAATTACAACAGCAATAGGTATTGGTGGCGATCCAATCATTGGAACAACCACAAAAGAAGCCGTTGAATTGTTAATGAACGATCCAGAAACACACTGTATTGTTATGATTGGCGAAATTGGCGGGCAACTAGAGGCCGATGCTGCAAAATGGGTAAAAGCCGATGGAAACCGTAAACCAGTGGTTGGTTTTATTGCTGGCGAAACTGCACCAAAAGGCCGAACAATGGGTCACGCAGGTGCAATAGTAGGTGGTGATGACGATACTGCAGAAGCTAAAAAACGAATCATGAGAGAATGTGGTATTCACGTGGTAGATTCTCCTGCCGAAATTGGTAAAAAAGTTAAAGAAGTTTTAGGGTAATATTATTGAAAAATAAATATAGATTAATAAAGTCTCAAATTTTTGAGGCTTTTTTATTTAAATAAACAACTTACATAAAAATGTACAAAGAATTCAAAAAATTTAAAATCACAAATACTTTTCAATTTACTAATGCAGATAGTTTAGAAACAGTTTGTAACGCACCAGAAAATGCAAATGGAATTTTTATTGTAAATGCAATTTCGGAAGAAACTTCAGAATTGATCATGGTTGGCTCTACAGGAACGATCCAAAATGATGGAACAGTAAAATCAAAAAATGGCGGATTGTATGACAAAATTGTGAACGGACACCAATTTGCAAAAACAGGTCGAAAATATTCTTGGCCAGCGCAAATGAAAATCGAAAATATCGAAAAACTTGAAATTACGTGGTTCGATACTTTTAACGACAAAAACAAAGTAATTCCTACATATATAGAGGGACAAATTCTTCAAAACTATTTTGACGAGCATGGAAAATTGCCGCGGTGGAATGTAGCTTTTTAGATAAAAAATCCGATTGATCAATAAACAATCCTGACCTGATGGTTGGGATTTTTTTTATCGAATATGGTAAACCCAACCCGTTTTTTTATTGCCTGACTTTAATTTAGCGACACAAAAATAAGTGGTCTAAGGCAATTCAAAACCATTAAATGTTTGACCTTGCCATTGATTGGTGTAATTCGTAATGTAATTGTGACAGTGACCGAAACTGGATTTGCGCAAGGGGTAAAAGTATACTATTTCAAGATTTTTAAAATTATTCAATTTAACTTTGAAATTATAAAATATTTGAAATGACTAATTTATATTATTTAAAAATTGATAAAATTCGCTAGTATTTTTTCTCCAACAATGCCACTTTTTTCTGGATGAAATTGCACGCCAAAAAAATTATTTTTTTGTAATGCACTTGAATAGATCATGTTATATTCTGAATTCGCAATTGTGTCTTTACAGATAGGTGCATAGAAACTATGAACCATATACATAAATTCATTTTCATAAATATCTGTAAATAGTTTAGATTTTAAATCAAAAATATTATTCCAACCCATTTGTGGTACTTTGCTACGGTCAGAAAAACGAACCACGTCTACATCAAATATCCCTAAACCCTCAGTGTTTCCCTCTGCCGTTGATTTGCACATTAGTTGCATACCAAGGCATATTCCTAAAACGGGTTGTTTCAAGTTTTTTATGACATCAATTAAACCGCTTTTTATTAGTTTTTTCATTGCAGAACTTGCTTCGCCTACGCCTGGAAAAATAACTTTATCGGCATTTGTAATTTCAGTAATGTTGTCAGTCAATTTACCAACAAAACCGAGGCGCTCAATTGCAAACTGAATGCTTTGTATATTTCCTGCGCCATAATCTATTATTACGATTTTCATAATAAAATTTCTAATTTTAATTTATAACAGCCCTTTTGTCGATGGTAAAATCATTTTTTCGATGTCTCTTTTTATAGATGCTTTTATTGCTTTTGCAAATGCCTTGAAAATCGCCTCAATTTTATGGTGCTCATTTTGACCTTCGACTTTTATGTTAATATTTGCTTTTGCCCCGTCTGAAAACGATTTGAAGAAATGGAAAAACATCTCGGTTGGCATTTGCCCGATCATTTCGCGGTTGAAGTTGGCATCCCATACCAACCAATTTCTGCCCCCAAAGTCAATGGCTACTTGCGCTAAACAATCGTCCATTGGCAAACAAAATCCATAGCGTTCTATACCAATTTTATTGCCTAGTGCTTTTGCGAAAACCTCGCCTAGAGCTATGGCCGTATCTTCAATAGTGTGGTGCTCATCTACATTTAAATCTCCTTTTACAACAATTTGTAAATCAACTTGCCCGTGTCTAGCAATTTGGTCTAGCATGTGATCAAAAAATGCAATTCCTGTCGAAATTTCACTTTTGCCGGTTCCGTCTAAATTTATTTCAATAAAAATATCAGTTTCGTTCGTTTTTCTTTTGATTTGTGCTGTCCTACTTTTGAGTTTCAAAAAGTCATAGATTTTTTGCCAATCAGTTGTTTCGAGTGCAATAATGTTTTTTAATTCACTTTGCTTTATAGTAATTTCTGTAGTTCCAAGATTTGTATTACCATTTATAAAAATAGCCTTTGAACCCAGATTTTTAGCCAATTCAACGTCTGTTAATCGATCGCCAATTACAAAAGAATTTTGTAAATCATAATCGTCAGAGAAATATTCTGTAAGTAAACCAGTACCTGGTTTTCTAGTGTTTTTATTTTCGTGTGGAAAACTTTTATCCAAATAAACTTTATCAAAAACAACACCCTCGTTTTTAAAAGTATTTAAAATAAAATTATGAACAGGCCAAAACGTTTTTTCAGGAAAACTATTAGTTCCAAGCCCGTCTTGATTGGTGATCATTACCAGTTCATAATCTAGTTCTTTTGCAATCTTACTCAAATATGAAATGCATTTTGGATAAAAAACTATTTTTTCAAAGGCATCAATCTGTTCATCTTCGGTTTCTTTTATAATAGTTCCGTCACGATCGATAAAAAGCACTTTTTTCATTAGTTATAGTGATTAAGAATTGTGATTAATTTTTTGTTTTCTGTTTCGGTGCCGATTGAAATTCTGATGCAATTATTGCATAATAAGTCGTTTGTTCGGTTTCGTACAACAAAGCCATCTGCAAGAATTTGTGAATAACGTTGGTTTGCATCGTCAACTTTTAATAAAATAAAATTTGCATCTGAGTCATATATTTTTTTAACAAAATGTTTTTTAGATAATGTATTTATCAACAATTTTTTTTGCTCCTTTAAAATTTCAATTTGTTTTTTGGTTGTAATTTGATTTTCAAGATGCTTTATTGCTGCAATTTGAGACAATGCATTAATATTATAAGGTGGTTTAATTTTATTGAGCACAGCAATAATTTCAACAGATGCATATATAATTCCGATTCGAATGCCTGCCATTGCGTGCGCTTTTGATAAAGTTTGAACTATTACTAAATTAGGAAAAGTTTCAATTTTTGTTAACCAACTTTCATGAGCAGAAAAGTCTATGTAAGCCTCATCAATAACAACTATTCCGTTGAAATTTTGAATAATCTCTTCAATGTTTGCCGTATTAAAAGAATTGCCGGTTGGGTTATTTGGCGAACAAATAAATATAAGTTTTGTAAAATTATCTATTGATTTTAGCACGT
>JBDLWE010000130.1:0-3482 GCA_039804445.1 Bacteroidota bacterium | reverse complement strand
CAACGTGGGCGCGCCACGAGGATTGTTTTAGAAGCCCTAATTCAACCCGAAGCCCAACCCCCAAATGCCCATCCCCCAACCCCTTCCCAAAGGGAAGGGGAGATGAGACGTTGTCATCGTTGTCGCTAAAATTTTCTGATAAATTGTTTAGCAATAATCCTGCATCTACTCCCTTCCCTTTGGGAAGGGTTGGGGATGGGCTTCTGAGGTTTATCTCCCCACTACTTGGCTCATAAAACTTGAGCAACAACTTCATAAGCGTGGTTTTGCCCGAGCCACTAGTGCCTACAATAGCCGTTATTTTGTTGGCAGGAATCGTGAGGTTTAAATTTTCCAAAACATTAGTGTCCGAACCAATGTATCTAAAACACAAATCTTTGATAACAATATCCGCATTTTCAGGAATGTCCTGGTTTTGTTGGTCAAGGTTTTGGGTTTCGTCTTCTATTTCGTGAATTTCCGAGAGGCGTGCCAAAGATATTTTGGCGTCTTGCGCCTCGCGAATAAAGTTGATGAGTTGCAACACAGGCCCGTTCAGACTGCCTACTATGCTACTGATGGCCATCATCATGCCGAGTGTGATTTGCCCATCGATAACCAACTTGGCTGCTATGAATACGATGATAATGTTCTTTAGCTCGTTGATAAAATTTGAGCCTATGTTTTGGGTTTGCTCTAGCACCAAGCCTTGCATCGAGATTTTGAACAGCCGTGCTTGCAGAAACTCCCAACCCCAACGTTTTTGTTTCTCGGCGTTGTGCAGTTTTATTTCTTGCATGCCGTTTATGAGTTCAATGACCTTGCTTTGCTCTTGGCTCACTTGTGCAAAACGCTTATAGTCCAACTTTTCGCGCCTTTTGAGAAACAAAATAACCCATAAAAAATAGGCAAAACTCCCAACAAAAAACACCGCAAAAATTTTGAGGTTATAGAAAGCCAATACTGCTCCCATAATGCCCATGTTGAGCATCGAGAATAAAACCGATAGTGACGAGGTGGTCAAAATACGCTCGATGCGGTGGTGGTCGTTGATGCGTTGCATGATATCGCCAGTCATCCGAACATCAAAAAACGAAATGGGCAGGTTCATGAGTTTGATAAAAAAATCGGAAATCAACGAGATGTTGATGCGCGCCGACAGGTGCAACAAGATCCAACTACGAATGAACTCCAAGGCTGTCTTGCCAAAAAACAAAAACAACTGCGCAAACAGCACCAAATAAATAAAGTGCATGTTTTGGTTTTGAATGCCCACATCGACAATGCTTTGGGTGAGAAACGGAAACACTAGTTGTAGCAAACTGCCTGCAAGTAAACCAACGACGAGTTGCCACATAAAAGCCTTGTACGGAAACAAATATTGCCACAACATGCCAAAGCCAAAAGCTCGATCATCAGTTTTTTGATCATCCGTTAATTGGTTGTAAAATTTTGGTGTTGGTTCTAGCAACAAGGCAATGCCCTCCTCGGTGTCGGGGGTGGCGTTGTTGCCTATCCAGCATTTTATGAACTCGGCTTCGGTGTAGGAAATTATGCCGATGGCTGGGTCGGAGATGTGGTAAAAGCCTTTACTAACTCTATATAATACAACAAAATGGTATTTATTCCAAAACAATATGCATGGTAAAGGGATGTCGACCAAATTGCTTGCAGATATTTTAACACCCAGCGAGCGAAAACCAATTTTTTCAGCAGCGTCAGATAAATTTAGTAAGCTACTACCATCTCGAGTTGTTTCCGAATGTTTTCGTAATTCTTGGATATTATAAATTACCCCATAACTCTTAGCAATTATTTTTAAACAAGTTGGCCCACAATCCTTTAAGTCTGCTTGTATGTAATTTGGAAATGTTTTCAAAATGCACTCGGTCGACTATGGTTAGTGAGGAAATTTTCATCTGCTATTAAGTCATCAAAAAAGTAAATAAAATCTTTCAAGTCATACTGCTTTGGAAAAAGATAACTACCAATAATTAAAGTTGGAGTAAATTTAATATTATGTTTTTGATTCCAATTAAATTGCTCTTGTAATATTTTATTTAGAGAAACTTTTTCATCTTCTATAAATAATTTTGAAATATTTGTGTTTAAATTGTTTAATTTTTCGACAAACGCAAATTGCCCTTCTTTGTTATAGGTATCGATTAAATCATAATATGTTATTAATGAATTTTTATCGCCACGGTTTGTATCTAAATTAAACCTTACATCGCAACAAATTTCATCTTTATATTTAGAAAGTATTTTCAAGAGCAAGATGTGAATTTGAACGCAATATTCACAAAATGGACTTGTGACAATAATGATTTTAATTTTAGCATCGTGATTCCCTAATAAAATATAACCATTTTCGTTTTCATTAAAATTCAACTTTTTTGATGCTAGCAAAGTGTTTTTAAAAATATCGTAATTCCTGATAAACCGATTTGCCTTAATTTGAAATTCTTGCAATTCGTTTTTGTAGGTTAATATTTTTTTTACATAAAACCATAATACTGAAATTGAAAAATATAGAAAGCCAAAAATAGAAACTGACAATAGATTTAGCTTTGCCATTTCTTTTTTAAATATAGCCAAATAAACCATTTCTAAAAGCACTACTGTACAAATTAAAAGACAGATTCTGCACCATTTTTTTTCAATATATTTTTGATAATAGATCGAAAATGCTAAAAGTGGAATGCTAGCAATTATTAATATTTTTTGAATGGCAAAAAAATTCGCACTGTCATGTGCAAATAAAAAAACGAAAAAACCTATAAATTGAGTTGTAAAAAAAACAATACTTAAATCAGTTAAACCTATAAATTTTAAAAATTTCCATTTCGTTGAATTAATCACTGCTTCACAATCGATTGAAGAACTGGTCTTGCATAGTTTATTAGTAAAAGCAACATCTATACTGAATAAATTTTTTTGCGCGACGACGGACAAAAAAAATCCAAAAAAAGGAAACAGATAAAATAATAGTTCAGATAAATTATTTTGAACTTCCCAACAAATTACGAAGAAAAACAAAGAAATTGTATTAATCAAAAAAAAATTATGATTTAGTCTTTTCTTCAACGGTTTTGAATGCATTGTTTCTTTTGAAACATTTAATAAAAGAACGATTTTACCCCAGTATTTTTTCAAATCTAAAATAGATATCTCCCTCGTTTTATCGTTAGACGCACAAAAATAACTGCTGCCTATTTTTTCAATAAAACACAATTCAGCACGACTGTTATCAAAATTAGAAAGTACTATGAAACGATCTGGAAGTAAATTCAAGTCAGAGAATTCAACTTTAATAACTTGATTGTCGATAGCAAAAAAATCTAATGTATCAACAATTGATAACAATGATGGATATTCTGGATGCGATTGGATTTGATTTTCAAAAACCGCAACATCAATCGATACATTTTCTTTTGTGAAATATTTGTAAAGAAAATTAAAATTATTAGTCATAGAATTTAGTAAGTATTCTTATTTTCATT
>JBDLWE010000129.1:0-10757 GCA_039804445.1 Bacteroidota bacterium | reverse complement strand
CAGAAGGTAGCATTTGCAATGGATAACCAGCAACTAGTTCCCAATCTTCTTTCCAGTTTTTATAGTCGTTGTAGGTATATCTCGGAAAATCAGCAGGTGTCATATTATAAATTTATATAACAAATTTAGTCTTTTTTTTGAAAAACTAGATTTTTGAAACCAATTTAATGCATTCGACCGCCTCTTTTACGTCGTGAACTCGCAGAATTTTTGCACCTTTGGTTAAAGCTATTGTGTTTAAAACCGACGTTCCGTTCAGCGCATTTTCTGCGGTTGTGTCCAACGTTTTGTATATCATTGATTTTCGAGAAATTCCCGCAAGTATCGGCAAATCTAACACTTGAAAAAGTTCTAAATTCTTTAGAACATCAAAATTTTGATTGGTTGTTTTTGCAAATCCAAATCCTGGATCGACTATCAAATCTTTTATTCCGAAACTTGTGGCTTGTGCAATTTTTTCTGAAAAATAGAAAATTATTTCCTTTACAATGTCGTCATAATCTGTCAGATTTTGCATGGTTTTTGGTGTTCCGCGCATGTGCATCATAATATAAGGCGCATTTGCGTTTGCTACCACTTGCATCATTTTTAGGTCTAAACTTCCTGCCGAAATATCGTTTATAATACTAGCGCCATTTGCTAAACACAGCCTTGCTACTTCGCTACGGAAGGTGTCTATTGATATTATTGTATTTGGAAAATTTTTTAAAATCAAGTCAACAACGGGCAAAATTCTGCTGATTTCATCAGTTTCTACTACAAAACTGGCATTTGGTTTGCTTGACGCTGCGCCAATGTCGATAAAATCAGCTCCATCGGTTAGCATTTTTTGAACTTGCGTCAATATTAGGTCGTTTGTTGAAAATTTTGCACCGTCAAAAAATGAATCTGGCGTAATATTCAAAATTCCCATTACTTTGGTCGAAGTCAAATCAATAAGATTTCCGCGGCAATTAATTGTCATTTATGGTTTTTATTTAAGAATTAATTTGATTAAGGATTTGAATAATGATTATAATATATTGCAATTTTCAAAGCAAAAAAGTTATTTTTGTAACAAATATACATTCAAAAATGAATAATACATCTGAACAGTACGACAAAATAATTGCAAACTGTCGTCAACTTTTTACAAAAAAAATGATTGACTATGGTGCTGCTTGGCGCATTATGAGAATGTCATCATTGACGGATCAAATTTTTATTAAAGCACAACGAATCAAAAGTTTGCAAGAGAATGAAGTGCAAAAAATTGATGAAGACGCAAACGCCGAATTTATTGGAATTATAAATTATGCTGTGATTGCACTAATTCAAATTGAACTTGGTATTGCAACGCAACCAGATTTATCTTTTGAAAAAACGATGCTGCTGTATGACCAAAAAATTCTTGCAACCAAAAACTTGATGCTTGCAAAAAACCACGACTACGGCGAGGCTTGGCGCGAAATGAGAATAAGCTCGTTGACGGATTTGATTTTACAAAAAATCTTGCGAGTTAAACAAATTGAAGATAACAAAGGTAAGACTATAGCCTCTGAGGGAATTGATTCAAATTATCAAGACATGCTTAACTACGGTGTATTTGCGCTGATTTTATCAGATTATGAGCAATAACTTTTCATTAACAATCTTGTAAATTAATTATCTTATATTTACTAAAAATTAGTTTAAATCATGTTCAAAAAATATCTACCGATTACAATCAGGATTATAATTGCGGCTTTATTCATAGTTTCTGCGCTTGCAAAACTTTATCCGTCGCCTTATTTTGCAATTACAACTTTTGAAGTAAAACAGCTTTATACGTTAGGGTTTTCAGAAAAAATTGCACCATTTTTTTCACGGATATTAATAGGAATTGAGTTTGCACTTGGGCTATTGCTGTTATCGAATCACTTTTTACGCAGAATAACAATTCCCGCAACTATGATAATGTTATTCGTTTTTACAACACATTTATCAATTATCACCTTTTTTAGCGGAGGAAATTCAGGGAATTGCGGTTGTTTTGGCGAGCTACTACCGATGACGCCTGTAGAAGCAATTATAAAAAATGTGGTCGCCATTGCACTTTTGGTATTGTATTATCTATTAACAAAAAACCAAACCGACAAAAAATCGAATTTCTGGATCTTAACAACCGTTACTTTGGGCTGTATTCTAGGTGTTTATATGGCAACTTTTAGTCAGCCAAAAACCGAAGAGCCAACCTATACCGTAACAGATTTATCTGTACAAAAACCCGAAATAGTACCGCAACAAATCACTGCTCCTGCCGAAATTGCAACGCAAATAGCAAGTAAAACGACTGTTGAGCAAGAATTGAAAGTCATTGAAAAACCAATTGTAATAGTAGAAAAATCAGGTTATTCAAAATATTTTTCTGATGCTGATAATGGTCAGAAAATTATTTGCTTTTTTGTGCCAGGATGTGATCATTGTCGAGAAATTGCAACAAAATTGAATGATTTGAAAGCAAAAAACAAAAATTTTCCTGAGTTAAAAATCTTATTTATGGATGAAGAAGCAAATTTGATTCCTGAATTTTTTGAAAAAACAGGCGGAGTACATCCGTACAAAATTATAGATATTATTGGTTTTTGGAAATTACTAGGAACAGGAAAAGAGGTTCCAGGAGTAAAACTTTTGCAAGACGGCAAAACCATAAAATACTATTATGGAACAACTGACAATCAGTTTAATACAGATGATTTTTTAAGTCTTTTAAAAAAACAGTAATCAGAGTTAGTCGTTCATAGGTTCGCAAATTTTGTAGTAAACGCTTAATCTGTGAATCTGCGGTTATTATTATAATTTCGTTTGTAGGTATGCTTTTAGCTCGGTATATGATTTTATTTTAGTAAAAATTTTTTCTTTATTTAAAACACTTTCTATTTGGCTTGGGATTTTTAATTTCAAATTCAAAATTGGCTCAACAACATCAAGAAATTTTATAGGGTGGGCAGTTTCTAAAAAAACACCAATTGCATTTTCGTGATTTTTTAATTCTTTTTTAAGTCCCAAATAACCAATTATTCCGTGAGGCTCAGCAATGTATTTTGTTCTCGAAAAAACGTCTTTCAATGAAATTTCTGTTTCTAGATCAGTAAAACTGTACGACGAAAAATCTTTTTTAAATTCGTTCAGGTCGTTATTATACATTTCTTGAATGCGCACAAAATTACTGGGGTTACCAACGTCCATCGCATTAGAAATTGTTGATTTTGAAGGTTTTGCGATATACTTTCCTGCTAACAAAAATTCAGGAACCGTATCATTTATATTTGTAGCTGCCACAAAATGCTGGATTGGCAAGCCCATTTTTTTGGCAATAATTCCTGCACAAATATTTCCGAAATTTCCGCTCGGACAAGATACAATAATAGGCCTGCCATATTTTTTTAAATTTTTATAAGCAAAGAAAAAATAAAACATTTGTGGCAACCATCGCGCAATATTTATTGAATTTGCCGAGGTTAAATTGTTAATCCTCAAATCTTTATCAAGAAACGCCTTTTTAACCATATCTTGACAGTCGTCAAAAACTCCATCGACTTGCAGAGCAACAATGTTCTGTCCCAAAGTTGTTAATTGTCGTTCTTGAATGTCGCTTACTTTTCCGTCAGGATATAAAATCACTACATCTACGCCTTCTACATCCAAAAATCCGCTAGCGACCGCACCGCCCGTGTCTCCGGAGGTAGCAACCAAAACCGTGTTTTTTGCATTGAGATTTTCTCTATTGAAATATGCCAAACATCGCGCCATAAAACGCGCACCAACGTCTTTGAACGCCATTGTTGGCCCGTGATAAAGTTCTAACGAAAAAATATTATCTTCAACCTCAACAACTGGAAAATCAAATGACAGGGTTTCTGCAACTATATCACGTAAAATATCTTCAGGAATTTCATCGCCTACAAATTGTTTTATGGCTTGGTACGCGATTTCGTTATTTGATAAATCTTCGATATCGTGAAAAAATGTAAACGGTAATTTAATTATATTGTGAGGAAAATAGAGACCGCTGTCTGGCGCCAAACCTTGAACAACAGCCTCGTGAAAAGAAACTTTGGTATTTTTGTTATTTAGACTATAATATTTCATTTCTATAAAAATTAAATCACTCGGCAACCAGACGTTGCAATTTTTGACACATGAATATCAAACGGAATATTTGTTTTTTGAAAATGTTTTTTAAATGCATTGGCGGTATTTTTTGCAATTTCTATTCCCTTTGATAGTGCAAAAACAGAAGGTCCTGAGCCTGATATTCCGCAACCAAGCGCATTGCACGAAGCTGCAATATTTTTTAGATTATCAAATTCTGGAATAAATTTACTTCTAAAAGGCTCGACTACAACATCTTGCAGACTACGCGAAATCAAATCATAATCATTCAAAAATAGCCCCGATACAAGCCCGCCAACATTTCCCCACTGCGTTATTGCATTTTTTAATGAAATTTCATGTGGCAAAACCGCCCGCATTTCAGACGTTTTTAGTTCGACTTGCGGATGAATTACGGTGGCAAACAAATCAGTAGGAACTGGAATTTGAACAACATCCAAAGGATTGTACCCCCTGACCAACGTAAATCCACCCAAAAGACATGGCGCAACATTATCGGCATGAGCAGTTCCGCTTGCTAAAACTTCGCCTTGCATGGCATAACATATTAATTCTTTGGTTGTAAATGGATTTTCGAGCAATGCATTTATACCAAAAACAGCACCGGCTGCACTCGCCGACGAACTCCCGATGCCACTACCCGACTTAATGTTTTTGTGAATTTCGATTTCGAATCCGTAATCAATTTTTAAATTTTCTATTAAGGCTAATGCAGCAACACCAGCTACATTTTTTACAGAATCTAAAGGTAAATTCGCACCTATGATATTAGTAATCTTGATGCCTTTTTTGTCGACTTTTCTGATAATCATTTCGTCGCCAACGCCTTCTAAACATAGTCCCATAACATCAAAACCGCACGATAAATTTGCGATTGTGGCAGGGCAAAAAACCTTTACTTCATTCATAATCAATGGTTTTATTATGAATTTCCAACTCTAATCACATCCGAAAAAATTCCGGCAGCAGTAACGGCTGCGCCAGCACCTGCACCTTTGATGAGCAGTGGTTGGTCGGCGTATCTATCTGTATAAAACTGAACAATGTTGTCTTTGCCTTCTAAGTTATAAAACGGGCTGTCACGACCAATAAATTTGAGTCCTACACTTGCCTTTCCATCTTCGAAGGTGGCCACAAATTTTAATCGGCAATCTTTTTGGTTTGCTTGTTTTAACAAATTTTCAAAATGTGATGAATGGGTTATTAGTGATTCAAAAAACGAGTCATTATCTGCAGTTTGCATGCATGCTGAGGGCAAAAACGAATTGTTTTGAATATCCTCCATTTCCATTTGGTAACCGCTTTCGCGAATGAGAATCAAAATTTTTCGAGCAACGTCTACTCCGCTTAAATCTATTTTTGGGTCTGGCTCGGTAAATCCTTGAACGCCCGCTTCTTTTACAACATCATGAAAACTGTAACTATTGCAAAAATTATTAAAAATAAAGTTTAAGCTTCCAGACAAAACTGCGTTGATGCTTTTTATTTTGTCTCCAGACGCAATAAGGTTTTTTAGTGTATCAATAACGGGAAGTCCTGCCCCAACATTGGTTTCAAACAAAAAAGGTGCATTAAATTTTCGAGATAAATTTTTCAAATTTTGATAGTTTTCAAAACTTGACGAACACGCAATTTTGTTACAAGTTACAACCGCAATACTTTTTTCGAGCATTTGCGCATATACTTGCGAGACATTATAATCTGCAGATATGTCTACAAAAATACTGTTTCGTAAATTTAGCTTTTTAGTTTGGTCAATAAACTGTTGCAAATTTGCTTCAGCACCGGTTTCGATGATTGTACGCCAATTTTTTAGCGATATTCCGTCTTGGTCAAAAATCATTTTTCGAGAGTTTGAAAGCCCTGCAACACGAATATTTATTTGTAGATTTTCTTTTAAAAATTTTCTTTGAGTGTCAATTTGTTCTAAAAATTTCTGCCCAACATTGCCTGCGCCTACTACAAAAAGGTTTAGCTGTTTGATATTGTCTTCAAAAAAACATTCGTGCAGTGAGTTAAGTGCTTTTTTGACATCGACTTCGTTTATAACTACCGAAATGTTGCGCTCAGAAGCACCTTGTGCAATTGCTCTAATATTGACGTTATTTTTACCTAGTGTACTAAACATTTTTCCGCTCAAACCTTGATGGTTTTTCATGTTTTCGCCAACGAGCGCTACGATGCAAAGGTTTTTTTCGATCACACAAGGTTCGATTTTTTGTTGAGATATTTCTAATTCAAAAGCAGCATCTATTGCTGTTTTTGCTTGATCGGCCTCGATATTCGAAATACCAACGCAAATAGAATGTTCTGAGCTGGCTTGGGTTATAAAAACGACGTTTATTTTGCAGAGTGACAATACTTCAAAAAGGCGTTTAGACGAGCCCGAAACGCCAATCATTCCTGAACCTTCGATGGTTAGTAACGCAATTTTATCAATATGACTTATACCTTTTATTGGATTATCAACTTTAAAATTTTTATTAGAAATAATAGTTCCTGCATCAGCAGGTGCAAAAGTGTTTTTGATAACTATTGGTATTTCTAGCTTCAAAACAGGCTGAATTGTAGGCGGATACAAAACCTTTGCTCCAAAATGCGACAATTCCATTGCTTCTTGATACGAAATAAATTCGATTGGTTTTGCTTGCTTTACAATCTTTGGGTTGGCGGTAAACATGCCACTCACGTCTGTCCAAATTTCGAGTTCAGAAACGTGCAAAGCTGCTGCAAAAATTGCGGCAGTATAGTCAGACCCGCCGCGGCCTAGCGTTGTATAGTTTCCGTCTGAAGATGACGCCACAAAGCCAGGAACAACCGTGATTTGATTTTTATTTTGATTGAAATATGTTTTGATTAACTGGTTGGTAACTGCAAAATCTACTGCTGCATTTCCAAAATTGTTGTTGGTTTTTATAAGTTCGCGACTGTTTTTACAGACTGTGCTGTCTTGATATTGCTGCAAAGCAACAGCTATAATGTTTGATGATAGAATTTCGCCAAAACTGACAATTGCGTCTGACGTTCGTGGTGTTAATTCACCAAGTAAACAACAACCGTCGAGCAATGTTTTTAGTAATTCGATGTTATTTTGGACAACTAAAATCACGTCGTTTTGACTAATTGGAGCTATAAGCTGCTTGATTGCAACAATGTGCTTTTCTTCGATTTCGGTAACTAAAGTCTTGTAATCGGTGTTTTTTTGAGAAGCTTTTTTTGAAGACAAAAGCAGCAAATCGGTAACACCACTAAAAGCAGAAACTACAACTACAATTTGTTGTTTTTCGGTTTTTTGCTGCACGATATCTAAAACTAATGCAATATTTGTGGCATTTGCAACAGAGGATCCTCCAAATTTTGTAACAATCATTTGTGGTAATATTTTAACATTTACTTAAATTTCAATAATTTTCAAAAATACGTCTTTTGATAAAAAATCAAACAAATTGAAAAACTTTTGTTGAAAATTTAAAAAAATTAACTAAAACTGTTGATTTTTTTTTAATTCGCACTATAACTCATACAAAAAAACAGATTGTATAAAAAAACCACAAGTTACTGCTGTGACCTGTGGTTTTTTTATACCTAAACAATGACTGCGGCTAATGCTTTATACTAAAAATGTTTTTATTTTATGCGAAAATTGTTTCAAATTTGGTCAACGGTTTCTCTGCGTTAGGGATCGTCGTGGAAATCCTTTTTTAATTTTTGTCCCTCGACTGTACTTCGTCTTCGCTCAGCATAAACTTCTCGGGATGACAAAAATTAAAAAAGATTGGAACAAGAGCCCGGCGCGCTCCCCGCCTCAGCGGGCGCGCGAACGCCCACATATTTAAAGAATTTTTTGTGGGTTAAGAGTTTTGAAAATTTACATTTCAAAAAGCAAACTTATTACAAAATTATTGAAAGTGCTTGCAACGGTTGCTCGGTCTACTAACCCCTGTGAAAAAGCCTGTAATTGTGAATTTCTGCGCATTGTTAAATAGGCCATGTCTAATTTAATATCTCCAAAACTATATCCTAAACCGCCAGAATATGTGGTTAAATCGCCAAGAGTGATTTTGTCGTTATACGGGCTTTGTTCAAAGCGATAGCCACCTCTTAAACTTACTTGCTTGATTCGATATTCTGCTCCGAGACGATATTCCATTGTATTTGAACGAAACGTATTTTTAATTTCGCCATTCGTTTTGGTATAATCATTTTGTGGACCAAAACGAGAATTATTGAAATTTTTGTTAGAAACGTCAAAACTAAGCAGCCCTTTTTTGCCAAAAATGTATGCGAGACTTGCAGTGGCTTTGCCTGGCGTTCTAAGTTGATAAGTTGGATAAATCATTTTTACGTCTGGATCTGCAAAAAACTGATTGGGTCTTGTACCACAGTCTGCGCAACCAATTTGTAGTGTTTGCAATAACTCGTCGTTAAGATTGTACCATATTGGCGAATCGTATGATGCCCCAACTCTAAAAGATTCTGTAACCTTTGCAATTGCACCAACTTGTGCAGAAAAACCATTGCCGTAGGTATATAAATCATTTGAAAAACGAAGCGATTGAACACCAGTAGCCGTGTTGTGATTTGCTGCACTGCGATAATCTTCATAAAACATTGAACTTCGCGAAAAATCAACAAAATGTGCATTCAAATTAATACCAAAAAAATATTTTTTATCAACAGAAGCACCCATATTAAAATTCAATTTGCCGTTGTAACCACGAGATTGCACCGTGTTTTGTTGAAAAAAATTTCGAGTTCCAGAAAGGTTTGATAGATATTGGTTGTTGCTACCAGCCACCGAATTGATCAAAAACCCCTCGTAGGCGAGGTATGCTTGTTGCTCACGATAATTTAAGTCTTCATAATCATTGTTGGTGATAACGTTTAAGGGAACTCCGTTTGCATAACTCAAAAAATAATTTGTCACAGAATTTTGTAAATTAAACCCTGAAGTTAGTATGTTATTTCGAAAATCATTGGTTCTTTCATAATTTATGGCAAACGTAATTTTATCAACGCGTTTAGATTCTGTATCGGTAAAAACCCATACGCCACCTGCTTGATTGATATCAACGCCATTGGTTTTCTGCTTTGAAGTCGTGCCAAAAAAATTGGTATTTACTGCCGAGTTAGACACTGTAAAAGTGCCACCTACTTGATTATGATTAAACACTGCAGATCCGGCAGGATTTACATTTATTGCAGAAAGATCGCCACCGAGCGCACCCATTGCGCCGCTAAGTGCTGCAAAACGCGCTGTGCCAAATTGTTTATCGTTGGCAAATCTCATTGCATCAAAAGCATCCTGTGCAACCATAAATGTGTGACACAATGTTAAAAAAGTGGTAACTATAATATATTTTTTCATTTTGCTAGGTATTAAATTAAATTTATGTTTTTACATAAAATGCCTCTACACAGAGGCATTTTATGTAAAATCTACAAAATATTTCGGGGTCTAACCGCGTCTGCCGCCTCCGCCAGAACGTCCGCCACCACCGCTACTGCCACCGCTACCGCCATAATTTCCTCCACTACTACTTGGCGTATAAGACCGTGATTGTTGTGATTGTTGTGACTGTTGTGGGGTATAACTTCTGGTTTGTTGCTGTGTTTCGCTACGATTTGGCGTATAACTTCTGTCTGATTGTTGAGAGTTATTTCGATTTGGTGCGTATTCACGGTTTGATTGATTTTCATTACCTCTTGACGGGTTTGAGTAATCATTGTTTCGACGCTCGCCGCCATTACTGTCATAGCGTCTAGTTGATTCTAATGAACGAGGTTGCACACCAACATCACTCCTACGAGTTTGCATGAATTGGCGATTTCCTGAATTATTATGACTATTTTCTGACGTACGAGGTTGGCTCATTCTATTACTATTGTTGTATGAATAAGCACCATTGTCAGTCCTACGGCCATTACTAAACGCTACATTGTTGTTATAACCATTGTTCCAGCCGCCTCCCCAGTTATTCCAACCGTTATACCAGCCGCCTCCCCAGTTATTCCAGCCGTTATTCCAGCCACCGCCCCAATTATTCCAGCCGTTATTCCAGCCGTTATTCCAGCCACCGCCCCAGCCCCAGTTATTCCAACCAAGACCCCAGCCGCCGCCGCAGCCCAAATTATTCCAGCCGTTATTCCAACCCCAGTTGTTCCAGCCGCCACCCCAGCCGAAGCCGTTGTTCAAGCCCCAACCGTTGTCAAACACGTTTACAGTAACATTGTTCGCTGCTGTGCCCGCCCAACTCGTGTTACCTGAATTTTCGTTTTGGTTTGTTGGTTGATTTGAATTATAAGAATTGTAACTATCTACATTTGTAAATGTTTGAACACTGTCATTTGCTGGAATTCGCGAAGCAAAAAATCTTCTATATTCGTCAAAATTATTGTTTTGATTATTGCTGTATTCGAGATTGTAAGTGCGGCGTTCATTACTACCATATACACCGTCACGATCATAATATGATGAATTTTGGTATGAACCGCAAGACGTTAGTGTCAAACCAACCAAAATTGCAAGTAACAATGATGGCGAAAATTTCTGATTAAAATTTAAAGTTTTCATATATAAAAGTTTTTATTGTTGGTCATTACAAAAATAGTTAGTTTTGCCG
>JBDLWE010000128.1:0-16984 GCA_039804445.1 Bacteroidota bacterium | reverse complement strand
TATTCAAAATGAGAGCTTTTTGTGCAATAACAATAAAAGTATTTGCCATCGTATTTGTTTTTTTCCATCGCATTTCTGAACCAATCTTTTGCCCGTTGAATGCTTTTTGAAATTTGAGGTAAATAAGTAAATTTTAATGGAGTTCCGTATTGCTCGACTAATTTCATCAAATCGATGTTGTGAAACTGAAGATTGTCTTTGTTGAGCGTAAATTCTTCTTGCGGGAAATAGTACGTTTGATTTATTAAGTCGAAATATTTTGTGTTCATATTACTAGAATAATTAATGTTAAAAATTTGATAAACCTTGAAAGTTTATAAATTTCAAACTCTAATATTAGCATAAATAACGGGGAAATTTTCATTTAGTTTGCTAAAAAAAACTTCAATTTCTTGATATTTTTCGTCAAATAAATAGCTAGAATTATTTTTTTGAAGTTTCAAAATATTGTTATCCTCTGCGCGGAAGTCGTTATTTTGTTTAGATTTTTTGTTGGTATTCATTAGCACAAATGTAAAAAATAAAATAAACCAAAAGTAAGTTGATTATTAAAAAATAATTAAATTTTGTAGTCGTCAAAAGCCCTTATTATCAGGTCATTATTTACAATTTGATTTTGTTTTGTGTTTCCTACTTGGTCAAGTAGCACAAATTGAATGCTACCATACTCATTTTTTTTGTCATGAATGAGCAATTCTAAAATTGGTTGATGATCTTGAGAGTATATTTGCACAAAAGGAAAAATATTTTTTAGTTTGGTTTTGACATTTTGGTACTGCTGGTCTGAAATCAAATTATGCTCACGCGACAAAAAACTTTCGAGAATCATACCTACGGCAATTGCTTCGCCGTGTAGC
Source organism: Bacteroidota bacterium (assembly GCA_039804445.1). Taxonomy (GTDB): domain Bacteria; phylum Bacteroidota; class Bacteroidia; order Flavobacteriales; family Flavobacteriaceae; genus Flavobacterium. Next base: position 16,127 of record JBDLWE010000128.1, on the reverse strand, counting down.
AGTTTTGTTTTTGTTTCTGATTCTAGAAAATAACTTTCTATTGCGTGACCGAGTGTGTGACCAAAATTGAGTGCCTTTCTGATTCCGTTTTCGGTTGGGTCTTGGGTGACAATCGTATTTTTGATGACAATTGACTCATATATTAATGTATCGAGTGTTTGAAAATCTAGATTTTTTAAATCATAAAATTTATCCCAATATGTTTCATCAAAAATCAGTCCGTGTTTTAGCATTTCTGCCATGCCTGATTTTAGTTGATTTTCTGGTAAAGTTTTTAAGAAAAAAGAATCAATCAAAATTGTTTTTGGATTTCGTATTATGCCAATTTGATTTTTCAAGTGGTCTAAATCAACGCCGTTTTTGCCGCCTATGCTTGCATCTACCATCGCTAGTAACGTCGTAGGTACGTGAATAAAATCTATTCCTCGCTTGTAAGTCGATGCCACAAAACCGCCAATATCTGTGACTACACCGCCGCCTAGACTTATTAATACACTTTTTCTATCAGCGCCAAGTTCTGTAAGTGCTTTCCAAATCTCAACGCAGGTCTGTATATTTTTGTTTTCTTCGCCATCTTCGATTTCTATAATTTCAATTAAAATTTCGGTTGCTAAATTTTCTAAAAAATACTGCAAACAATATTCATGAGAATTACAATCGACAAGAATAAATATTTTTGAATACCGATTTTCGATTAATAATTTTGATATAAACGAGTATCCATCATCATTAAAAACAATTTTGTGGTCTGCGGCATCGATATAATTTTTCATCAAAAAAAATGTTATTTACAGAATTGTTTTTGCAATTGAATGGCGTTTGTATAGTTTTTTGCGACAGCAATATTCAAATATTCGCAACCTTTTTCATTGTTTTTTAAACCGATATAACAAGCAGCAATAATATATTCAGATTTACCGTCTTCATAGCCTTGTGCGGCCGAAGTTGTTTGGCTCAGCCAATCTACTGCGGTTTTGAATTGACCGATTTGGTAATATAATACACCAATATTTTGTTTGACACTCAAATTTGTTGGTTGGGTTTCTAGTACTTTTTTATACGCTTCTATTGCCTCGGTTGGTTTGTTTTCATTCCCGAGTTGTATGGCAAGTGCTAGATATTTTGCACCATATGCTTCAGCCTTTTTTAATACTTCATCATAGTTTTTTTCAGTTGCAACAAAACGTTTTGCGCTCGAAATATCTATCGATTCTGATGGTGCCACAATAGTTTTACTTGAGATACTGGTTTTTATTTCAATGTCAAATATTTTTTTTCGTCTTAGAAGCAGACTATCACTCGGAAATTCTTTTAAACCTTTTTCAATAAATTTTACCAATCCTCTTTTACTATATCCAGAATTGTGCAGACCACTTGAAGTTGCTATATAATCTTTTGGGCTTTGCACCATTTTATGATAGATGTCGTGCGTTTTTAGCATTGTCGTGGTGTCTTTCATTTGATTTGCCATATATATGACGGTATTGAAAAAATCAAAATTCCGTGGCTTTTTTTCAAACGCTTTTTTAGCATATATATAGGCGCTGTCAAGTTTGTTTGTGGCTTTTGCAATACTATATTGATACCATTCTACGCGCCCAACATATGGATTAATTCGATCTGCTTCTTTAAGATATTTTTTGGCTAATTCATAATTTTGTTCTTTGACCATATAAATACCTACATATTCTGCAAACGGTTGCGAATTGAACATGATAGTAGGATATTTAGGGTAGTTTTCTAGAATGAAGTCACTAGACAACTCTTTTTTATTGTTCAGTCCGTCAAGAATAATTTCGTTTGAAAGGCGCAAAGCCATGAAATTATGATATGAAAAATACATTGAAAATAAACCAAGTAGAACCATCGCGGACAATAAAATTTGATTCCATTGAAAAACCTTCACTTCAGCGCTTTCGTCATTATTAGGTTCGCTATTTATTAAAGAAAAAACAATCAAAAAGCACAGACCAAGTTGAACGGTAGGCCTATAAAGCGGAAAGTTAAAGAAACTATCTACTACATACCCAATCAGCATTAACAGGCATAAAAAAGCAATGTTTTTGGTTAATTCGTTTTGTGATTTTATTATTTTTTCGAGATTTATTATGAGCAAAATGACAAATAAACTAAAAAAAACAAGTCCATTTAAAACGCCAGTTTCTGACATAATTTCGAGAAAATCATTGTGTGTATGCACAGAGATCATCATGCCGTTTGTTTGATATTTTTCGTACGGAATAGATTCTACAAACCAATTGCCAAGGCCAATTCCTAAAAATGGTTTGTCTAAAATAATTTTTGATGCATTACTCCAATAGTCCAAACGCTGGTTCACCGACCCGCCATCTTTTAGTTCAAGAGCACCCACTTTACTGGTAATTGCTTTGGTTGTCGTTTTGGTAATCACGACGTTTTTAGACGCTTGAGAAAACGAAAATAAACCTATCATGATGCCAAAAATAATTGGCATAATTGCCGAAATAATGTTGCTTTGCAGTTTGGATCTGTCTGTCGATTTCCAAACTAAATATATTATAATTACAATTATTTCAATCAAAAGTGCCAAAATTGTAGCACGCGAATCTAGAATTAAAATAATGTAGGTAGCAAGAACGGTCGACAACATTAAAACCCATTTTTTCCAGCCAGAAAAGTGTATAATCCCTAAAATCAAAAAAGGTAGTTTTAAGTTAAGCGATGCCGAAAAAATATTTATGTTGCCCGTGTTTCCTTTTAAAGTTGTAATGGCTTGTGAAAAAGTCATGGTTTTGCAACTTTGCATCAAAACATTTATTTCTGAAAAGGCTTTTATAAACGTAAAAAACCCAATAATAAAACATATTTTATAAAAAATATGTTTGCGATTGAATAGCAACAAACAGAAATTAAAAACGGTTATTGTTATAATACAAATTTGTGAAAACGTTACAAAAGAACTTTCAACATTGCGTGCCGATAAAAATGACAAACAGCAAAATATCAAAAAGACGAAATAAAGTTTTATAAAATTTGATTTTTTAAATCGTTCTATAATTAAATTATTTACAAATTTTGGATAACAAAAAAACGACGCCGTTATTATGAAATTTAAAATTGATAAATAAAGACATTGTGTGCCACGAACTTCTATTGCACGAAAGGTTGGCAAAAAATCAATATAAAACAATAAACCAATTAGAAATAAAACTAAATAATCTGTTGTTGATGGTTTTTTTGTTGTCGTAAGTGTTTTTTCCATAGTTTTTTTATTTACAATTTTGCTGTAATACTTGTTGTGCTCCTGCAAAATTTTTGGCAGATGCTATTTTTAGATATTTGCAACCTTTTTCTTTGTTTTTTATATTGAAGTAAGAAATGCCCAATATATATTCCGTTTTTCCGTCTTGTAAGGCTGGAGCGGTCAATACTTTTTCAAGTGCTACAATTGCTTTTTGAAACTGATTGAGTTTAAAATAGCAAATCCCAATGTTTTGTAAAATCGTCAAGTTAGTTGGGTCGTTTTTTTGAACTTCTTTATAGCATTCTAGTGCTTTGTCAAACTGGTTTTTTGAACCATAATTTATTGCCCGTTGCAAAAAATAAAGATATTTTTCGGTGGCACTTACAGGTTTTTTACTGCTAATGGCAAAAGTTGCCCCTGGTTTTTCGGCATTAAGCTCATATTCAAATACTTTTTTGCGTTCAAGCAAAATACTGTCATTTGGAAATTCTATCAATCCTCGTTCTATAAATGACAATATATTTTTCTTGTTAAAATTTGATAAGTGCAAAGCATTACTGGTATCAATCCAGTTTTTTGGCGTTTTCACAAAGCTATTATAGACTTCATGCGTCTTCAGCATCTGCGTGGTATCTTTAAATTCATTTGCCATAAAAAGCATCGATACAAAATAATCATAGTTTCTGGGTCGAACCTCAAATGCCTTTTTGGCATAATAATAGGCACTATCTTTTTTATTTGTTTCTTTTGCCACTCGATGCTTATACCATTCTACTCGCCCATTATAAGGATTGATTTTATTTGCTTCGTTAAAATATTTTTGCGATTCTGCATACTTTTTTTCATTTACTAAATAAATAGCAAGTTGCTCTGAAAACGGTTCAGAATTTGAAAAAACATTAGGGAACATGGGCATTCGTTTTTTAACAATGTCGCTATTTAGTAAATCTTCTTTTATCATCGAGTCGGCAGTAATATCATTTTCTAAAGTAAAAGCATTAAATGTCTCCCAGGCACAAAAAAGTGTGATGACTGAAAAGAATAAAACAAGAATCGAAAGTTTTTTGCTGTACACCGCTGCCTGATTGTTTGCTATTTCAAAACTATTTACAAACGAAAATACAATCATCAATCCAAAAAACAATTGAACTGAAGGTCTGTGTAACGGAAAGTTAAAAAAACTATCAATGCCGTAAGATATTGTCAGCAATATTGTTGCAAAATAAATTAGTTTTGACTCATGATCAGTAGTTCTCAATAAATTTTTAATATTAATATAAAAAATAGAAATAAAAATTAACAGGTATGCTATTCCTCCTAAAATTCCAGTTTCAGCCGAAATTTCTAAGAAATCATTATGTGTATGTTGTGACACCAGCAGGTTATTAAAATCGAGGCGCTCGTATGGCAATGATTCGATGCGATAATTTCCGAGACCAACACCTAACAACGGATTTTTTAAAGCAAGGTTTCCACCGTTTTTCCAATATTTTAATCGAGAGTCAGCCGAGCCACCATCTTTAAAATCGATGCTAGTTGCATTTGAGGTTGCTGTTGTTTTGTACCGTTCTGCAAAAACGGCTGCTTTTGCAGTATTTGATTTTATGACTTGTAAAGAAAATAAAGTCCCAAAAATGATAGGCAAAACAATCAAAGCTGCTTGTGAAATTCGTTGATATGCGTTATATTTATTAATTAATAAGTAGATTAAAACGGCTACTATTTCTAAAAATATAGCCAAAAATGTTGCGCGGGAATCTAAAAACAGTATCGTTATTGTGCAAAGCAGCAACCCGATAGCAGCAAACCATTTTTTCCAATCATTAAAGTACAAACCGCCGATTATCAAAAAAACCATTTTCATATTCAATGTCGCCGAAAAAATATTGACATTACCTGTGTTGCCTTTCATTTGGCCGCTTGCGACATTTAATCCGCTAGTTTTTAAAATTTGAAAAAAATTATACAATTCTGAAAAACTTTTAACAAACGCGGCAATCGACACAAAAAACACAATATTAAAAAACAATCTCTTTCGCTGATTAAATAACAATATAAAATTTAAAATTGTTATTGCTACTATCACGATTTGAGCAAAATTGACAATCCATAGCGAAACATTGTTGGTTTTAATTACCGACAGCAGCCCCATGATCAAAAATATTGCATAGCATTTTATATAAAAAGGCTTTTTAATTTGATATAAAAAGCCCTGTGACATTAAATCTTTGTTAAAAAACCAATATAAACCAAAAATTAAGTTCAGAATTGACATATATAGGTATTGTGTTCCTAAAATATCAATACTACGATAAGCAGATATAAAATCCATAGAAAGAAAAAGAATTACCGAAAGCATGGCAACATAATCGCTTATCGAAAATGGCTTACTTTGTTCGCCAATAATTTTTGGTTGGGCTTCGGTTTTGTTATGTTTCATTTTTTGAATTTTACGACATTAAGATGTTTTAATTATTATTATATGGTCAAATATTTAGTACTTTGTTTAGAAAATCACAAACCACTTTAAATTTTTAAAACCTTATTTATTTTTACAAATCTGCCCCAAAAATAAGAATATATTAAATACTTTTGTACAAAACCAGTAGATAATGGATAATTTTTTCAATGATACCCAAGTTGCATTTTCATTAAAGTCGGATACCGAGCTTGATAGAGCTTATTTTTTGTTCAAACTTATTGCCAATCAACCACTTGTAAGAATTGGAACGGCTGTCACAAATTTTGCAATAAAAGCGCATTTGCCCGTCGAAGGTCTTATTAGAGCAACGGTTTTTGACCATTTTTGTGGTGGCGTTTCAGAAGATGACTGTCTGCCTGTCATGAAAAGAATGTTTCAAAAAGGAGTTGCGTCTGTTTTGGACTATTCTGTAGAAGGCAAAGAAGATGAGACTCATTTTGACGATGCCATGCATAAAATTTTGAAAATTATCAATTTTTCTGAAACAAAACCCGAAATGCCATTTGTTGTTTTCAAACCTACTGGTTTTGGTCGTTTTGCGCTGTATGAAAAAATTGGTAAAAACCACACATTGACAGCCGATGAACAAGAAGAGTGGACCAGGGTAGAGGCCAGATATGATTTGGTTTGCAAAACTGCATTCGAAAAAAATGTTTTGTTGTTAATAGATGCCGAAGAATCTTGGATGCAAGACGCCGCTGATGATTTGGCTACAAAAATGATGCAAAAATATAATAAACAAAAAGTGGTAGTTTTTAATACACTGCAAATGTATCGTTGGGATCGATTAGACTATTTAAAAAAATTGCACATCAAAGCAAAATCTGATAATTTTCATATCGGTATGAAACTTGTTCGTGGTGCTTACATGGAAAAAGAAAATAATCGCGCAGCCGAAAAGGGCGTTAAGTCACCTATTTGTGAATCGAAAATTGTAACCGACCAAAATTTTGATACCGCAGCCCAATATATGATTGATAATATCGATACTATGGCCTTGTTTGCGGGTACTCACAATGAAAATTCAAGTTTCAAGTTGTTAAGTATGCAAGATAAATTGCAATTAAACAAAAACGATTGCAGAATTTGGTATGGTCAGTTGTATGGAATGTCAGATAATATCAGTTTTAATTTGGCTCAACATGGTTATAATGTTGCAAAGTATTTGCCTTTTGGCCCTGTTCGTGACGTGATGCCATATTTAATAAGACGTGCCGAAGAAAATACATCTGTGGCGGGACAAACAAATAGAGAATTAAACTTATTAAAAATAGAACGCGACCGCAGACGTAAACATTAAAATTAAATGTTGCTTTTATATAATAATATATATGAAAACCATTCTTTTAAAGTTTTAACGGTTTTTGCGCGTTGGGGGGTTACGGCTTTTTTGGGTAGAATCTTGAAATGTACTGAGCTTTTTGCCATGATATTAAAAAATTGAAACAAATAGATCTATTGGCTGCTTGGTCGATATGTAAATGGCAGGGCGCCAAAAAATGAAATGAAATTTTATGCAACAAGCAATTCCAAACATTATTTTGGAAAAATAAAAAAGCCTTCAAAATTTTGAAGGCTTTTTTTAAATTTATTTTTTGCAACTTACTGCAATATTATCTTTTTGGTTTGAGTCAAACCGTCACTTTGAACATTTATTATATAAACGCCTTTTTGATAACTTGACAAATCTATTGAATTATTGCCTTGTGCTAAATCTTGTGACATAACAATTCTACCAAGTGCATCTGTAATCAACATTTTACTTTTTGAATCAGAACCTTTAGACAAATCAATATTAATTAAGCCTTTGGTTGGATTTGGATAAACATTAAAAATTATACTATCAAAATTTTCGTTAGATAATGTCGTTGCAACTACTTTGCAAATAGTTATAACGGCCTGCGTCACCGAACCGCCATCATTATCATATGGGTCAACAACTTTGATTTTCCAAACTCCATCGGCCATTAAACCATTAACAGAACTTAATTTACCTACGGCAGTAATCGTTCCACTGATCGATGGTGGTGTATTACCACATGCCACCGCCATACCAGAATCATCGAAAGTAGCGTCTATATCATTAAACTGTCCGCATGTTTCTTTTGTAAGTAATATCTCTGGACTGCCTATTGACTCAGGACCTATTAAACTTATAGTCATGTCTTGCACATAAGTATGAGTAATTGTTAAAGTTACGTTCAAATCAGCAACTTTTAATCCGCCCGAAACTGTAATTGGTATAATTGCTAATGCATCGGGAGTAGAATTTATTGTACTATTAGAAAAATCTGTCGCCGTAAATACATTTCCGCATTGCAAACGACCAGTAGTAAACGTTCTTACGGGCTGAGACTCAACCGAAGCAGAGCTGCAACGATTTGAAGGAATAACTCTATAAAAATAGGTCGTACTTTGACCAAGGCCGGAAGTTATATAACTGTTGTCAACTATGTTAGCTGCGGTAGTTACAATATTTGTAAAATCAGAATTTGTAGAAATTTCTACTTTATAAGTTTCTGCATTTATATTTTTATTCCATTTGATTGTTGTTACAATCGCGGCGTCATTTATGTTGTTATTTGGTGCTGTTATAATCAATGGCTGAAAATCTGAACTATATATTTGTACAGTTTTATATCGAGTTTCTGTATCAATATCGTTATTTCCGACTATACCAATTGTATAAATTCCTGGAGTCACATTTGTTAAATTTGAAATTGTCATGTTCACAGTACCGTCACCACTTAATGAATTGTTACTGAAAATGGCTGTAGCTCCTGCTGGCAGCCCGACTGCAGAAAATTTTGTAGTTCCTACGCCAATTTGCCTATGATTAAATCCAAAATTTGCTGATCGATTACTACAAACTACAACGTCGCCTGTTATTTGTTCAGTAATTGCAAATCCAGAATTTATTCCAGTTACAACCAACGAAAATCTCTGATAATTATTAACAAGTTGCCCTTTGTGGGTTATTGTAATTGTATAAAGACCTGCTTCTGGTGCATCTATTTTTATATTTTCAACGTTGTCAACATTGTTGTCAGACACCCTAGTAGCATTTGCTGATGCATCGCTTATTAATTTCCATGGAAAAAAAGTACCTGCCGCATTTGTAACCCTAATGTCCAAATCATTAACCAACGCCTTCATAGGATTATTGTTGATGGTTGTGTTATTATTTGGAGCACCTGCTGGATCCGTCCATGTAATAGAAGCGATTAGCGGTCCTGTACCTAATGACCGAACTGTTGTTGTATAAGTTTGTCCTTGACGAAGCGTTTCTTCTGATATCCATGACTGATGCCCATTTTGATTAATTGCTTCAACACATTTGCGCGCATTTAGCAAACCCCATCCAAATATCGCATCAGGTCCAATATTTCCTGCATCGTCTGCAGTGTGCGTTGCAAGACCCTTTAAAGTAGCAGCTCGCATAAAATTATTATTAGTATTATTATAATGCTGTTGAACCAGAAGTAGGGTTCCGGCGACGTTCGGGCTAGCCATAGACGTACCAGACATTGTCGCGGTAGCACTATCAGATTCGCTCGAAGCCGATAACAAACCTGTACCATTACCGGTAATATCTGGTTTTATTCGACCGTCATCTGCGGGTCCTTGGCTGCTACTGCCATTTATTACAATTCCACTGGTTATATTTCCAGTAGCGTCGGCAACAACATCGGTACAATTTGCGACGGTTAATACATTTTTTGACAATTTGTTTCCAATAAGTTTGTCATAACTGGGGGTAGAGGGATCATCATTGCTATCAAATCCAGAATTACCAGCTGCGGTAACCATTAAATACATTGGTGCTAAAAATCCAATTTCGTCCCAAACCTGCGCATCTTGAATGTATGCGCCAACAAGCCACGGCAATTGTTTGATACTACTTGTTGGAGATATTAATGGTACACCATAAGAATGATTAGAAATAAGCATTCCATCTGTAACTTCAGAAAGCACTTCTGCTTCATCGCTACTCCAGTTAAAAGTCCTTGCTTGTGCTTCAAATGCCATACCTTTTGTTGCAGCAGCGGCTGCAGATGCAACAACGGTTCCTGTAACATGTGTAGCATGTTGGCTGTAGGCAACTGTTGTTTGATCGTCTATTGTGTTGACTCGGTCGCCAAACAAGCTGTGACTAGGGCGAACGCGACCTCCGTCCCATATCCGTGCGACCATATTTTGTCCGTTCAAATTCAAACCAAGTGCACCGCCACTATGCAGTAAATTTGCCCTTGTTGCCACCGCTGCAGAAGCATTTTCGGTACTATAATAAACTGGGTTGCCATCAAGTCCCACTTTCATTATCTCTGCAAAAGTGCCATCAGGTTTAGTAACGGTTAGCGGCCAACCTTTTGATTTGGCAAGTTGCTCGGCTTTTTGTTTATCGTTCAATGATTTGGTCATTAATTCTTTCTTTAACGAATTAATTTTTTCCAGATTATATCCGCTGGTAATATTTTTAATATCTTTAACATTTTGTGAATTCGAAATGTTAAAAATAAAAATTAATAAAAATAGTGTAAAGTTTTTTTTCATAATAAATAATTTTAGAACACAAATATAATAAATTATAATAAAAATAAAGTAAAGTATAACAATGTTATTAACAAAAAAAAACACTTTAATTTCTTAAAGCGTTTTTTATGGTGGGGAGAGCAGGATTCGAACCTGCGAAGTTCACACAGCAGATTTACAGTCTGCCCTCGTTGGCCGCTTGAGTATCTCCCCGACAAACAGTATTTTTTTTTTTTGAGAAAATTATAAATGACAATAAAATAATTTTTTTAAAAAAATTTGAAACAACAAATCTGATATATGTTGTTTCAATTTAATTCTACAAAATAATTTTATGCAAATAGTTTCTAACTCGTGAATTTAACTTCAAAAAATTTTCGAATGAAGACAACTATAAAAACAATTAATTTATATAAAAAACAGATAACCAAAAATTTATAAAAACTATTTTTATAAGCTTTTTAAACTCTTGAGAAATAATTTAATACAACTTTAAACTTCAAGCCGAACTAATAAATATCTACAGTTCATTTTAGATAATTATTGTAGTTATTTAATAAACCAATATTAATTATTACTAAACAATACTGCCGAACACCTAGATTTTATAGAAAAATTTATTTAGTTGTAACTCCCAAATCTTTACCAAGTTTTTTGCCAATTTTAGTAGTTTTTACATCGGTAGCTAGTGCTTGAAATGATTTTTTGAGTTTTGTTCGATCTGCCGCTGGATTTTGAGTAGCATTTTGTAGCAGGTATAAAGATAATAGAGTCGATGGATTTTTTTCTAAACTTTTTTCACCAAGTGTCTCAACAGATTTCATAAACACATTATTTTCTTTCATTAATGCATTTATTGTAATGGTATCGTTTGCTGCCTTTGCTGCTTCTAGTTTAGGTAGATTAGCATTTTGGAAAACCATCATCTGCTTATAAATTTTACTACTTTCGTTTGTATAGGCAGATAGTTGCTTGTTACTCGCAGTTCCCCCAACTTTACTTTTAGTTATTGAATCTTTACGAATTTCAACAATTATTTTTCCACTTTCAAGAATTATTTGAACCTTACCCTCAATTTTATCTACTGCTAAAATTGCAATGCCTTGTTCGATTTTTTTATCATCAAATTTATTTTTAAACTCAAATTTCGAACCTTTAACTTTGGCTGTATCAAGTGCAACGAATTGACCAAGTGAATCTTGTTTTTGCAAATAAACGGCGGTACCGTCTGCAATTTCTTTAGGCGTTGTTCCAGCAATTACAAATTCATTTTTTTTAATTTGACTACATGATACTAAAACGATAGTGGTAGCGAATATTAGTAACTTTTTCATATAAAACTTTATTAATAATTTTGAGATTGCAAAAGTAATTAATTTTTTTATAAAAAAAATATTTTGTTATACAATTAATAATATTTAGCAATTTTTAATGTTTTAACTTGATGAGTTTGCGTTCACGGCTGTTAATCTTATTCATAATAAAGTAAATAAAGATTCTAACTAGCGTATTACCAAACGAAACCAAAAATCTGTTTTTGATTTTAAATTATGAAACTTATAAATTTAATATATGGTAAAAGCAATAAAAATAATTAATTTTCTTTTAAAAACCTTGCGAATCCACAACAGGATTTCTCTTAAAAAAGTGGACCATACTGGATTCGAACCAGTGACTTCCACGTTGTCGACGTGACACTCTGAACCAACTGAGTTAATGATCCTTTATTACCACAAATATAACGATAGATTCTTAACAAACAAATTAAAAAAACGTGAACTGCAGGATTATTAAAACTTGACCATATTGCAAACTTTGCGACCTCTGCGTTCTTTGCGGGTTAAATTAATTTTATTGCGACCTCCACCATTTATATAAACCGACTTTTGCACTAAAAAAATATACCTACAACCCACCTAATCGCTCTACCAAAGCCTGAATTTTGGCCAAAGCATCTGCCTGTTTTTGGCGTTCGCTTGCCAAGACTTTCTCTGGTGCGCCGGCCACAAATTTTTCGTTATTCAGCTTGGCTTCTATAGATTTCAAAAAACCACGAACATAGTTAAGCTCTGTATTTATTTTCAGAATATCTTCGTCACTATCTATTGCGCCTACTATAGGCACAAAATATTCGTTTGATTTGTATCTAAAAGATTGCGCACCATCTGGTTTTTCTGTCACATATTCAAATGTTTCAATGTTACAAAGCTTTGCAATGACGCCATCAAACTGACTCGAAAATTTTTCGTTATCAATAATCAACAACGAAATCGAATCTTTAAACGCAATATTCTTTTCTTTTCTAATGGTTCGCACACCAGAAATAATGTTTTCGGCAATTTCAAAATTTATCAAAATGTCTTTGTCAAAATCTTCTTGACTTGGCCATGTACTCACAATCAGCGCCTTATCGGCAGTTCTTGTTTTTAAATAATGCCAAATTTCTTCGGTCAAAAACGGCATGAATGGGTTCAATAGTTTCAAATTGTTTTCAAACGCCGCGATCACCGCATCAAATGTCTTGCGGTCTATAGGTTGCTGATAGGCTGGTTTGACCATCTCTAAAAACCACGAACAAAAATCGTCCCACACTAGTTTATAAATCATCATCAGTGCATCTGCTAATCTATATTTCTCAAAATGATCTTCAATAGTCACAAGTGTTTGTTGCAATTTGGCTGAATACCAAGTAGTTGCAATTCTCGAACTTTCAGGTTGTTCAATGCTGTCGCTAATTTGCCAACCTTGAGTGAGTTTAAAAGCATTCCAGATTTTGTTGGCAAACGATTTTCCTTGTTGACACAGCTCTTCGTCAAACATGATATCGTTTCCTGCCGATGCGCTCAACAGCAGCCCTACCCGAACACCGTCGGCACCAAATTTTTCAATCAGTTCTAACGGCTCAGGCGAATTTCCCAACGATTTCGACATTTTTCGGCGTTGCTTATCGCGCACCAAACCTGTCAAATATACATTTGTAAACGGTTTTTTGCCCGTATACTCATATCCTGCGATAATCATTCTGGCTACCCAAAAAAACAATATATCTGGACCAGTTACCAAGTCATTCGTAGGATAATAGTATTTAAAATCCTCATTTTCTGCATCAAGTATCCCACCAAAAACCGACATTGGCCACAACCAACTCGAAAACCAAGTGTCTAGCGCATCTTCGTCTTGTTTGAGGTTATCGGCTGTAAGTTGATGGTTGTTGGTCTTTGTTTTTACTAATGCCAATGCGTCGTCAATTGTTTCGGCAACCACAAAATCTTCCTTGCCATCGCCGTAATAATAAGCCGGAATCTGCTGTCCCCACCACAACTGTCGCGAAATGTTCCAATCTCTAATATTCTCTAACCAATGTCTGTAGGTGTTTTCGAACTTTTTTGGATACAGTTTTATCTCGTTTGTTTCTAAAACCGCTTTTATGGCAGGCTTGACCAAATCGTCCATTTTCAAAAACCATTGGTCAGACAGTCGTGGCTCGATTACGGCTTTTGTGCGTTCAGACGTGCCTACTTTGTTCACATGAATTTCAACCTTTTGCAACGCACCAATCGATTCTAGTTCAGCTTCGATTTCCGCACGAACCACAAAACGGTCTTTTCCTTGATAATGCAACCCAAACGAATTTAGCGTTGCATCATCATTAAAAATATCTACAATCTCCAAGTTGTGTTTCTCGCCAAGCATTTTGTCGTTCACGTCGTGCGCGGGCGTGACTTTCAAACAGCCCGTCCCGAACTCAACATCTACATATTCATCGGCAATAACCGAAATCTCTCGCCCACAAATTGGCACAACAACTTTCTGCCCAATCAAATGCGCAAATCGCTCATCGTTTGGATTTACGCAAATGGCAGTATCTCCAAATATGGTTTCAGGTCGGGTAGTAGCAACCACCAAAAAGCTATCATCTAAAACGCTTTTGTACCTAATGTAAAAAAGTTTCCCCTTCCGCTCCTCATAACTTACTTCTTCGTCTGAAAGCGTGGTTTTAGCCTCCGGATCCCAATTTACCATTCGATATCCCCTGTAAATTTGCCCTTTATTATACAAATCTACAAACGATTTAATGACCGATGCGCTCATGTCCTCGTCCATCGTAAACTTGGTTCGCGCCCAATCGCAGCTGCATCCCAGTTGTTTGAGTTGCTCCAAAATCGTGCCGCCGTACTTGTCTGTCCAGTCATAGGCATGTTTCAAAAATTCTGCTCTAGTTAAGTCGGCTTTATTGATTCCTTCCGATTTCAGTTTGGCCACCACCTTAGCCTCGGTCGCAATACTTGCGTGGTCTGTACCCGGCACCCAACAAGCGTTAAACCCCTTGAGCCGTGCACGCCTTATCAGCACGTCTTGAATCGTGTTGTTGAGCATATGCCCCATGTGCAAAACACCCGTCACGTTTGGCGGCGGAATCACAATCGTGTACGGCGTTCTGTGGTCGGGTTTCGACGCAAAATAGTTGTTTTGCATCCAGTAGTCGTACCATTTTTTCTCAATAGCCTGAGAATCAAAATTTGCAGGAAAAGTCATAATCTAATAATAATAATAACATTAATTTGGGCGTTTTCGTGGTTTCGGCTTTATCTTTTTTTGAATTTTGTCATCCCGAGCGCAGTCGAGGGACAAAATTCAAAAAAAGGATACCGCCTCACTCGAGCCTGTAAGTGCGAACAGCCGAAGGAATCCCTAACGCAAGATCGTGGTTGAAAAAACAATTTTTAAATTCCAAAAATTAATTTTGCAATAAAAAATTTGAATAATTTTCATATTTTAACTTCACGACCTATACGATCTTTGCGGTTCAAAAAATCCAGCACCTTGATTATTCTAAAAACAAATACATAATTCGTAAAAAAGCAAAAATACTTTATTTGTAGGTCTAAAAGCAAATATTACAGCATCATATTTTGATAAAAATCATTAAATTATAATCTTCTCACAATCTTTGTTACCTTTGCAAAACAATACCAATTTTATGATTCAAATCGGAAAATACAACACCCTAACCATACTTCGTGACACCCAAGTCGGACTTTTCTTGGGCGACCCAAACTCGACTGCCGACGGGCTTGACGGCATTTTGTTGCCCAACAAATATGTTCCAAAAATTTTTGAAATAGGCGAGGAGCTCACCGTTTTTGTATACCTCGATCATGAGGAGCGACCCGTTGCCACAACCCTCGAACCCTATATTTTGCTCAACGAGTTTGCGCTTTTGCGTGTAAACTATGTTAACAATGTTGGTGCGTTTCTAGATTGGGGCATGGAGAAAGACATTCTCGTGCCGTTCAAAGAGCAAGCCCGCCCAATGGAAAAAGGCAAACGGTATTTGGTTTACCTATATTTAGACGAAAAAACAAATCGATTGGTGGCATCAAGCAAAACCAATCAGTTTTTGAGCAACGAAAATCTCGAGATTCAAAATGGCGACGAAGTAGATTTGATCGTGTCGCATATCACCGACATTGGCATAAACGTAATCATCAACGAACGACACAAAGGACTTTTGTACGACAATGAAGTCTATAACGATGCCATTCGCACCGGTGACCGTATGCGTGGATTTATAAAAAACATTCGGCCAGACGGCAAAATCGACGTTAGTCTTCAAATTCAAGGCTATGAAAACGTCGAGCCAAATTCTGAAATAATAATCGATGAGCTTCGTGCCAACAAAGGTTTTCTGCGGTTGACAGACAACTCACATCCAGATGATATTCGAACGGTATTGAAAATGAGCAAAAAAACTTTTAAAAAAGCAATTGGTCTTCTGTACAAACAAAAAGTTATCGAAATTCGCGAAGACGGTATTTATTTGTTGTAGTAATCTGAAAATATTTAATCAAATATATTTTGGTTCATAGTTGAAATAAAATTTTATAA
>JBDLWE010000127.1:0-19279 GCA_039804445.1 Bacteroidota bacterium | reverse complement strand
CAATATCATTAATAAAATAAGTTTAACTAATGATCAATACTCATTTAAATTGGTTGCAAATCAACCAGAATTATTACAATATGTCGAATCAAAAATTAATTTTGAGCAACTAAAGACAATTGACAATTTTGTAATATCAAGCTTTGAATCATTAAACTTATTTAATAAAATTAAAAAAAATAATGACTTATTAGATTTATATACAAAAATTGTTTGTGGTTTAACTCCTTATCGATTAGGCAAAGGACTACCAAAACAAACCAAAGAAATAGTTGAAAATAGAAGTTTTGACAGTACGTTTAAAGTCGATGAAAGCTATCTACAATATATTATGGGTCGGGATTTTAATAAATATACTTGGAATATACTTGAAAACAGATTTATAAAATATGGGGCTTGTCTTGCAGAACCAAGAGTGAAAGCACCATTTTTTGAAAAGAAAATAGTAATTAGACAGACAGCCGACAGAATTATTGCAAATTTAGATGATAATCATTTTTTATCTTTAAAAAATGTTCACAATTTAAAGTCTATCAATAAGAATTATTCGTTAAACTTTATTTTAGGAATTTTAAATTCAACTACTGTAAACTGGTGGTACCGCAAATTAATTCCTGAGGAAGGTCGAATTTTTGCAGAAGTTAAAGTTGTAAATTTAAAACAGCTACCAATCCCAAAACTTACAAAAGATAATCAAGAAACACACGACGCCATTATAAACTTGGTCGATCAAATGCTGTCATCAAAAAAACAACAACAAACCGCAGTAACCGAGCGCGACAAAAGCTATCTTGAAGCCAAATGCAAAAATATTGATGCGCAAATAAACGATTTGGTTTATGCAATGTATGGTTTGAGTGCCGAGGAGATTGCGATTGTGGAGAATAGTTAAAAAAATCATATCCTGAAAATCCGCAGCCGAAATTGGCCTAACAACACATTATGACAGTAATATACCACTTGGTTTTGAGTTAAATTTAAAACATCAACACCTGTAGTCAATTACTAAAAAAAGCATAAAGTTTTTTAATTTTGAAACCAATTTAAGTAATTTTGTAACAATGCAGTCTATAGACAGACTTATTTATAAATACCAAACATTTACTAACTTCACTATGAAAAAAACTGTAATGGCCTTAACTTCAGCACTTCTGCTTGGTGGCGTGGCTTCTGCTCAAAAAGTCGCCTTTGATGAGTATGATCTCGCTAACGGGATGCACGTTATTTTGCATCAAGACAATTCGGCACCAACCGTTATCACCTCTGTAATGTATCATGTTGGTTCAAAAGACGAAAATCCAGAACGTACTGGTTTTGCACACTTTTTTGAGCACCTTCTTTTTGAAGGCACAACCAACATCAAGCGTGGTGAGTGGTTCAAAATTGTAACTGCAAACGGCGGCGTAAACAACGCAAACACTAGCGAAGACCGAACTTATTATTACGAGGTTTTTCCGTCGCACAGTCTTGAACTTGGACTTTGGATGGAAGCCGACAGACTGCGCCAACCCGTAATCAACCAAATTGGTGTTGATACCCAAAACGAAGTCGTTAAAGAAGAAAAAAGACTGCGATACGATAATGCGCCGTACGGACAACTGCTGCAAGAAGTAAAGAAAAATATGTTCAAAAAGCATCCATACCAGTGGACAGTTATTGGTTCAATGGCGCACCTTGATGCAGCAAAACTCGAAGAGTTTCAGGCTTTCAACAAAAAGTTTTATGTGCCAAACAATGCAGTTCTTGTCGTTGCAGGCGATTTTCAAAAAGACCAAGCCAAGCAATGGATCGAAAAATACTTTGGATCTATCCCAAAAGGTGCACCAATAGAAAGAAAAATTTTTACCGAAGACCCTATTACTGAAACTATTAAAGCAAAATTTGAAGACAGCAACATTCAAATCCCAATGATTGTGGCAACTTACAGAACGCCGTCAATGAAAACACGCGACGCCAGAGTTCTAGACATGATTTCTACAATCTTGACCGACGGAAAAAGTTCACGAATGTTCAAAAAAATTGTTGATGACTCAAAAACAGCGCTTCAAATCGGAGCCTTCAACTATTCGCAAGAAGACTACGGACAATACATTATTTACGGACTGCCCCAAGCACCATTCAAGTCAGAAGACGTTTTAAAAGCTGTAGATCAAGAAATTGTGAATTTGCAAACCGATTTGATTTCAGAAAAAGAAATGCAAAAATTGCAAAATAAATACGAAAATGATAATGTAAACAACAATGCTGGTGTCGAAGGAATTGCATCTAATCTCGCAACTTTTTATATGTTATACAAAGATGTGAATTTGGTAAATACCGAAATTGATATTTATCGATCAATCACAAGAGAAGAAATTCGCGAGACTGCCAAAAAATATTTGAATCCTAACCAACGATTGATTTTGGATTATGTTCCATCGTCAAAAGATAAAGCACAAAACTAAGCCATCATGAAAAAAATATTAATTGTCATATCGAGCTTGTTTTTATCAACACTTATGCAAGCACAAATTATTCCGCAGCCAAAGCAAGGAGCTGCGCCAACAATAAAAGTAGGCAAACCAGAAACGTTTTCGTTGCCAAACGGACTTAAAGTTCTAATAGTCGAAAACCATAAATTACCACGAGTGACTTTCAGTTTACGAATTGATAATCCACCATATGTAGAGGGCGACAAAAAAGGCGTTGCCGAAATGACTAGCTCGATGATTGGATCTGGAACCACCAAAATTTCTAAAACCGCTTTTAACGAAGAGGTTGATTTGCTTGGTGCAAACATCAATTTCTCGGCAGATGGAGCCTATGCAAGTTCACTTTCAAAATTTTCAGCTCGAGTTTTAGAACTCATGGCAGACGGTGCTTTAAATCCGAACTTCACGCAAGACGAGTTTGACAAACAAAAAGCCAAAATGCTTGAGGGTCTTAAATCGCAAGAAAAAAGTGTGCAGGCTGTTGCAGAACGCGCAACAAATGTTTTAGCATATACAAGAAATCATCCAAACGGCGAATATGTTTCTGAAGCGACTTTAAATAACGTAGCATTGGCAGACGTTGTCAACAACTACACAACAAATTTTGTTCCTGCACATGCATATCTAGTTGTTGTTGGTGATGTAAAAGCCACAGAAACCAGAAAAGTTGTAGAAAAACTTTTTGGAACCTGGAAAAAAGCAGCACCACTTACATTAAGTTATTCCGACCCAAAAGACGCAGCATTTGCACAAATCAACTTTATCGATATGCCAAATGCGGTACAATCAGAAGTAAAAGCAATTAATTTGTCAAACCTAAAGATGACCGACCCCGATTATTTTGCGACAATCGTAGCCAATCAAATTCTTGGCGGCGATTTCAATAGCTACATCAACATGAATCTTCGTGAAAAACACGGTTGGACTTATGGCGCAAGAAGCAGTATTTCGGGCAATAAGTATATCTCTAGTTTTGAGGCATCTACGCAAGTGCGAAATGCAGTAACAGATAGTACAGTGGTCGAAATGATGAAAGAAATAAAAAGAATTCGTACCGAAAAAGTAACCGACGAAATGCTAGCAAACGTAAAAGCGGGTTATATTGGCAAGTTTGTTATGAATATCGAAAAACCACAAACAGTAGCCAATTATGCCTACAATATGCAGACGCAAGGTTTGCCTTCAGACTTTTATGAAAACTATATCAAAAGTATAACTGCCGTTACCGCAGACGACGTCATGCGAGTTGCCAACAAATATTTCAAGGCAGATAATATGAGGTATATTGTTGTAGGAAAAGCCTCGGAGGTTCTGACTGCGCTCGAAAAAATAGGACAGCCAATATTTTATTATGACAAATTTGGAGCGAGCATCACAAAACCAGAATTAAAAAAATCAGTGCCAGCGGGTGTCACCGCAAAAACTGTTTTAGACAACTACATTGCAACTATTGGTGGCGAAAAAGCACTCTTGGCAGTAAAAACAATTGCAATGACGGGCTCAACTTCAATACCACAACTACCGACTCCGTTGGCATATAACTACAAATCAGATGCAACCGGAAAATTGTTGGTCGAACTATTGATGGGTGGTGCCCCAATGATGAAACAAGTAGTTGGCGAAAAAGAAGGATATCAATCGCAACAAGGTCAAAAAATGCCAATGGACGCCAAAACCTTAGCCGAAAACAAACAAAGTGCCGTACCATTTGAAGAATTGCAACTTCGCGCAAACCCTGCGATAATTCTTACAGGCATAGAGCCAATAAACGGGGCCGATGCGTATGCAATTCAAAACGGAAAGTCAACATACTTCTATGACGTCAAATCAGGACTAAAAGTCGCAGCATCTAAAACGCTAGAACAAGGCGGTCAAAAAATGACGCAAACCACTAACTACAAAGACTATCGCGACGTAAAAGGCGTTAAAGTACCTTTTAACACAATCATGAATGTTGGTATTGAACTAGACATAAAAATCGACGCCGTAAAAATCAATGAAGGTGTAACCGATGCCGATTTCCAATAAAATTTATAATTTTGTTCTAGAAAAGCCTTTTCAGCAATGAAAAGGCTTTTTGTTTTAAACCCAAATTTTTAAACCCAAAAATTTAACTACTTCGGGCGTTGCGCGCGGTGCTTCGCACGAGCGCGCCGGGCTCTTGTTCCAATCTGTCATTGCACGGCAGGAAGCAATCTGATTAAAGATTGCTTCCTGCCGCGCAATGACAGGATTTTCACGACGATCCCTAACGCTTGGGTAGCCGTTGACCAAGTTTAACTACAAACCATCGTTACACAAATTTATTTATCTATCCCCAAATTTGGGTTGATACCAAATTTGGCATTAGAAAAAACAGTAAACAAAATCTTGATTAAGTGCCACAACTTTGCAATCTCTGCGATCTCTTGGGTTAAAATTGACTTAATTCCGAAATTTGGGTTTACACAACAAAATATTTGTCTCAAAAACAGGCAGATTGTGAAACCAGAAACTTAAATTTGCACTTTTTAAAAACAATCTCTTGAAAATTTTTGAATCGATAGACAGTTTTACATCCACCAAAAAAACAGTAGTAACCATAGGTTCTTTTGACGGAGTTCATCTTGGACATCAAAAAATAATTGCAAGTCTCAAAGCCGAAAGCCAAAAACTAGATGCCGAAAGTTTGATTCTCAGTTTTTTGAATCATCCACGGTCTGTTTTAAACAACAATTCTGATTTAAAACTACTAACTACCAACCACGAAAAAACTGCATTGTTACGCAAGTCAAACTTAAACCATTTGATTTTACATCCGTTTGATAACGATTTTGCAAATCTATCGGCCCAAGAATTTGTATCAGAAATATTAGTCAAAAAACTAAATGTGGCAAAAATCATTGTCGGTCACGACCATAGATTTGGCAAAAACAGATCGGCAGGTTTTGACGATCTAAAACTTTTTGGGCAGCAATATGGTTTTAAAGTCCAACAAATATCTGCCCAAGAAATTGACGAAGTATCTATAAGTTCGACCAAAATAAGAAATGCACTTGTTGATGGAAACATAAAACTTGCCAATGATTTTCTTGGATATGCCTATTCGATCGCAGGAAATGTAGTCGCCGGCAAGCAACTTGGTCGCACAATTGGCGTGCCCACGGCAAACATTGCTATTGACAATCTGCAGAAAATGATGCCGAAAAAAGGGGTTTATGTGGTTCAAAGTTTTTTAGACAACAAAACCGTTTTCGGCGTCATGAATATTGGCAATCGCCCTACAGTTGACGGACAAGAGCAGACCGTTGAAATTCATTTTCTAGATTTTGATAAAGATCTATATCATCAAAAAATTTCGGTTTCGATTTTGGACAGAATTCGTGATGAACAAAAATTTGAATCTCTAGCTGATTTGAAAATTCAAATTTCTAAAGATATTGAAGTTGCTCGAAAATTAGTTTTTTAGTTTTTTTTGCCACAGATTAGCACAGATTTGTAATGTTTAACCCAAATTACGCAATACAACAAAATTTAGCCGCGAAGGTCGCAAAGCACGCAAAGTTGTGCTACTTGATCAAGAAATTTTTCAAATATTTTTCTGATGCTTATTCTGCGTTTAAAGTTCTTTTGGTAAAAATATATTTTTAAAATCTTTGAAAAAAATAAAAACTTGTCAAATAGCCCCGATAGCGGCAAATATCCTTTTTTGTTTTTTTGTCATTCCCAGCGCAATCGAGGGACAAAAAAACAAAAAAGATATGGCCTATAGCGGGAATACTACCGTTTAAAAATCAAAGCCTCTGCTCCTGATTCTACAAAATATAATCGGTGTTAATAAAGTTAGATTCTTTGGTGTCCAGCAATGATTGCAAAATATCGTTGTTATAATCATTGTCTTTGCTGGCCACAAAAGTTCTTATAGAAAACGACCGCAGTGCATCATAAATACTGAGGGTTCCTACGGCCGAATCTTTGCGACCTGTAAACGGGTATACGTCTGGCCCACGCTGGCATGAGCTGTTCAAATTCACGCGACAAACCAAGTTGACTAGCGTGTCTATGAGCGGCGCAAGGGTCTTGGTGCTTTGCCCAAAAAGGCTAACTTGTTGCCCATAATTGCTTTCGGCCATGTCGTTGAGAGGCTCTTGAATGTCCAAGAAAGTGAGAATTGGCACAATTGGTCCAAACTGTTCTTCGTGATAAATGCGCATTTGCTTGTTTATCGGGAACAAAACCGCCGGAAACATTGAGTTTTCGGTTCTAATACCACCTTTGGCATTAATGATTTTTGCACCGTGATTATGCGCATCGTCAATCAGTTCTTGCAAGTAGTTTGGTTTGTCGGGTTCGGGTAGTGGCGTCAAAAAAACGCTGTCTTCCCAAGGGTTGCCAAATTTTAGGGCATCGACTTTTGCAGCAAATTTTCGGTTAAATTCATCGGCTATTTTTTCGTGAACATAAATAACTTTCAAGGCCGTGCATCGCTGTCCGTTGAAAGAAAGACTACCCAAAACGCACTCTTGCACCGCCAAATCTATGTTGGCATCATCCAGAACAATAGCAGGATTTTTGGCCTCAAGACCAAGGATCAGTCGCAAACGGTTTTTGTTTGGGTGCTGGTCTTGCAAGGCAATTGCAGATTTGCTGTTGCCAATGAGGGCTAGAATGCTGACTTTGCCCGACTTCATAATTGGCGATGCCACGTCGCGACCACGACCATAAACAATGTTGATTACGCCCGCGGGAAACGAACTATGAAATGCTTCGAGCAGCGGCGACAGCAGCAAAACGCCATGTTTGGCAGGTTTAAAAATCACGGTGTTGCCCATGATGATTGCTGGAATGAGCAGCGAAAAAGTTTCGTTGAGCGGATAGTTGTATGGCCCCAAACAGAGTACAACGCCCAATGGTCCGCGTCGAACCATGGCATTTACGCCTTGATTTTTTGTGAATTTTGCAGAATCTCGGTCAAGTTTTTTATAATCTTCGATCGTATCATTAATATATTCTACGGTACGATCAAATTCTTTTTCAGAATCACCAAGGGTTTTGCCAATTTCCCACATGAGCAGTTTCACAACTTCTTGCCGTTTGGTTTTCATTTGCGTCACAAAATTGCTCATACACTTTATGCGGTCAACAACTTTCATGGTTGGCCAACTACCTTGACCGTTGTTGTAGGCTTTTGTACTAGATGCTACAGCTGCCATAGCTTCGGCCTCATTCATAGCCGGAATAGAACCCAAAAGTGTTGGTTGATAATCTGTTGTTGACGAGATTGTACTGTAAACGGGCGTAGTTGAGCCTGTCCAAGTCTTGAGCTGTCCATCTATCAAGTACGTACTCTGATTTAACGGTCGCTCGATTAAAAAAATCTGTGGAATTTCATTCATTTTTTTTTTTGTTAAAAATATAAAAAAAATACAACAAAAAATCGATTCATCTAATAAAAATAATCAAATTTGATATTTAAATCAAATTTCAAATCACAAAAATTCTACTTTACTTTGGGCGTTGCGCGCGCCCGCTAGGGCGGGGAGCACGCCGGCGTTCCGCTCTCAATCTTTTTTTGTCTCGTTCCAAAAAACGAAACAAAAAAAGGATTTCCGCTCAACGCCTAACGCTGGTGCAACCGTTGATAAGGCTCGCAAAAACACAACTACAATCAATTAATTACAAAACAACTTTGCGATCATTGCGCCCCTGCGGTTCAAAAATTTATCCATAAAAACTAGCTTTCGTGCTTAAAAAATTAGCAAGCAATTCACCTACCAATACAACAGTCGTATTGTCAAGCAATTGATTGCCAAACGCAAATAAAATGTTAAAACACATATCTTTTCACAAAAAATGTTACTTTTGTTATATAAACATGAAATACTACCTCAAAGTATGTCAAAATTTGGCGAATTACTCAACACTTCAGTTCCCGTTTTAATCGATTTTTATACCGATTGGAACGAGCCATGCGTTGCAATGAATCCTGTGATCAAAAACGTAGCAGCAGCACTTGGCGACAAAGCAAAAGTCATAAAAATTGACGTCGAAAAAAACCACGAACTAGCCGATGCACTTCGTATAAAAGGTGTTCCTACACTCATGATTTACAAAAATGGCGAAATGGTTTGGCGGCAGCACGGCGAGGTCGATGCAAATACAATTATATCTTTGGTAAAAGAGCAATTTTAAAAACTGACTAAATCAATTTAAGATTTTTGAATATAGAGATTAACGATTGCAGATATCAGTTTTTTAAATTTTAATTAATTATAGATTCTGCTTTTACGGTTTTTTAAACATCTGAATTTGCGAAAATTTGTGTAATTAATGGTTAGATATTCACATATACATTACACAATCGAAAGATTTTTAGGGCCTAAATATTTTTACCATCCCACAATTTTAAACTATTTTTGTACAAAAATCTTATAAAATGTACAGAAGTCACCATTGCGGACAACTTTCGTCTGCAAATATCAATACAGAAGTTACACTTGCCGGTTGGGTTCAAAAATCTCGTGACAAAGGTTTTATGAATTGGGTCGATTTGCGCGATCGATACGGCATTACACAACTTGTTTTTGACGAAGGTCGCACCGAAAAATCGGTTTTTGAACTCGCCAAAACCCTTGGTCGAGAATTTGTAATTCAAGTTTCAGGCACAGTCATCGAACGTGAATCTAAAAACACAAATATCTCAACAGGCGAAATCGAAATTTTAGTTTCAAATCTTATTATTCTAAACGCATCGCTCACGCCACCATTTACTATAGAAGACGAAACCGATGGCGGCGAAGACATTCGCATGAAATATCGCTATTTAGACATTCGTAGAAATCCCGTAAAAAACTCGCTCCTTTTCAGACATAAAGTAGCCATGGAAGTCCGAAAATATCTGTCAGACTTAGACTTTTGCGAAATAGAAACGCCAGTCCTCATCAAATCAACGCCCGAAGGCGCCCGTGATTTTGTGGTGCCAAGCCGCATGAATCCGGGTCAGTTTTATGCCTTGCCACAATCGCCACAGACATTCAAACAACTGCTCATGGTGGGCGGCATGGACAAATATTTTCAAATCGTAAAATGCTTTCGTGACGAAGATTTGCGTGCCGACCGCCAGCCCGAGTTTACACAAATAGATTGCGAAATGGCATTTGTAGAACAAGAAGATATTTTGAACGTTTTTGAAGGATTGACACGTCATTTGTTAAAAACGATAAAAGATGTCGAAGTAGACAAATTCCCAAGAATAACCTACGACTATGCCATGAAAACCTATGGCAATGACAAGCCCGACATTAGATTTGATATGAAATTTGGAGAGCTAAACGAAGTTGCAAAGCACAAAGATTTTACGGTTTTCAACAGTTCAGAATTAGTCGTAGGATTTGCTGCTCTAAATTGCGCAGTCTTTACCCGAAAAGAAATAGATGCATTAATCGAGTGGGTTAAACGCCCACAAGTTGGCGCATCAGGAATGATTTATGTAAAATGCGAAGCAGACGGCACCTTTAAATCATCGGTAGACAAGTTTTTTGACCAAAACGATTTAAAAAATTGGGCAGAAATTACAAATGCCAAAGCAGGCGACATGATTTTTGTGCTTTCAGGTCCTGCCGACAAAACTAGAGCGCAACTCTCGGCACTTCGCATGGAATTGGCCACAAGACTTGGCCTGCGAAATCCCGAAGTTTTTGCGCCACTTTGGGTAGTCGATTTTCCGTTGCTAGAACTTGACGAAGACCCGAGCCCGCAGGGCGAACTGGCGGAGCAATCTGGTCGCTACCACGCCATGCACCACCCGTTCACCTCGCCAAAGCCAGAAGACATGGCATTGCTTGAGACAAATCCAGGCAAAGTGCGCGCCAATGCCTACGACATGGTTTTAAACGGCAACGAAATTGGCGGCGGCAGCATCAGAATTCATGACAAAGCCACACAACAGCTCATGTTCAAATACCTTGGTTTTTCAGAAGACGAAGCCCGCAATCAGTTTGGATTTTTGATGGATGCCTTTCAATTTGGCGCGCCACCACACGGAGGATTGGCGTTTGGACTAGACAGATTAGTAGCTATTCTTGGCGGTCAAGAAACCATAAGAGATTTTATAGCCTTCCCGAAAAACAATTCTGGTCGCGATGTGATGATTGATGCGCCATCTGTAATTGATGATAAACAGTTGGATGAGTTGAGTATTATGATAAAAGTTTAAATTGCAATTATTTGAAATTCAACAATATTATAAAATAAACCTTCAAAAACATTTTTGTATTGTTTAATGTTTTACATTTGTGGTATTATAAATAATTTATTACAATTACAATGCGCACAGGAACAGTAAAATTTTTCAATGAATCTAAAGGTTACGGATTTATTACAGACGAAGAAACAGGAAAAGACATTTTTGTACACGCTTCAGGCATCAGAGCAGAAGAGTTGAGAGAAGGCGACAGAGTTTCTTACGAAGAAGAAGAAGGAAGAAAAGGTAAAGTAGCAGCACAAGTTGCAGTACTTGAAGACTAAAAATATATATATTTTTATTACCTCCACACAAAACGTCCCGATTTATTTCGAGACGTTTTTTTTTTTGAAGCTATTTCCCGCTTTCCGTTTCAATCTGTCATTGCTGCGATCCTCGCAATGACAGGATTTTCACTTCAATCGGGGCTAGGGCTGTACGAATAAAAATTGTATCTGCTACTTGCTAGAAATTATCTAAAACCACAACCGAACTCCCTAAACAAATACAACTTTGCGACCCTTGCGACCTTTGCGGTAAAATTTTAGTATCAACCACAAACAAAGATTTACTATTTTTGCACTGAATCAAGCAGAACTACTACCCTCAAATGAACTTTCCAAAAAATCTCTCATTAAAACTTGAACTCCGAAAGCAACAAAACGCCTTTCGAGTACTCGGTTCTCAAAATGATTCGATAGATTTTTCGTCAAACGATTATATTGGTTTTGCCAAATCAAAAACAATTTTCGATCAAACACATCAATTTCTTGTAAAAAATAATTTTACTCAAAATGGCGCAACAGGTTCACGACTCATCTCTGGCAATCACCCACTTTTTGAAATTACCGAAAAAGAAATTGCTGCATTTCACGGTGCACCATTGGCATTACTATTTAACTCTGGCTACGATGCCAACATTGGTTTTTTTCAATCGGTGCCACAGCGACATGATTTGATTTTGTTTGATTCGCTCGCGCACGCATCTATCCGCGATGGTATTGGCATGAGCCAAGCAAAAGCATTCAAATTTGAACATAATGACACCATCGATTTGAAAGAATTGATTGTCAAACACCAACAAAATTTTGAGAATATTTATGTCGTAACCGAATCTGTTTTTTCTATGGACGGCGATTCGCCAAACATGACAGAAATGGTTGACATTTGCGAAAAACATAATTGCTATTTAGTGGTTGACGAAGCGCACGCTCTTGGTGTTTTTGGCAAAAATGGTTGTGGTCTCATTCAAGATTTGGGACTAGAAAACAAAATTTTTGCAAGAATCGTGACCTTTGGCAAAGGAATTGGTTGTCACGGTGCAGCCATTTTGGGCAGTCTTGATTTAAAAAACTATCTCATCAATTATGCACGAAGTTTTATCTATACAACGGGGCTTTCGCCGCACGCTGTCGCTACAATCTATTTTTCATATTTAGAACTTCAAAAATCTGATTCCGACATAATAAAACTTCGCGAGAACATTGTTTTTTTTAACCAACAAAAAAGCATTCTGGGACTCAAACCACTTTTTGTCCGAAGTAATTCGGCCATTCAAAGTGCCATTATACCTGGTAATTTGGGCGTAAAACACATTGCCGAAAGGCTTGCAAAAAAAGATTTTAATGTAAAACCTATTCTCTCGCCAACCGTACCCGCAGGGCAAGAAAGACTGCGGTTTTGTATACACTCTTATAACAATAAGTCAGAAATCGAAACCGTTTTAAAACTTTTGTCAAACGAAATTTTTTGATAAACAAACCATGAAAATATTTATAACTGGCATCTCGACCGACGTTGGCAAAACCGTTTGCTCGGCAATAGTAGCCGAAGCTTTGCAAGCCGATTACTGGAAACCTATACAAGCTGGCGATCTTGATTTTGGCGATGCCGACCGAGTAAAATCATTGGTAAGCAATATGAAATCTGTGTTTCATAAAAACAGCTTTGCCTTGCAAACGCCCGCAAGTCCGCACTATGCCGCCGAAATTGATAAAATAGACATTGATTTAACAAACATTATTGAACCAAAAACCAATAGTCATTTGGTCATCGAAGGTGCAGGTGGCGTTTTTGTACCACTCAATAAAACCGACTGTGTAATCGATTTAATAGCCAATGACCATAAAGTCATTGTGGTTTCAAGACATTATCTTGGCAGCATAAACCACACTTTGTTGACTGTCGAAGCCTTGCAAAATCGAGGAAAATCGATTGCTGGAATTATTTTTTCAGGAAATGAAAACCGACCGACAGAAAGTATAATTTTATCCAAAACAAAACTAAATTTTATTGGAAGGATCGATGATGAACCCTATTTTGATAAAAATGTTATTTTAGAATATGCCGAAAATTTTAGAGATAATCTGCTGAAATTTTGTCAATAGTCGATAATTTTCTAAATTTAGGTTTAATTTAGATTTGTTTATTATTGAATTAAATTTGTAAATTTATTTTTACAACACGATAATTTTTAGAATTTTTTAAAAAGCAATATTTTTTTGAATGGATTTATATGACTTTAACGAATATTCTTTTCCGCCCGTCAATTCAGCACATTCGAGCGGCATTCTTGCCTTTGGCGGCGATCTATCTGTCGATCGATTGATTTCGGCCTACAAAAACGGTATTTTTCCATGGTTCAATCCTGGCGAACAAATTACTTGGTATGCGCCAAAACGCAGAATGGTTCTGTTTCCAAACGATTTCAAAGCATCAAAATCTTTGCAAAAAACAATTGATAAAAATGTTTTTACAGTAACGTTTAATCAAAATTTTAAGGACGTTATTTCTAATTGCAAATCAATTGAACGAACTGACCAAAAAGGCACTTGGATTTCTGATGATTTTATATCGAGCTATTGCCAACTAAACGAAATTGGTATTGCAAAATCGGTAGAAGTTTGGCAAAAAAACAATCTTATGGGCGGCCTTTATGGCATTGATTTAGGTCATGTGTTTTGTGGCGAAAGTATGTTTGCCAAAGTAACAGATGCCTCTAAAGTTGCATTTGCATTTCTTGTAAATTACTTGAAAACAAATAACTACAAATTGCTTGATTGTCAAGTGTATAACAACCACTTGGAAAGTTTGGGTTGTGTAGAAATTGACCGAAATTTGTTTATGGAAATTTTGAAGAATAACATTGCCGAATATTAGATTGGGCACTAATAAAGACTTTATAAATTACGAAAAGTAACAATCGAGCTAGTCTACGGTAGCACAAGCGTTAGGGATCGTCGTGGAAATCCTTTTTTTGGTCTCGTTTTTTGGAACGAGACCAAAAAAAGATTGAAACAAGAGCCCGTCGCGCTCCTCGCCGCGGCGAGCGCGCGGAACGCCCAAAAATTATTTTTAAATAGATATTTGGCTTTGAGCAAGTTGTTTTCTTAAATAAAACCTAAAATAATTGACAATTTTGTTACAATAAATTTTTGTAACCTTTATTTGCTATTTTTGTAAAACAAATTCAGATTTTTATAATGAAAAATATAGTTTTTTTGATGATTACTGCCGCATCATTTGCACAAATTCAATACCCAAAAACCGAAAAAAATCCTGTTGTTCAAGAGTATTTTGGCAACAAGGTAACAGACAATTATCGTTGGCTAGAAGACGATAAATCTGCAGAAACTGCTGCGTGGGTTAAATCGCAAAACGCTGTTACTTTTGATTATTTGTCTAAAATTCCGTTCAAAAATCAGATTAAATCTAGAATGGAAAAATTGTGGAACTACGAAAAATTTTCGGCACCATTTAAAGAAGGAAACTTTATTTATTTCTATAAAAACAACGGACTTCAAAATCAATCAATACTTTACAGAAGAGATGCCACAGACAAAGACGAGATTTTTCTTGATCCAAATACTTTTTCTAAAGACGCAACCACTTCGCTTGATGCTGTAAGTTTTTCTAAAGATGGTTCGCTGGTTGCCTATTCGATTTCTGAAGCGGGATCCGATTGGCGCAAAGTGATTTTCATTGATGCAAAAACTAAAAAATATATTGATGCAGATTTGGTTGATGTCAAGTTTAGCGGACTATCATGGGTTGGCAACGATGGTGTTTATTATTCGAGCTATGACAAGCCAAAAGGCTCTGAGCTGTCTGCAAAAACAGATCAGCACAAATTGTATTATCACAAAATTGGAACGTCTCAAAAAAATGACAAACTGGTTTTTGGTGGCGACATTAAAAGGCGTTACGTTGGTGGCAGTGTCTCTGAAGACAATAACTATTTGTTCATATCTGCTGCAAATTCTACTTCGGGAAATGAACTTTATATCAAAGATTTAAAAAATCCAAATTCGAAGATTGTAAAAGTTAATGATGGTTTTGATGCAGATATTGACGTTTTAGACAACGTTGGTAGCAAACTTTATATCGTTACAAACCTAAAAGCACCTAACAAAAGAGTTGTTACTGTTGATGCAAAAAATCCAAATCCTGAAAATTGGAAAGATTTTATTGCAGAAACCAATAATGTAATTTCGCCTACTACTGGCGGCGGATTTATTTTTGCTAACTATATGAAAGACGCGGTGACCGAAGTACTACAATTTGATTATGCAGGCAAACAAATCAGAAAAGTTGAGTTGCCAGGCATAGGGACGGCAAGTGGTTTCGGTGGAAAAATAACCGAAAACACGTTATATTATACTTTTTCAAACTACGTTACACCAAGTTCTACTTATTCTTTTAATGCAAAAACAGGCAAATCAGAATTTTAT
Organism: Bacteroidota bacterium; assembly: GCA_039804445.1. Taxonomy (GTDB): domain Bacteria; phylum Bacteroidota; class Bacteroidia; order Flavobacteriales; family Flavobacteriaceae; genus Flavobacterium. The sequence continues at coordinate 3,857 of JBDLWE010000127.1, read as the reverse complement.
AAAAAGCCAAAAGTCGATTTTAAATCTGATGAATTTACGTCTGAACAAGTTTTTTATCCTTCGAAAGATGGCACTAAGATTCCGATGATTATTACCTATAAAAAAGGCACGAAACTTGACGGTAACAATCCAACTCTACTTTACGGATATGGTGGTTTTAACATCAGTTTGACACCTAGTTTCAGTATAGCCAATGCAGTTTGGATGGAAATGGGCGGTATTTATGCCGTTGCAAACCTGCGTGGTGGCGGCGAGTACGGCAAAAAATGGCATGACGCAGGCACAAAACTTCAAAAACAAAATGTGTTTGATGATTTTATTGCGGCAGCCGAATTTTTGATTGCCAAAAAATATACTTCATCTGATTATTTGGCTGTAAAGGGTGGTTCAAACGGCGGACTTTTGGTAGGTGCCACCATGACGCAACGTCCAGATTTAATGAAAGTGGCGTTGCCAGCAGTTGGTGTTCTTGATATGTTGCGTTACCACACCTTTACTGCCGGAGCAGGTTGGGCCTATGACTATGGTACTGCCGAAGATTCTGCCGATATGTTTAATTATTTACTGAAATATTCGCCGGCTCAAAATGTAAAATCTGGTATCAAATATCCTGCGACACTAGTAACCACGGGCGATCATGACGATAGAGTTGTGCCTGCGCATAGTTTTAAATTTGCTGCCGAGTTGCAAGATAAGCACGCAGGGGCAAATCCAGTAATGATTAGAATAGAAACCAATGCGGGTCATGGCGCTGGAAAGCCTGTCTCAAAAACCATTGAAGAAGCAGCAGATTTGCAGGCTTTTACATTGTTTAATATGGGCATAAAAACGGTAAAATTGCCTTAATTTTTTAGCAATGAAAAAAATAATAATCGTCATAATTTCATTTATCTGTGTGAACTGTTTTTCTCAAAACGAGCAGTTGGCACAAAACTATTTTGACCGTGGCGATTTTGAAAAAGCTTTACTGAATTATGACGAACTTTTAAAACAGCAGCCCAATAACTTCATGTTTTTTCAGCGTCAGGTCGAATGCTATCAGCAACTTTCGATGTTTGAAAAGGCCGAAAAAGCCATTCAAAGTAGATTATCAATTTACAACCAACCTGCACTTTTGGTCGAATTAGGATATAATTTTCAACTACAAAAAAATACCGCCAAGGCAAATCAATATTACCAACAAGCCATTGAAACTATCAAAATAAATGCGTCGAATGTATACGGAATTGGCAATGTTTTTGAGCGCAGAGTTTTGTTAGAATTGGCATTACAGGCTTATCAAACCGCTGTAATTGCACAGCCCGACTTGAATTTTAATTTTCAAATGGGTTTGCTTTATGGACAACTTGGCAACATGGATTTGATGATTGACAAACTACTGACCGAAGCAGTTGCCAATCCGCAAAGCAGCATTATGGTTCAAAATCAATTGTCACGATTTATTATTGACGATACCACAGAAAATTTTAGTAATCTCTTGAAAAAATCACTTTTGTTGCGGGCGCAAAAAAGTCAAGATACTTTTTGGAACGAATATCTGAGTTGGTTTTTTGTGCAACAAAAAGAATATGCAAAAGCGTTTGTTCAAGAAAAAGCAATATACAAACGAAATCTCGAAACGTTTAACAATATTGTAAATTTGGCTCAACTATCTGCGGATGAAAATGACACCGAAACTGCCAGAGATATCTTGACGTTTGTTTTAGAAAATACAACCAATGTTGACTTAAAAATTCAATCGCAAACTTCGTTGATAAAAATAGATCTTGACAAATCATCTGAAAAAGAATATGCTACGTTAAAAATTAGAATCGAAAATTTGTTAAAAGAATTCGGAATTGGCACAAGCACATTGGCATTACAAATTTTGCATTCAAATTTTTTGACGTTCAAAACCAAAAATCCTTCTGAAGGGCAAGCTATTTTAAAACGTTGTTTAGAATTGCCAATCAACAAATATCAAGAAGCAGACATAAAAATGGAACTTGCCGATCAATTTTTGTTTGAAGAAAAGTTTAATCAAGCATTGATAAATTATACCCAAATACAAGAAGACTTGTCGCAAGACGAAATTGGCAATGAAGCGAGTTTAAAGGCCGCAAAGACCAGCTATTTCAAAGGCGATTTCGACTGGGCTTTGCAACAATTTAAGGCATTAAAATCGGCATCATCACAGCTTATTGCCAACGATGCACTTGAACTTTTTCTGTTGATAAACGACAATAAGGTTGCCGATTCGACTTTTGTTGCGCTCAAAAAGTTTGCTCGGGCAGATTTTCTATTGTATCAAAATAAAACTGCAGATGCTTTGATACAGTTTCAATCCATTTTAAAAGAAAACAAAGACAACGAAATAACGCCTGCAACATTGCTAAGACTAGGCAAATCATCAGAAAAAACTGGCGATTTTGCACCGGCACTATCATACTATGACAATTTGATAAACAATTATAAGGAATGTATTTATGTAGACGAAGCCTTGTTTTTTTCGGCAGAAATTTATCAAAAAAATATGCAATTGCCAGAAAAAGCAAAACCACTCTATGAAAAAATAATTTTTAAGCATCAAGATAGTATCTATTTTGTAGAATCAAGGCAGAGATTCAGGCAAATTCGCGGCGATAAAGAAATATGATAGTGGTGATTTCAAGAAAAATGCGATTGCTTTGCAACTTTTATCAAAATCAAAAGTATATTTTGCTATCTATTTTTTTGTTGTGTTTCATTTTTAGTCCGGAAAGTTTGGTTTTTATAATGACTGTATTTTCATCGTTTGTGATAATTTTGTTTAGCACACAATTTCGAAAAAATGATTTTTATTTTTATTACAATAATCAAATATCGCAGATAGCGTTATTTGGTTTTGTAATAATTTCAAATTTTATATTGTCAAGTTTATTTCTGTTCTTATATATGTATATTCTAAAATTATTTTTATGAAAAAAGTTTTTCTACTCATTATCATTACAGCCATTTTTTCGTGTAAAAAACAAGATACTGACTTAGTAAAGGCAGTTTCAAAATCTGAAAATCCGTTTGGGTTTGTAGAAATTCCTGTTTTGGATTTGCAACAATCGATACTTTTTTATGAAAATATTTTTGGATATAAGTTTATTATTCAAAAAATTGATGGCAACGAAATGGCTTTTTTTCCGATGGATGACACTGCCAAAGGAATTAGTGGTGCACTGGTTTTTGGCAAAACCTATAAACCATCTATAACAGGCACAATAGTTTATATTAATACCAAAAACATTGACAAAACAAATAAGCTAATCGTTGATAATGGCGGTAAAATTGTATATCCAAAAACGTCGATTGGCGATATGGGTTTTGTGGCAGAATTTATAGACGTGGCAGGAAATCGGGTGGCACTTCATCAAGATAAAAACCCAAAATAGTTGAGAAATAGTTTGCATGTTGACAGTGTTGACATTCGATTTGATGGTAGAAAAATATTGTCAGACGTTTTTTTGAAATGCGAAACAGGCGATATTTTGGCTCTTTTTGGCAGAAATGGTTCAGGAAAATCAACATTGCTCAAGGCAATTTACGGCACTATCAAGCCAGAGAATTTGTTTTTGAAAGTCAATAACCAAGTAATTGTCAAGACCGCCGATATAAGAAAAATGATTTCGTTTTTGCCTCAAAATCAATTTTTGCCAAACAATATTTCTGTCAAAAAAGTTATCAATTTGTGGTTTGAAACAGCAGAAATTAATGATTTTTGTGATGACGAATTGCTAAAACCGATCATTGATAATAAAATCGAAACACTTTCTGGCGGCGAATTAAAGTATCTGGAAGTGAAACTTGTTTTGCATGCAAAAACCATATTTTGCATTCTTGATGAACCA
>JBDLWE010000126.1:0-13252 GCA_039804445.1 Bacteroidota bacterium | reverse complement strand
CCGTTTTCAACATTGCCGACTTACAATCCGATAGACCAGTACTAGTAACAGAAAAACACTTACAACTCTTTACATTCACAGGGACACGAATAAACAGAACTATTCAATTGCTTTTAAATATTGCAGGGATTAAAAATACGCTTGACGACAGCAGTAGTTCATTTGACATTGAAGTGCCTAAACAAGAGTTGATTTCAAAATGGAGTTATTTATCATTTCCGCTGACAGACATTGATATACACATTTCAACTCTTTTGCAGACAAATCCTGCCCTATTAGAATTTTCAAAATGGGGGACATATTTACCAGACAACTATAAAATCAAACTTGTAAAGGACAGATATTTTGACATTGAACAAACTGCACAACTTTTAAGAACTATGAAACTAATAGAAAACGAATAAAATTGAACAATACTTTTGACATATCGCCAACACTTTTGGTTGCATTTTTGGTACTTCACAATTCTGTTACAAAAAACGCAAAAGAGTAAGCAAGTCAACACGCAACAACAAAAAAATAAAAACTACTTGGAAAGACGAAAAGTGACTATAGCTAACAAGGACTTGTCCATAGCGAAGCATTTTTACTATCCTCCCAATTAGTACTTTCTATTTGATTTAATGCTAAATTTAAACTTTACCACTTTTTAATCCATAACGTCGAGAAGCCTTATAACCGTTATTTGCAATACCTTTAGAGTTCTGGTTTATTTTAGAAAAATTTCAGTTTTCACAAATTTACAACTTATCCCCAATTATATTATATGACCCGTGTTAATTCAGGTATTACGTTAGGGATTTCTTCGTCTGTTCGCACTTGCAGGCTAGGGTGAAGTGAAAATCCTTTTGTGGTCTCGTCTTTTTAGACGAGACCACAAAAGATTGAAACGAAACACCCGACCCGCTCCCCGCCGCGGCGGGCGCGGGGAACGCCCAAAAAAATCTTTTAATTTATTTTTTAGAAACGCAAAATAATATTGCTGTATGGTCAGAAACAAAACCTGTAGTGGCGATAGAAAATGATATTGTAAATGCCGATTTCTGCAAAATATATTGACAATAAATTTGGGTGAGACTGTAATTTCTTATTTGAAATTGCGGTTGGTTTTGAAAATCAACAATATTTTTTTCGATATTTAAAAATCTGTGCAACAGCCATTACCGCAAAAAACAACGGAACTCCAATATTCAAAAATTGATTTGAAACATTTTTTTTTTGCTGTCCAAAATAGTCCAACGCAAGCGCAAATAACAGCATGCCCAAAAATGTGCCAACTAGAGTCCCTAAAACGTAAAAAACTTTTTGATAATTGTCAACAGTAATATATTCGTTGTTTAACAGATATAAATTCCACCCAATCCAAAACGGAATTTGAACAAAATTCAAACTACTCAAAATAACGCCAGTCAGAAAAGGAAGATATTTCAAAACTATATTTTGCGAAGAATTTGGATTACCATCATTTAATTGAAAATAAAAAACAACCGCCAAAACCATCATAAAAAATATCGAAAATAGTGATATTGTCTTTAATAATCTATCGTTTTCTGATAGTTTTTTTGCAAAAAGCATAGTGCCGTAAATCACAAATCCTTCGATTATCAAAACACCAAGCAAATAGAAAATCAGATTTTCTAAATTTGATTTTTGATAGATTTGATAGCCAACAACATTCAAATATCCAAGCGGAATTGAGCCAATAAAACTTATTGCAAAACCAACCAATAGATTTTGAAATATTTTTATCATTAGAAATTTACAATTTTTTTGGACTGTTTTAAATGCAGTTTATATTGTGCCATTCCAGCCTTATGCGACAAATATGGATGTCCTTTTTTGTGATTTTGAACGCTAATTTCTTGCATCATTTTTATGTGTCTCGACAATTCTTTCCAAGCAAAAATCAGGCTGTGCCGTGGATCATAAATGTGCGTTGGTTCGCTTCCAGCACCATTCAATTCTACAATTGAAAAGTTCAGGCCGCGTTCAAATTCTTCGATAGTGTTGTACATAATATCTAGTCGCCCAAAATAAAAACCATCAATTTGTAGACAAATTTCGTTCAGAACATTAGTCATTTTTTCTGAAATCAAATGGCTTGCATCTATAAACTTTGCGCCGCGAGCATGATTTCCAAAAGGCACCAAATTCAAACTTTTGCCGTCACCTATAACTTCTTTAAGCCTCGATCCGTATTCGGTTTTTAAGGTTCCTAATTGAAATGCAAATCGTGGATTTTTTGAAATCAATTTTTCGATAGAATCAATTCCGTTTCCGTGAACAATCAAAAATTCTTTGGCAACAATTCCGGTTATTTTGCCAAGTTTTTCGTTTGGATACCTAACATAAAAAACACCTATTTCATTATCGAATGGAATCAAATCTTGAATTAAATAATCGAAATCGGCTTTATGGCAATAGCTTTGCAATTCATCAAAATTTTCAATTTTTTTTACAGCCGAACCTCGAAGTCCAATGTCGGGTTTTGCAATAAATGGGAATTTTATTTGAGTAGTTTTTAATTCATTTTTTACAATTTCAAAACTCGTTTTTTCTTTTATTATAATCGTTTCAGGATAGTATTGTTGCTGAATCAAATCGTAAATTTCTTTTTTTGATTCCATAAAAAAACCACCGTTTTTGATAGACGGATTACAGACATTAAAAAAAAACAATGATTTTTGCCGAAAAGCATAGTATATCCATTGAAAATATATCGGGATATATACCACCTCAAACGGCCAATATTCCCAATGAAATAGCTTATAAAAAAAGAGTTTCATCTATTTAATGTTGATTTCGATTTCAGAAGTTTTATTGTCAAGCAAATCTTTATGCCTTAGCGTTATTTGATTTTCAGATACAATACTTTGTGTAATGCTCAAAGTTTTTAGAACATTATTTCTATTGATTACAAGCCCGTTTTCAGAATTTTCTGAATGTGTGTTTTCATGAAAATTTAGTAAATCTTCTGATGATATCTTATTCTTACCAGCAACAAAATCAAAAAACCAGCTGGCCCTTTTTCTGCGAATTTCCGAATTGTATAGAGTTGACGATGACCAAATATGGTTTTTGTCTATAGCCAGATTTTCAGTTGATTTATCAATTCCATTCCACCGCAGCTGATACAATTTTTTTTGTTGAAAAAGCACAATCGTGAATGGCTCAACGTTATTTAGATCAATAGATTGCCATTGTAAAAAGGGATTTGCAGCTGCCAAAATTTCTAATACCACAAGTCCTCGGCTGCGGTTGTATGGCGGACAATGTTCATGTTTATCAGCGGCACCATTCAACAAAACCGCTACAGTGCCATTTTGGTTTACAGCATACCATGTACCACCTGCTAGTGGGTCTTTTGGATAAAAGATTTTGTGATTATTTACAATATATTCCCGCGGAAAATCTGCAGATCGAAGTGCTGTTTCGTCACGATTTGAAGTAATTACAAAACCCGAATTTGTAGCTACAAAACTTACTGTACACATTGATTTCTGTATTCAATTGTGCTTCTTGCAACACCAAAATTTTCGTCGATTATAATGTTTTTATTTTGAATAATTGCCACCTTTATCAAAGCCTGATGATGAATGCAATGCTCAAGATTATATAATAATTCACGATTATAATTGCTGTCAATCAAAATTTCTTCGCCATCAATGACTTGTTGCAGTTTGATTTGTTTGTTGTTTTTGTCAAGATTATTTTTGATATTTTCAATAGATTTTATGGCAAAATCTGTATCGGTTTGAATCAGAATATTGCGTTCGCGCTTGTCATAATTCACAATGCCAGAATCGTAAAAATTTTCAAGACATTGAAACATTTCTATGATATGCCGCGTGTGTTCGCCAATTGTAGCATTGCTCAAGGCATTGCATTTATGGCTATAATCGTCGTTATCGAGTTGATTTAACAACAAAATTAATTCGTCTAGACTAGTGTTTATTGAAGGGATAATCATAAAATATGTTGAAATTATTACAATTTTTGACAACAAAGAAACGCATAAATATCCAAAATGTAAATGCGCTATCTATTATTTTAACAATTACGAAAAATGAGCAATGTCAGTTTTTATTTCTTTTTGCCAAACAAGCCGTTAATTAAATCACCCGCAGATTTTTTTATGTCTTCTTTTTGTTGATTTGCTTTTGTATTTGCTGTGTCTTTTTTGTTGCCTCCAAGTAAATTGCCCAATGCAGTTGTACCTTGGTTAATTAGTTTGGTTTTTTGTTGTTGCACAAGCTGCGTAGCAAGTGCGGTAACAGCTGTTTTCATATCCGTAGATATTTTTGGTGCACCAAAATTGCCCGAAAGTATTGCGTTTATTGGCACATTTTGCAGTTTTGCAGCATCTGCAGGCGACAGTTTTGCAAGTAGTGCGTTTGCCTCTGAACCAAGGTATTTGGCAGGAACATCTAGTTTTAAATTATAGGCCATCGATTGGTCAAAACCGTGCGAGCCGCCAACATTTATCTTAATATCTTGATACTTTATATCGAACGGTTTTACGTTTACGCGGCCTTTGTCGAATGTCAAAATTGCTTTTACATCGTTTAAATTAATTTTACTCATGTCCAAAAATTTCAAATTGTTTGTAAGTGCATTTACAACAGTCGAATTTTTTGAATTTATTGTGGTAGATAGCATCTGCCCGAGCAAGTCGCCGGTTATAGAACTGATATCGGGCGTCATTTCTTTGGCGTCTAGTTTGCCAGAAAGGTTGATGGTCGAGTTTAATTTTCCGTTTATAATTCCTGCAATTGGTGCAATTTTCTTGAGCATTTCTAGCTGAGTGAAGGTCTGCGAAATATCTACTTTGTTAAGTACCAAACTCATGTCAAAAACCGGAATCGCCGATTTGGTAGATACACTTCCGTTCATCGTAATCAAACCTTCAAAAATCGACGTTTTCATGTTTTGTAGCGTTACTTTTTGATCATTGACGAGCATTCTGCCAGACGCGTTTTTCAACACCAAGTTATCATACAAAACTGTGTTGGCGGTTGCAGTTATGGCACAATTCAAAAATGCAGGAATCTTGATCGCCTCTTTTTTTGCAGCGGTTTTACTTTCTGAAGGTGCTGCTGTTTCTGTTGTCATAAAATCTGAAACTGCAAATTGGTTCGATTTCATGTCGAAATTACCCTTTAATTCTTGCTTGCTAAACAAAAATCCATAGAAATTATCTAGCGTTCCGGTCATACTCAAATCGGTCTTGCCAGTTGTGGCTTTAAATTCCTGAAGGTTTACACGGCTTGGGTTGAAAGCAAAAGCAGCAGTGCTTATGTTGAGCGCTTTTCCTTTTTCATCCACATATTTAAAACCTGAAAGTCGCATGGTTCCAGCGTTTTTAATGTTTTGATATTGATTGGTTTTCACAGCATTAATATCAAAACTAGTGGTTACGTCGGCATTCAAAATTCCCGAAAGGTTTTTGTCAAGTTTTACAGGATATGCTTGCGATAGGTTTGCAAGATTGATAGTGCCCTTCACTGCCGCATCCACCAACGGGTTTATGGCAATGTTTTTTACAGTGGCTTTTGCCTCAAAAACATCTTGATCAATTTTGAATGACAATTTGTTTAAATTCACGTAAGTGTCGTTCATTAATCCAGTTTCATTGATTATTTTAGTATCAATTACAATGTTTTGAACAGATTTTGGCAAATTCGGATATTGAAATGATGCATTATTAGAAGCAATTTCTAAATTAAATTTCGGAATGGTCGTATCCGAAAAAACACCTTTTGCAAAGCCTGCAACAGTAAAGTTGCCTGTGGTTTTCACATCTTTTAAACTTGCGGAATAGGCCGCAGGAATTAATCCTAAAAAGTTTTGAAACGATGAGGTTGGTGTCTTAAATTTCAAGTCATATTCTTGACCTGCGGGAATTAAAGCGATAAAACCATCAAATTCTAATGGCAAATTGTTGATGAGCGCCTTGTTGTTTTTGAAGGTATATTTGCTGCTTTTCAAATCGATTCCAATCACAGCATCAAGACTTATTTTTATGTTTTTCATAAAACTTGTACTGTCTTTTATCAAAGTCACGTTGGTACTAGATTTTGTGTCTAAATCCAAAACATCTTTCGCAAAATCGCCCGTACCAGCATGATTCAGACTATCCATAATGAATCGCATTTTTGACCGTTCGTCGTAGTATTGAAACTTAAAATTTCTGACCGAATATTCATTTATTTTCAAGTTCAATGGTTTGCTTTTTCCATTTTCTGTGGCGTTTTTGTCTTTTATGGCAATGTCAAAATTACCGATGCCGTCTTTGTTAAAAAGTATATTTATTTTTCCGTTTTCTGATGAGATTCCGTCAATTGCAATCGGAGCATTTGCATCATTAAAGAGTTCTCTAACAGACATTTTTAGATTTAATCGCTCAAGCGAAACCAATGTGTCGCCCGCAAATGGTGCTTTGTTGATAATCAAAAAATCGTTTAGTCGCACAGTTGCGTTCGGAAAATTTTTAAAAAGGCTCAAATCCACATCAGATACCGACACTTTTGCATCAACCTTTTCGTTTATGGCAGCCATGATTTTTGCCTGTATTTGATCCTTAAAAAAATATGGAATGGCAAACATTGTAGCAATTAGCAATAAAAAAAGAACACCAACGATTTTCAAAATTTTCTTTATCATCTTTATATAGATTATAATTTTTGTAAAATTACATTTTTTTGATTGGCAATGATTATTCCAAAACACAAATTTGTTTTAAAATATAGGATTAACTGTAAAAATACACTAAAAAATTTATCACAGATTTTCAGGATTTTTACAGATTTGAATTGCTTTAAAACGAAAAATTACTCACATTGATGACGATATCTATTTATTGTAATGTTTAAATTTTGTATCGATTAATCTGTGAAAATCTTTTTAATCTATGGCAAAAATTCGTGAATTCGTAGCAAAAAACCGTTTAAAATTAAAGCTGAATCTGTCTATCAATCTGCTGATCCAAAGAAATATAAGTTTCTGTTCTTGAAACACCTTCAATGGTCTGAATTTTTGTATTCAACATATTCATCAAATGCTCGTTATCCTTGCAAATAATTTTGATCAAAATACTCCAATTACCAGTCGTATAATGACATTCTAACACTTCAGGAATTTTTTTTAGTTCTCTCACAGCTTCAGAATTTCGCGCAGCTTTGTCCAAATAAACACCCACAAAAGCCATGGTACTGTAGCCCAAAATTTTGGTGTCAACCACATATTTCGAGCCTGAAATCACGCCAGATTGCTCTAATTTTTTAAGCCGTTGATGAATTGCTGCACCAGAAATACCTATTTTATTGGCAATTTGCAAAATCGGTTTTCGAGCATCAGCCATCAAATCCCGAAGAATTTCTTTGTCAATACCGTCAATTTCGACCTGCAGTTGATTGATTTTCATTTGTATAAACGTTTAAAACAAAGGTACGTTTTTTTGAGTTTGCACAAAGTATCGGAATATCAAAGTTTATCCCATAATACACATCACAAAAAATTTTATTTTTTTGGGCGTTGCGCGCGCCCCGCCGCAGCGGGGGATCGCGCCGGGCTGTTGTTTCAATCTTTTTTCGGCTTGCCGCAAACGTTGGCAGCGCTCAGGCGGCAACCCCAAAAAAAGGATTTCCACGACCGTCCCTAACGCTTTGTATACCCGTTGACCAAGTTTAGATACTAACCGCCATTATAAAAGTATATCTCTTGATTGCCTAATCAGGGTCTATGACCTCTGAAAAATTAAAACCAAAAACCCCAATAAAACTGCCATTAATTTTACTGAGGTTTTTATTTTTTTAAAAAAAAAGTCGAAATTTATTTTTTTAGTTTCCTAAAGTAATAGTTACAGACGCACCGCCATTGATAGAAACCGAAGCTAGATTATCACAATCTCCATTGCCATAATCCAAAATAGCAGTATTGCCGTTTCTAACAAAAGTAATTGCCCCACCAACAATTCTAGGACAGTTAAATCGTACTATTAGTGGTGTAGTTATTGTAGCGGTTTGCGCTACACCGTTTTGAAAAGTTGTTACCCATGACCCCGTTATTTTCCATATATTATCTAGTGGGCTTGCCGTTGCAAATCCTTCAACAATTTCACGTGTTCTAGTACCAATTCGAGTAGCCGTATTGCCATTCGGGAATGTCGCTGTCATGTTCATATTCATAACAACCACAGGGTGCGAAGGGCTTGTTGCAGTGGCAGCGTTCATCGTTCTTGTAAAAGTGCGGTTGCCATCAAAACGAATTGCGTTATGAAAAAAACCATCAAACTGATAAGTAATCGTGTGAGTCAGTGCGCCAGGATTAAAAGTGAATGAAATAATAATTTTACCTTTCAAAACGTTTCCACTTGGCATTGTGCAACCAGTAGTACCAAAGTTTATAGTCTTTGTAACTAGTTGACCAACGGTTGGTTGCGTTCCAAAAGCAGGCACACGAGTAACGATTGCACACGCGGGTAAAGCGCTTGTTGCATTTTGCGACGACAATCTTGCGGTCGAAGCATTTGCTGCAGTTGCCTCAAACTCGCTTTCTACAATGTTTTGAACATCTTCATTTGCCATATCAATTTTGGCATTCATAGCTACTTCGTCTGCGGTGAATTTTTCGTTATCTTCGCTATCTTTTTTAGAACATCCGATTACTAAAATTGACAACGTCAGTACTAAAGCAAAAATTTTGGTTTTCATAATTTATAAAGTTTAAGATTTTGATGGTTAGATTAAAAAATGTATAAATGGTTTAATTGATTTTAATAATTGATGAATGAAAAGTGTAATTTCCGATAAAATATTAAAAAACTCCGATAAAATTCTACCAATCGCCACTTGCGCCACCGCCCGAAAAGCCGCCACCGCCAAAACCACCGCCAAAACCACCACCGCTACCAGACGAACCTCCAAAGCCACCAAAACCGCCACCGCCAGAATTTCGACCTAAGCTGCTCAAAATGATAATGTCGGCAAGGTCAAAACCACCGCCAGACTGACCACCGTTTTTGCCGTTATTTTTAGATTTTGAGATTATAAAAAACAAAACCAAAAGCCCTATCACAATAATCCAAATCGGAATTCCTTCCTGCCCATCTTCTTGTCTCGTGCCTTTATATTTGCCGTTCAAAGCCTCAAAAATGGCATCAGCACCTTTGTCAATCCCCGAGTAGTATCTGCCGGCCTTAAATTCTGGACGAATAATTTTTCTGATAATCTCTCCGTTAACCCCCGCAATAAGTCGGTCTTCAAGGCCATAGCCTGGGCGAATGGTCATTTTTTTATCTTCTAACGAAAACAAAAGCAACACACCATTGTCTTTCGCAGCATCGCCAAAGCCCCATTTCTGAGCCCAGTTTGTTGCCATAACACCAACATCTTCGCCTTTTAAATTGGGTATTGTAATCACCACAATTTGCGACGTGGTCGAGTCAGAATAACGGATAAGTTTTTCTTCGAGCTGCGATTTTTCTTGCGCCGACAGCATATTGGCATAGTCATAAACCGACGTTTGAAACTTTGGTTTCTCAGGAATTTCAAATTGTGCTTGCGCCGTAAATCCAGCAAAAATTAATAAAAAATTAATAAAAAATAAATGCACTTTTTTCATTATCCTATTGATATTTCGTTAGATAATTCGTCTTTGTCATCGGCCACCGACGGGAAATATTTTTGTAGTTGAATACCAGCTTCTATTATACCATCAATAAGCCCTTGTTTGAAGTCTCCTGCCTTAAACTGGTCCACAATTTTGTTTTTTGTAGATTCCCAAAACTCAGCACTAACAACGTTGTCAATGCCTTTGTCGCCACAAATTGCAATTTTTTTATCGTCAACAGCCACATAAATCAAAACGCCGTTTTGAAGTTGTGTTTCGTTCATTTTCAATTCAAAAAAAACTTTCTTTGCCCGTTCAAGTGTTTCAATATTAGTTGTTTTTTCAAGATGAATCCTGATTTCGCCCGACGTTTGCCGCTCTGCCAACCGAATGGCTTCGACCACAGCAAGCTCGTCTGCTTTCGATAAAAAATCTTCTACTTTAGACATAGATTTTTATGTTTGAAAAAAAAATGGTTTTGTTCAGATCAAAATCATAAACAAAACCACTTTAAGATTTAAAAAATTTTATTTAAAATTTAACTTCAACAGGCTTTTCTGCGCCAGCAACCGCCTGAAAATAGGCTTTTTGAGGATATTTGCCCAAAAACATACTTCGCGGCATTGCCATTACATAGGTATTATAGCCTTGAACACTTTCGTTAAAACGCGTTCTTGCAGTCAAAATCTGATTTTCAGTGCTCGACAATTCGTCTTGCAACTTCAAGAAATTTTCGTTGGCTTTCAACGTAGGATAAGCCTCTACAGATACCAATAGCTTTGATAACGAACTACTCACGCCGCTTTGCGCCTGGTTAAATTGTGCCAATTGTTCTGGCGTAATATTTTTTGGGTCAATCGTGATTGCCGTTGCTTTTGCACGCGCCTCTATAACCGCAGTCAAAGTACCTTTTTCAAAATCTGCAGCGCCTTTGACCGTGTTTACTAGATTGCCAATCAAGTCGTTACGACGCTGGTAGGCCGTGTTCACATTTCCCCATTCTTTTTCGGTGCCTTGACTAAAACCAAGAGCCGAGTTCTGAATGCCAAAATACCAAAAAATACCAATAACCAATAAACCTCCAATAATGCCAACAGGCAATAACCAATTTTTCATACTATTTGTTTTTAAAACTTGTTTGTCATCCATGATTATTATTTTACGCAAAAAACATTAATTTGTTACAATTTCTCCAAAAAAAATATTCGTTTTTCTATTTGGGCGTTCCCCGCATTGCGATTTTGCTTGCTTGCGCCGCAAAATCGCAAGAGCGGGTCGGGTCGTTCGCTAAACTCCTCGCACCTCGTTCCTCGGGCTGTGGGGTATCGCTACCACCCCTAACGCAACAGAACCACGCACATCACAATTCATTTTTTATCAACAACAATTGATTTTTTATGTTTTCCAATTTCACAATAATATCAACCCTGTCCAAAGTTTGCTTTTTGTTGTCTTTCAAATGGTTTTTTGCGCCTTCAATAGTGTATCCTTTCTCTTTCAAAAGATGAAAAATCAATTGCAAATTCTTAACATCGTCGGGCGTAAAAAGTCTGTTGCCTTTAGCATTTTTTTTGGGTTTCAACACGTCAAACTCTTTTTCCCAAAAACGCAAAAGCGAGTTGTTTACACCAAAAGCCGTTGCCAATTCGCCAATGCTATAATACAATTTGTTAGGTGCAAGGTCTATTTGCATTAGTCTAAAGATTGGTTTTCTTGAGTAGAAGTTTTTGCTATTTGAACATATTCTGCTGCCGAGATATTGCCATAATAAAAGTTTAACGGGTTTACAACCTCGCCATTTTTGTGCACTTCATAATGCAAGTGTGGACCTTGTGACCGCCCACTGCTGCCAACCAGCGCAATAATGTCGCCGCGTTTGACACGTTGTCCAACCCGACATTTGTAACTACTCAAGTGCGCGTACAACGTTTCATAACCAAAACCATGCCGAATAACAATGTGGTTACCATATCCAGATGCGCCTGCATCTGCGCGGTCAACCACGCCGTCGCCAGTCGCAAAAATTTGCGTGCCAGATGGTGCCGAAAAATCCATGCCAGCATGAAATTTTTTAATTTTAGTAAATGGGTCAGATCTGTATCCAAAACCAGACGCCATGCGCTTCAAATTTTCGTTTCTAACCGGCTGAATTGCGGGTATCGCCGCCAACAGACTGTTTTTTTCTTTAGCGAGTTTCACAATATCGTCCAGCGATTTTGACTGCGCCACAAGTTTGCTGGTCAGCAAATCAATTCGTTTGGTAGTGTTAATTACTAGATCAGAATTGTTATATCCCTCCAGCTCTTTGTACCTGTTTTTTAATGATTTTGACGATCTCTGCTCGACAGAAATGGCTTCTGCATTAAAATAGATTCTATAAATATTATTGTCTCGATCTTCTATATTTGACACCACTTCATCCATTTCGTCAAGTTTGTTGTTCAAAATAGAATATCGAAGTTTGAGATTATCAAGTTCGCGCGACATGATTTTGTCTTTTGGCGTTTCAAAAAACGAGGTATTGACTAATATAAAATAGGTAAGCCCACCAAATAACGCCGACGATAATAAAAACAACGCCGCATACCCAAAACTCCTGCGGCGTTGAGGCTTTATTTTTTTGTATGCCAAGTTTTCGGCGTCGTAATAGTATTTTACTTTTTTCATTAACAAAATGTCTGAAACAAAATAGTTTTAAAAAACAAACATACTATTTTTATCTGAAATGCTATTTGTTTTATTGATTTTGTGTTAAGATTAAGCTGCAAATTACGCAAATTTTCATGAATTTTACAGACACAAATTTGCAAAAATTTGTGAAATTTGTGGTTGAAATAATATAGTTCATTGACAAAGTTTTTTCTTTTTGTAAAGTTACACCCATGCCCCAGACGCTAGGGAAAAGCAAGTTGCTGTTGGGCAATTAGTTTTTTGAGTTTTCAAGAACGACCAACGAGAGTTCCTTTAAAAACGCTAAAAAACTTTGCCCAACAGCAACTTTTTTCAAAAGGTGGTTGACTCGAGCCTGAAAGTGCGAACTGGCGAAGCAATTAGGTACAAAATTTTTTAGATTTTAGATTTTTGATTTGAATGCTTGCTTATTTTTTTAACTTTGTACCATATATAGTATCGAAATTTTACGACATGACTTCTACCCAAATTCGCCAGCAGTTTTTAGATTTTTTTGCATCAAAAGGACATTTGATTGTTCCGTCGGCACCCATTGTTTTGAAAGACGACCCAACGCTGATGTTCAACAACTCAGGAATGGCACAGTTCAAAGAGTTTTTTCTAGGAAACGCCATACCAAAATCTAATAGAATTGCCGATACGCAAAAATGTTTGCGGGTGTCGGGCAAACACAACGACCTTGAAGACGTGGGTTTTGACACCTATCATCACACGATGTTTGAAATGTTGGGCAACTGGTCTTTTGGCGATTATTTCAAAAAAGAGGCTATTGCTTGGGCGTGGGAATTGCTAACGGAGGTTTATAAGATTCCGAAAGAAAACTTGTATGTGTCTGTTTTTGAAGGAAGCAAAGAAGACAATGTGCCGTTTGACCAAGAGGCGTGGGATATTTGGAAAACTTTTGTTGACGAAGACCGCATTATACTTGGCAACAAAAAAGATAATTTTTGGG
>JBDLWE010000125.1:0-7858 GCA_039804445.1 Bacteroidota bacterium | reverse complement strand
TGTTGGAACAGGTGCAGGTGTTGTTGGTGCAGCTAACGGTACAACAACAATATTTGTTGCTCCAGCAATATCATCTATCAAATAGGTACCTGTTAGAGCATTATCAAAATCAGTAAAAATTACCATTTTACCATAGTTACCTAAACCTGCTCCGAAATCTAGTGAAATATTTTGCCAGGCGGTACCCGCTGTTGTAAAAGCTAACTCTGTGTTCGCTGGTCCACCCACACCATTTTCAAATTTTAGCAAGTGACTTCCGTTTCCGGTACCAGTAGTTGGTTTGATTCTAAATGTTATTTTGTTATTTGCATTGTCTGCTAAATTAACATTTGAAGATAATACTATTTGAGCATTATCATACAACTGCCCACCCCCAACAATCTGCAACACAGCGTCTCCAGCATCTGTCGTCAAAGAGGTTGCGCAATTGTCGCCTGTCATTAATTGATTGGCAGCGCTGAAGTTAAAAGGTAATGATTGACTGTGTGCTAAAGATGCAAAAGCAATACACACAAATAAAGTAATTTTTTTCATAATAATTTATTTAAGTTGATATTCTCAAATGTACTATAACGTTGTAAATTGCAATTTTTTAGATACTATATAAAAACTATACAAAATTATTATTCAAAAAAATTATTTAATTAACTGTAAATAATGCCTTTATGTATTTCAATGTTTAAATCAATTTTTCGTGTTTGTATAGGTTTTGTATAGTTTATTTTTAATTTGTTTAATAAAATGGAATAGATTTTATTTTTAAATTTTGATGCCATTTTGTTCAAAAAACGGTAGTATTTATCATTTTTGCAAAAATTATTATTTTATAAAATCAAAAAATCTAAATTTGTACCTAAATTTTCTTGATGACAAATTCAGATTTATTAAACCAGATAAAAATAAAAAAATCTTTTTTGTGTATAGGTTTAGATGCTGATATAGCCAAAATACCTGAACACCTTTTTGCGTTTGAAGATCCAATTTTTGAATTTAATAAAGCCATTATCGACGCCACGCACGATTTGTGTGTTGCCTATAAGCCCAACACTGCTTTTTATGAAGCGCAAGGCATTAGCGGATGGATTGCATTAGAAAAAACTATTAAATATTTGAAGCAAAATTATCCTGAAATATTTACCATTGCCGATGCGAAACGTGGCGATATTGGCAATACTTCGGCCATGTATGCTAAGGCTTTTCTGCAAGATTTAAATTTTGATGCTGTTACTGTCGCCCCTTATATGGGTCGTGATTCAGTAGAACCTTTTTTAGCAATTGAAAATAAACATACTATTTTGTTGGCATTGACTTCAAATGAAGGTGCCTTTGACTTTGAAACACTTGCAATAAATGGTGTTCCTTTGTATCAAGAAGTTATTAAAAAGTCTCAAACTTATAAGAATTCAGAAAACTTAATGTACGTTGTTGGTGCTACAAAGGCAGCATATTTTAAAGAAATTAGAAAGATAATCCCCGATAGTTTTTTATTGGTTCCTGGCATTGGCGCACAAGGAGGGAATTTGCAGGAGGTTTGTAAATATGGATTAAATACCAATATTGGACTTTTAATAAACTCGTCGCGAAATATAATATACGCATCATCTAATATCGATTTTGCGCAAGCCGCACGAGTTGAAGCTAATAAAATTCAATCAGAAATGAATGAAATTTTGCAGGCTTTTAAATTGTAAAATGTACAGATAACGTCTTTGTTCTTAATTTTTTTTCGATAGATTTGTAAAAAAATACACAAACCATGAAAAACTTTTTATTTACTGCCGCAATTTTGATTTCTAATATTTCGTGTAGCGATGCACAAACTAAATTTAAGAAAGAAGTACTGGCGTCTGTTTTATCAACATTTGAAAATCAAAATATTACTTTTGAACAAATCACCCAAAAACATAGTGGCAAAATTGTTGTTATAGAATTTTGGGCATCATGGTGCAGTGATTGCGTTAAGTCGATGCCTAAATTAAAAGAATTGCAATCTAAAAATCCAGATGTAGCTTATATTTTTATTTCTTTAGATAAAACTTTTGAAAAATGGAAAATAGGTATCGAAAAGCATGAACTCGCTGGCGATCATTTTTTAGTAACTGATCCAGAGGGAATGAAAAGTAAATTTGGAAAATCTATCAAACTCGATTGGATTCCGCGTTATATTATTTTAGACAAAACAGGAAAAATAGTATTGTTTAAAGCTATAGAAACTGATTTTGATAAAATTCAAAAAACCTTGACAGCATTAAAATAGCACGTTGAAAGCTGTAGAATAATTCTTTTACAATCAACAGATTATATATTTTGTGCTAAGTTAAAAATGACTTATTAAAAAAAATCAATGAGAACAAAAATAGTTGCAGGCAATTGGAAAATGAATAAAAATGCCGAAGAAACCGAAGATTTATTAAATGATTTGATTGATAGACTGCCTTCAGACAAACAGTGCAGAATCATAGTTGCCCCAACGTTTGTTAATCTTTCGTCTGCTGTCGCACATTTGCAATTCACTAATATAGATATTGCTGCGCAAAATATGCATCAAGCAGAAGGTGGCGCATTTACTGGCGAAATTTCTGCGGATATGCTCAAAAGTATTGGCGTGAATATGGTGATTTTGGGACATTCTGAACGTCGAGCATATTTTTATGAAAGTGATGCCTTGTTGGCCAATAAAGTCGATACTGCGCTAAAACACGATATGGAGATTATTTTTTGTTTTGGCGAAGAATTAAAAGATCGTCAGACCGAAAATCATTTTAATATTGTCGAAAATCAACTTACTGACGGGCTTTTTCATTTAGATGCATCTGCATTCGAAAAAATTATTCTAGCTTATGAACCCGTTTGGGCAATTGGCACAGGCGAAACAGCAAGTCCTGAACAAGCGCAAGAAATGCACGAATTTATTCGCGAAACCATTCGCAAAAAATATGGTTCAGATGTTGCCGAAGATTTATCAATTTTGTACGGCGGAAGCGTAAAACCAGAAAACGCTAAAGAAATTTTTTCTAAACCAGACGTCGACGGTGGTCTCATTGGAGGTGCGGCTTTAAAAGCAGTTGATTTTGCTGGTATTGTGAGCGGAGTATAAAATTATTAAAAAACATATTTTATAGTGTCACAAATTTATATTGCCTATCATTTTACAATAAATCCAAAAGACGTTGGGTCAGAAATCTTGATTGCCGAACTTGGTGAACTACCTTTTGATAGTTTTGAAGATACCGATATGGGTTGCTCCGCATACATTCCAAAAAATCTTTGGAACAAAAATATGCTTGATGATATTGATATTTTAAAAAATCAAGACTTTCAAATTTCATATCAAATCGACGAAATAGCAGCCGTAAATTGGAACGAAGAATGGGAAAAAAATTTCGCACCGATTGACGTTGACGGTCGTTGTTATGTTAGAGCACCTTTTCATCCAAAAACCAGTGCCGAATTTGATATCGTTATCGAGCCCAAAATGAGTTTTGGTACCGGTCATCATGAGACGACTCATATGATGATTCAAAGTTTGTTGTCACTTAAAATTGAATTAAACAAAACCCTTGATATGGGCTGCGGTACCGCAATTTTAGCAATTCTGGCCGAAAAACTTGGTGCAAAACCCATTGACGCCATAGATATTGACAATTGGTGTTACCAAAATTCTATCGAAAATGCCGAACGAAACAATTGCAAACATATTACCGTTTATGAAGGCGATGCTAGTTTGCTGACTACTCAAAAATATGATTTGATTATTGCCAATATCAACAGAAATATCTTGATAAACGACATGGCAGCCTATGCAAAATGCCTAAACCAAAACGGAACTATGTTGTTGAGCGGTTTTTATGAAGATGATATTGAGGCGATTGGCAAAGCCTGTACCGAAAACGGATTGAAGTATTTAAGCAAAAGAACCCGAAATAATTGGTGTGCCTTGACTTATTTTAAACCACTTACAGATGATGAGAGTTACCGAACACAATAATAACATTCGATTTGTGCAAGGTTGGCTGAAGTTTACGACGTACTTTGCGCCAATTTTAGTTATTGTGCTAACTACATTGTTAGTTATCAATAATTTGTCGAATTATTTTGCATTACTTTTTTGGATACCTTGTGCATTTTTTATGTTAATTGTGGTGGTTATTGCATACAGCAAACTATACAAATTCAAATATGCCACTCAATTTTCTGATGAAGGAATCACGCTTTCTGACGAAATTTTTATGTACAATGCCATTAAGTGCAACGATATAATTAGATTAAAAATGCACAGGTATATAATAACCTATATTTTACTTTTTGTTGATGATTATAAACCTTACGTTCAAGACCAACAATTTATCAAAAAACTGCAAATTAAATGGTGTGTGCTGCGATTTGGCACTCCGTTTGTCATCAATACAGAGCAATTAGAATTTATGTATAAAGGTGTTGCGCAAACCATTAAAGAAGCGTTACTTGAGAATAATCGCGGGTTGATAATCAACGAAAAATTTCCGTTTGATGTCGAAAGAAAAAAGTTGTAAATAGTAATTATTTTATAAAAATGAGTACCGAAACCATTACAAGAGAAAAGAAAAAAGTACGAGCGCAAGACGTGTTAAACAACGAGATTGTACTTTATAATGACGATGTTAACACCTTTGTTCACGTAATCAATACTTTAATTGATGTGTGCGAACATACCGCCGAACAAGCCGAACAATGCGCAATTCTTGTTCATTATAAAGGAAAATGCACCGTAAAAACAGGCTCGATGAAAGAACTTGTACCAAAATGCTTACTTCTTTTAGATGCAGGTTTGAGTGCCGAAATTGTTTAGTGTGGCAATTTATCTTTGACAAGTCCATATACAAAAGTACCAAGTAGTGCACCAACCAAAACAATAATAATAGGGAAGAAGCCTGCACCTAAAAGTATAAAAATTGGTCCAGGACATGTACCAACCAATCCCCAACCAAGGCCAAATATTAGGCCGCCAATCCAATATCTAAAAGATCCTTTCTCTTTGTCAAGAATCAAAACTGGCTGATTTTCAAAATCGGTTTTTTGATATTTTGTGAAAAATTGAATGCTCAAAAAGCCTGTTAATATGGCCACGCCAATGATTCCATACATGTGAAATGACTCAAACCGAAACATTTCGTAAATTCTGTACCACGACACAGCTTCGGATTTTGTAAGCACAATGCCAAACAAAAAACCAACCAATAAAAATTTTATATATTTCATTATTTAAAAAATTAGTGGAATAATAAAATGAACCATCACCAAACCGCCAACAAAAAAACCAATTACAGCTTTTAACGATTGATATTGCAAATTACTCAAACCCTGAATGGCGTGACCAGACGTGCAACCGCCAGCATATCGCGAACCAAAACCAATCAATAATCCCCCGATTAAAAGAATTATTGTCATTTTTGGATTTGAAAAAACGTTGTTGCCAAACATGGTTTCAGGCATTAATTTTCCGTTAGGCGCATCAAAACCAATGGTTTGCAGGGCAGATAGTGTTTTTGGGTTTAGTAAAACATTTGTTGGGTCGGACATAAAATAAACTGCTACAAAACCACCAATCATAGCGCCAAGAACCACGACCAAATTCCACTTTTGAGATTTGTAGTCAAACCGAAAAAAATCTGCAAACTTGTCGGCGCCAGCCATGGTGCACAATGACCGAAGGTTAGACGACATACCAAATGTTTTGCCGAAATAAATAAGCAAAAACATTACAAAACCAATCAAAAAGCCCGATATGTACCAAGGCCACGTGTGCGAGAGAATTTCCATTTGTGAAAAATTTGAAAGCAAATGTAGCAAAACAATGTTTTCGATTTCTATAAAATGACTATTTTTGACAATAAATTTGCAACAATGAAAAATTTTCAGACAGAAATAAAGTGGGCATTTATTTTTTCGATGGCAAGTCTATTGTGGATTGCTGGCGAACAAATCGTTGGTTTTCATGACAAGCACATTGACAAGCAACTTTTTGTGAGTTATTTTTTTTCGATTCCGACCGTTATTTTATATCTAGTTGCGATTCATGACAAAAAGACTGTTTTTTATAAAGGTCAAATCTCATGGCAGCAAGGCATGGTGTCTGGTGTTTACTTGTCTTTTGCTATTGCAGTTTTGAGTGTTTTGGTGCAAATTGTGGCATTCAAAATTATTTCGCCATTGTTTTTTGATCATATAATAAAATATATGGTCACAACAAAAACAATGACCAATGTTGCTGCCGTAGACTATTTTAATTTAATGAGTTATTGTAAGCAAGCTGTTTTTGGAAGTTTGTCGGTAGGCGTGGTATTATCGGCAATTGTGGCATACTTTGTGCAAACAAACAAATAAAATTATTTATTAATGAAAAAATATATTTTAACAATTTTTATAGCGTTTATTGTTACGGTTTCGTGCGTCAGCACCCGAAACACTATCAAAAACATTGATAATAATGCACCAGATTTAATTTTGTTGCCATCAAATTTTTTTGAAATTAAAAAAGTTAGCAAAAACAAAAAATATGGATATGATAAAGATTATCCTATTAATATTTTTTATCAACAAACCGCAAACGACACTATCAATCAACCTCGATTTTTGAAGGCGTTGGCTGGACCAAATGGTGAAAAACTGGTTTATAAAAAACTAGAAAATTGTTGCCCGTTTCCGTCTAAGCGTGCGCTGTCGGGCGCTGGTCTTTTGGATGTTTATGAAGTTTCATGGACTGGCAACCAGAAACCCTTAAAAATTTATATAAATATTTATGAGAAAGGGTTTCTCTTTGCACCTCTTGGGCTGTCTATTAGATTGTAGGTTTTTGTTAAATTTACTCCCTAGCCCTGATGGTAGTGGAAATCCTTGGGTTTGAAAACCAATTTTTTTCTTGGCAAAAAACAGCGACCAACGCGAGCTCGTTTTTTGGTTAGAAAAAAAAGGTTTGCAAGCCCAAGATTGAAACGAACTGCAGGATTGGCTTCAAAAAAAAAATATATCTAAAATTTGAAGTTTGTGCTTATCTTTGCAGTTTTAAAATCGCTACAATGAACTTGATTGATATTCCTAAAATAAAACACCTTGATGCTAACAACTTTTTTTTGCTGTCGGGCCCATGTGCCATTGAGGGCGAAGATATGGCGTTGAGAATTGCCGAAAAATTGGTTCGGATAACGAGCGATTTGCAAATTCCGTTTGTGTTTAAAGGCTCGTTCAAAAAAGCAAATCGGTCGAGAATCGATAGTTTTTCAGGCATTGGCGACCAGGTTGCATTAAAGATTTTAAGAAAAGTATCTGCTACTTTTGACGTGCCAACCGTGACCGATATTCACACCAATGAAGATGCTGCCATAGCTGCCGAGTTTGTAGATGTGTTGCAAATTCCTGCTTTTTTGGTGCGTCAAACCGATTTGGTTGTTGCCGCCGCAAATACTGGCAAGGTTATAAACCTGAAAAAAGGGCAGTTTATGAGTCCTGAAAGCATGAAACACGCCGTTCAAAAGGTGCTTGATTGCAACAACCAAAAAGTAATAGTGACCGACCGTGGTACCATGTTTGGCTACCAAGACATGATTGTGGATTATCGTGGCATTCCAACGATGCAAAATTTTGCGACTACCGTGCTAGACGTCACACACTCGCTGCAGCAACCAAACCAAACCGCTGGCGTTACGGGTGGAAGACCAGATATGATAGAAACCGTTGCAAAGGCTGGTATAGCCGTAGGTGTTGATGGGATTTTTATAGAAACACATTTTGACCCAGCTAATGCCAAATCTGACGGTGCAAACATGTTGCACCTTGATTATTTTGAAGATTTGATGAAGAAACTTGTGGCAATAAGGCAAAC
>JBDLWE010000124.1:0-14091 GCA_039804445.1 Bacteroidota bacterium | reverse complement strand
ATTTTTGTGTTTGGTGCAACTTCGTGCATCAAATCAGTGTCAATAATTGGATAAGACGGGTTTTCTGGTATGTAAACAATTGGTTCAATACCAAATTCAGGCAAATACTTGACGAATTTTAGCCACCGTTGCACACCTGGACCGCCTGCAGGTGGCCAATAGTAGGATATTATAAGGACTTTATTATAATCTACGGTTGGCAATTTTTAGAAAAGTTTCTGTTATTAATTTTTTCTAACTCTTCAATATCCAAAATATCTTTTGGTCTGCTGCTAGCTCTTTTTGATTTTATAAGATTTTTATAATCTAAAAAATAAACATCAACATCTTCAATATTAACCACCGTTGCAGAAGTTATTAACTCGCTAAAAGTTAAATCTTCGAGACCTTTAACAGTTGTTAAAACATCTAATCTAAAACCAAAACGTAACGGAAAATCTGTCCAACCTGGAATAAATTGCATGGTCAAAATCGTGGAGCAATCTTCAATTCCTAAATTAAGTAAAGCACTTTGAAGATTTTTACGATTTTCAAGTGTGTCCTCGATAAAAATATCTATATCACCAGTATTTCGTCCGAAACCATATACATTTACAGCAAATCCACCTATTGTAAGATAGTTAACCTTGCTTTGAGCCAGAAATTTCCACACTTCTACAATCTGCTGATTCATCTTGAGTATTTGTTATAGTTTTTTGTGATGCGTTTCGCAATAACATCGAAAGTTCAATAATCGCTATAAGATTTTCAAACCTTTGCTGTGGCGACATTTTTCTAATATTTTCAATACGCTGTTGTTCAATAACTTCTGGATTTGCATAATAAATATGATTTGTTTTCATAAATAAAAAGTTTTTTTCAAAAGTGCATCAAAATCTAACTCGATTTCACAATTTTTGTCTAGTAGGAATTTGTTTTTATTTACGGATTTATAAAAATTATCAATCAATTCGAAAACTTCTACGTTTTCATTCTGACAATCAACCATTATATAAAATTTTACACCATTTTCTCGATACAAATCAAATTTAATAACGCGATCATTTTTTAAATTAAACGGCGATAAAACTTCTATGACAAGAAGTGGAGGAAATTCTAAATAATCTTTTTTTTGATTGTCGCAAATTTTCATTATATCGGGACGAATCACTGTGTGCTCGTTTATTTTCCAATCGAGTTTTGTAAAAAGTGTGCAATCACGATCTTTGTATTTGGACAAAGAATTTCCCAATTGCATGATAACTCTAGCTTGCGTTTTGCTATGTTTTGGCGATGCCGACGGCAATAATTGTAACGGATACCCATCGACAAGCTCCCGGTCTTCTTTCCAGTTTTTATAGTCGTTGTAAGTATATTTCGGAAAATTAAAATTTGATGCCATCACAAATAAATTTATACGAAGTTACTTAATTTTTTGATATTTATTTTTCCAAAGAAAATATAAACCACCGAATAACAGTGATATTGCGATTAAAAAACTAATCAACGAAATCATACTTCCTGTTTTTACAACTTGTGGTTCAAATTTGAATTCGATAGTATGATTTCCTGCAGGAATTTTCATGCCACGCAAAACAAAATTAACCCGAAAATGTGAATCTAATTTTCCGTTCAAATAAACATTCCAACCTTTTGGATACCACATTTCAGAAAAAACAGCGAAGCCATTTTTAGAATTTATGCTTTGATATTTTATATAATTTGGTTTATAAACCTCGACAGAAATTGTTGCTAAGTTATCGACTTCAAATTTTTGAAGATTTGACAATACCTTATTATTTATTGAATTTGAAACAGCAATGTTTTTTAAATCATTTGTCTGAATTGCTTGTAATTCTTGATCAGCCGACCGTACATTTTTTAGTTCAGATACAAACCAAGCACTACCATTTGCAAACGGATTTTGTATCGGTACGTCACCACCTTTTGCCGAAAAAATTAAATATTTGATATTCAAAGCATTTATAATCGGAATGTTTTGAGTGATCGACATTGATTCTTGATTAATTGTAAATGCAATTGTATCGACCTTTTTATCAATTATATATTCAAATATTTGATCAAATCGTCTCGGTCTAACTGCGCTGTAACCTCCTACCGATTTATGAAAAAATGAACTTCGCGCTTGCAAACGACCTTGAATTTCATAAACTCTAAACTGAGATTTATCTGCTAAAATCAATGAATCGGCACGCGTTTGTTCAAAAGGGTTCTCGACTTCAGATTTGCTCACAAAATTAGACCTGTCAAAATAGTTGTTTGAAACGAGCATCAACTCGCCAACCATAATGACGCCTACAAAAACAATAGCTACAATTTGAGACAATATTTTTTTTATAAAAGCAAATAAAAATCCCGCAACAGCAATCATTAATAATGACGAACGCATTAAATCTGATGTAAACAAGGCTTGTCTATCAAGCTTCAGGGCTTGAACAAAATTGATTCCAAAACTTTTGTCGTTGGTTTGCTCATTCATTATTTGAACAATTTGCCCATCAACGGCACTCGAGAAATGAAACATAGATTGGCATAAGAGCAA
Organism: Bacteroidota bacterium; assembly: GCA_039804445.1. GTDB lineage: Bacteria > Bacteroidota > Bacteroidia > Flavobacteriales > Flavobacteriaceae > Flavobacterium. The sequence continues at coordinate 11,549 of JBDLWE010000124.1, read as the reverse complement.
TAAGGCAACAATTCCTACAGACACGGCAACCGTTTTCCAAAGTGCTGAAAATTGTTGTTTTGTATCGTTTTTAAAAAAACTTTGTAAACCCATAATTGCCAAAACCGGCAAACATAATTCTAGAATAACTTGAATTGAAGATACAGCCCGAAATTTGTCATAAAGCGGCACAAAATCAATAAAAAAATCTGTAAGAAAACTGAAATTTTTACCCCACGAAAGCAATAACGAAATTATTGCGGCCGATATAAAAGCGTATTTTATTTTTCGGTTGTCAACGAATAAACAGAGAACTGCCAAAAAGAAAACAATTGCACCAACATATGCTGGTGCTGCCACAATGGGTTGATCGCCCCAGTAGGTTACTCCATAAGATTTTGTAAATTCTAATGCCTCTTCTGGCGATGCGCCTTGTTTTGAAATAAACTCATAAACATTAGATTTTTCGTCAAGTTTTTCTGAATTTGAACCACCAAAAAGTCTTGCAGCAATCAAATTAAAACTTTCTGAAATTCCATAACTATACTCTGTAATATAGTCTTTTTTCATAGATGAACTGGTCATGTTTTTTGAACCATCTGCATTATACGACAGTTCGCTTTTACCACGCATACTAAAATTAGCATATTCTGACGTTGCCAAAATAGACGTTGCATTAATGCCAATTGCCAAAATTGCCGCACAAAATAATATTGCGATAGACCGAAAATAACTTTTCAATTCTTTTGATTGAAATGCATTATACCCATAAAAAACCGCAATTGACCCAAGTAAAATCAAAAGATAATATGTCATCTGAAAATGGTTTGCAACAATTTCCAAAGCAATTGCAAAAACAGACAGCAATCCGCCAAAAATATATTTTCGTTGAAAAACCAATAAAACTCCAGCAACCACAAACGGCATATAACCAATAGCATGCGCTTTAGCATTGTGACCAACGCCCAAAATGACAATCATATAGGTCGAAAAACCAAATGCCAAAGCACCAAAAAATGCTTTTAATGGGTCGGTTTTTAAAACGGTAAGCAACAAATATACACCGATGAAATATAAAAACAAATAATCGGCTGGTCTTGGCAAAAACCTTATTATTGCATCAATTTTTTTGATATAATTGTGCGGATAATTGGCACCCATTTGATAAGTTGGCATACCCCCAAAGGCTGAATTTGTCCAAAACGGCTCTGAATTTGTTTCTGCTCGAAAATCGTTTTGTTCTTTTGCCATGCCTGTATATTGAGCAATATCAGACTGATAAAGTGATTTTTCGCGTAAAACTGGACTAAAAAAAAGTATTGCTATGGCAATAAAACCAAAACACGCAAATATATGAGGATAAAACTTTTCTAAATATTTCATTAATTAAGGTAACTTTTATGATAATAAATTTTAACTTCTATTTGATCTCTTCGTAATCTATATAATCACCAACATTTCTATTTGTGTTCGTTTTTTTTGCGTTTGCGCTGTCAATTGTAACTTCGTCTTTTGAACGCTGTTGCTGCGGTTGAGAAGATTGCTGATATTGATTTTGCATGTTTTGTGTTGCCTTTTCAACAACTTTTTTAATTACTACTGGCAACAATAGTTTTGCAACAAATTTGAAAACATAATAAAAAATAATTATATTAAATAAGGTTCTGAAAAAACCTTCAAACGAAGCAGTTTGCATAGCATTAAAATTTTTGTAAATTTAACAAATATTGATTTCAAAAAATCAAATTACAGTCATAAATTATTAATAAAATTGTTACTTTTGAAATAAATCTAGTGAACAATTCTTAATTTTAAAAAATGCAAAATTTAAAAAAATACTTAGCGTTATTTTTAGTTTTAATAACTGCTATGCTTACCGCACAATATACCGATCAAATAAATTCTAATCGCCCTGGTGAATCACAGGGTGCTTTTTCTGTTGGTAAATCAATATTTCAAATAGAAGGCGGACTAACGGCACTTAAAGAAAAACATAATTTGCTTTTTACCGATACTGCTGGAGTAAATTCTAATTTAAATTTTAGATACGGACTGTTTTTTGAACAACTTGAATTTAATCTTGAATTGATTTATCAAATGGATCAATTTACTACTAATCTTGGGCAAGAAAATCGCAATAATTTAAAAAAAACAGTTGTAGGTGCAAAATATTTAATTTTCGATCCGTATAAAAATCGAGATAACAAACCCAATCTTTACAGTTGGAAAGCAAATAATAGATTCAAATGGAGTCAGTTTATTCCAGCAGTGTCATTATTTGCTGGCGCAAATATAAGTTTTGATAGTCCTTATACTTTCAAAAACGATGCACCCTTCAGTCCAAAAATTATGTTAATTGCTCAAAATCAGTTTAGTTCAGGATATGTGTTGGTAACAAATATTATTGCAGATAAATTCACAACCGAGTTTCCGAGCTACGGTTATATCGTTACCCTTACCAAAGGATTTTCAGAAAAATGGTCAGGATTTATAGAGAATCAAGGCTATATGTCAGATTTTTATGCAGATTCACTTTTGCGTGGCGGTGCGGCCGTTTTAATTAAAAATAATATTCAAATCGATGCATCTGTATCAACCAATTTCAAAAACACACCGTCAATTCTGTACGGTGGCGTTGGGCTTTCTTGGCGATTTGAAAAAAATTATAAGCCTACCAAACTACAAGTTTCAAAAGGCGGAAAATCTGATAAAAAAACGAAATCAAAAAAACGAAAAGACGAAGTTCAACCTACCGCTGCGCCAACAAAATGATTGAATTAAAAACATGTGTCTCAAAACGCGAAATGACACAATTTGTGAAATTTCCGTTTTTATTGTACAAAAATCATCCCTATTGGGTACCACCAATTATTGCCGACGAACTCGAAACTTTTGACAAAACCAAAAATCCTGTTTTCGAGAATTCTGAAGCAGAGTTTTTTTTGGCTTATCAAAACAATAAAATCGTTGGTCGAATTGCGGCAATAATCAATTGGCAAGAAGTAAAAACGCAACAAAAACCAAAAATTCGGTTCGGTTGGTTTGACGTTATTGACGACATCATGGTCACAAAAACACTACTCGAAAAAGTTTTTGAAATTGGCAGAAACAATAATCTAAGCCATGCCGAAGGCCCAATGGGCTTTTCTAATCTCGACAAAGTTGGTTGCATTACCGAAGGTTTCGACTCTATCGGATCTATGATTACTTGGTACAACTATCCATACTATAAATCACATTTTGAACAACTTGGTTTTGCAGTTGAAAAAGAATATCTCGAAAACAGAATGCTTTTTTCTAACATTAAACCCATATTTTTTGAAAAAGCAGCACACCTAATCGCAAAGCGATATGAATTAACGACCTTAAGTTTTACTAAAACCAAGGATATTCTGCCGTTTGTTGACGAAATGTTTGATCTGTTCAACGCATCATATGCAAGTTTGTCGTCGTTTGTAGCCATATCTGAATCTGAGAAAGCATTTTTCAAAAAGAAATATATTTCGTTTATCAATCCAGAATACATCCTCTTTGTACAAGACAAAAATAGGAAGTTAGTTGCGTTTAGCATCGTCATGCCATCTTTTGCCGAAGCGTTACAAAAAGCAAAAGGCAAGTTGTGGCCTTTTGGGATTTTTTATTTACTGAAAGCCCGAAAACATTCAAAAGACGTTTTGTTTTACCTTATTGGTGTTGCGCCAGAGGCGCAAAACAAAGGAATTCACGCACTTATCTTTGATCAATATTTTAAAACTTTTGCAAAAAAAAGAATCATAAATTGCATACGCACACCAGAATTATCAGACAACATTGCTATTGCACAACTGTGGAAAAACTTTCAACCCGAAACATTTAGAAAACGGTGCACTTTTAGGAAAGATATTTGATTTTCGAAATACGATTTACGTTATTTGATTTACGATTGCAGATTGAAGACAGCACATTAAAAATTAAAAATATCTCAAAAAAAAAATATAAAACACAAAATGCTTTCGATAATTCATTATACAAATTCTGAAATCGTCAATCAAAAATCTGAAATCAAAAATCTTTAAGCATCCATATCAACAGTCGTTCGACTCGCAATTTCTTTATAAGTTCCGTTTACGAGCTTCTCTCTAATGGCCTCAAAAGCCGTCAAAGTTTCAGACACGTCCTGTAAAGTGTGGCTTGCAGTCGGAATCATTCTTAACAAAATAATACCCTTTGGAATCACCGGATAAATTACAATAGACAAGAAAATACCGTAGTTTTCTCTCAAATCGTTTACCATTACCATCGCTTCTGGCACTGAACCCTCTAGATAAACTGGTGTTACACAAGTATTTGTATCACCAATATTAAAATTTCGCTCACGCAAACCGTTTTGCAACGCGTTTACGTTTACCCAAAGTTTATCTTTTAGTTCAGATGAGTTTCTGAGCAATTCTAATCGTTTCAAGGCACCAACTGTCTGAATCATAGGCAATGCTTTCGCAAACATCTGCGAACGCAAGTTATATTTCAAATAATCAATCACGTCTTTATCGGCAGCAATAAACGCGCCAATACTCGCCATAGATTTTGCGAAAGTCGAAAAATAAACATCAATATCTGCCTGCACACCCTGCTCCTCGCCTGCTCCTGCGCCAGTTTTTCCAAGTGTTCCAAAACCGTGAGCATCATCGACCAGCAGTCTAAAATTATACTTCTTTTTCAGCGCTACAACTTCACGAAGTTTGCCTTGTTGCCCTCGCATGCCGAAAACTCCTTCAGTAATAAACAAGATTCCACCACCAGTTTCAGTTGCCATTTTCGTGGCTCGTTGCAGGTTTTTTTCCATGCTTTCAATGTCATTGTGGCGATAAGTAAATCGTTTTCCCATATGCAACCGAACGCCGTCAATAATACAAGCATGCGCATCTACATCATAGACAATAATATCGTTTTTAGAAACCAATGCGTCAATAGTCGACATAATCCCTTGATAACCAAAATTTAAGAGATAAGCAGATTCTTTCATACAAAAAGCAGCCAACTCATTTTCGAGCTTCTCGTGCGCGTCAGTGTGACCAGACATCATGCGGGCACCCATCGGGTATGCCGCACCATATGCAATAGCCGCATCTGTATCGGCCTTGCGCACTTCAGGGTGGTTTGCCAGCCCCAAATAGTCATTTATCGACCAATTCAAAATCTTTTTGCCATGAAACGTCATGTGTGGCCCAAGCTCGCCCTCCAATTTAGGGAACACAAAATATCCTTCGGCCTGACTCGCCCATTTGCCCAAAGGCCCTTTATTGTTCTGAATTCTCTCGAATAAATCCTTTACCATTTTTCTTAACATTTACGAAAATGCAAAATTAAGAATTCATACCTTAATATAAATACAATTTTAACATTATTTTTTTGGAGCTATTTCCCGCTTTCCGCTTCAATCTTTTTTTAATTTTGAACCCTACCGGGATTCAAAATCAAAAAAAGGATTTTCGCTTCAATCGGGGCTAGAGCATCGTGGTTTAAACCAAAAATTTGTACATTTACAAACAATTTATTCTAAAAAAATGCCAACAACACAAGAACTAAAACTAGCTGTACTCATAGATGCCGACAATGTGCCATACAGCAATGTAAAAGGCATGATGGAAGAAATTGCCAAATTTGGCACACCAACCACCAAGCGCATCTATGCCGATTGGACCAAACCAAATGCCAACGGTTGGAAATCGGTTTTGTTAGAACACGCCATTACACCAATACAACAATATAGCTATACGGTTGGCAAAAACTCGTCAGATTCTGCGATGATTATAGATGCCATGGATTTGCTCTACTCAAGCAAAGTCGACGGATTTTGCATCGTTTCTAGCGATTCAGATTTTACAAGATTGGCAATTCGCCTGCGCGAATCGGGCATGAAAGTCATTGGCATTGGCGAAAAAAAAACGCCAAACCCTTTTATTGTAGCTTGTGATCGATTTATTTATATCGAAGTTTTGGACGGCGCTGTCAAAAAGAAATTGGCAAAACAACGTGCCGCCCCATCGACCAAAGACACCAAAAAACCAGCAGACAAAAACATTAAACCTTCGGTCGAAACGGCCAAAGTTGCAGTTGCCGAAAAAACATTAAACAAAATAGATAATCAAACCATTGAATTTATTGAAGAAACCCTTGAAGCAATTGGCGACGACGATGGCTGGGCATTTCTGGGCGACGTGGGAAACTTAATTTCTAAAAAGAAACCAGAGTTTGACCCCAGAAATTATGGCTTTGCGAAACTGACACCCATGCTAAAATCAATGTCGGATATTATAGAAACCGACGAACGCGAAAGTGATAAAAGAGGAATAAAACACGTTTATGTTAGACTGAAACTAACGTAAAATTGTAATTGCTTATTTCATAAAATCTAAAACTACAAGTATTGTTGTTAAAAACAACGTCAAAAAAATTGCAGTTACATACAACCGATTGTTTTCGATTATTTTGACGCTTCGTCGCTGGATTTTTTTTACTTCTGCTTTTGACATAACTACTTATTTAAAATTAACATTGTAAAATTACTTACAGCGTCTTTAAAAATACCAACAGAAAATTAGACCAAAAAGTTAAGTGGTCAATCTGTCAAAAAATAACGACAAATGACCTTTTTTATTGTTTTTTGGGTCAAAAAAGCCGAATTAACTGTCAAGTAAAACAAATTCACATAAATTATGACTACTTTGCAATAAATTTTTTTTATGTCAATCAAAATTGAGGCAGTACAAATTTCAGAATCATTTAATATCAAAAAATTTAGATCCGATTTTAAATCAGACCCTTTTTCGAGTTCAACTTCAGAAATTTTTTATGCGTTTCCCGACTCAAATCGCTACCTTTATATATTCGACTATGGCGTTGTTGTTTTCGCTAACTACGACGATTTGGCAAAATCTGAAATGCTTCTCTTTCTAAAAAATTATACCATAGAATTTGTTGTGCTAGATTTGCGCGAAGAATATACTATTAAGGAAGATGCAGGCATTCAAAAAATGATTATCAAAAACGACTTTGTAGTTGTTCCAGAAATAAACTCGAATGTTTTAAGAATTGTAATGCTAAATACCGGTCAATCTGTTGCACTAGAATATTATGAATCGTTGACCGATGCCCAAATAACCTCATCAAAACACTATATTCTAGAGCTAGAAAAACATGGCCGATTAAGTATTTCTAAAACCAATTTACTCAAATATATAGGTAAAGTTTTGAACGTCAAAAATAGTATTGTCGACAATCTTTATATTCTAGACGACCCTAATTTGGTTTGGGACAACGAAGAACTTGACGTTTTGAACAGATTACTAAAAAGCAATTTTGATATCAATACCCGATTCAAAGATTTAGATTACAGGCTACAAATTGTAGAAGACAACCTACGATTGTTTACCGACGTACTTAATGTTCGCGAAAGTTCACGTCTAGAATGGACCATTATTATATTAATAATTATCGAAATTTTAATTGCATTATTTTTTCATAAATAATTTGATATGGAAATAGTTTTTGCCTCGAACAACGCCAACAAAATTTTTGAAATTCAATCGATGCTACCTCCCGAAATCGAGATTTTGAGTTTAGAAAGTATCGGTTGTTTTGACGAAATTGCTGAAACTTCAGATACCATAGAAGGCAACGCCATTCAAAAAGCAAATTATGTTTTAGAGAAATATGGATACGATTGTTTTGCTGATGATACAGGTTTAGAAGTCGAAGTTTTGAACGGAGAACCTGGTGTTTTTTCTGCAAGATACGCAGGTGCACAAAGAGATGCTAATGACAATATGAGCAAACTGCTAGCAAATCTTGAACACCACACCAATCGAACTGCGGGGTTCAAAACCGTGATTTGTTTGAATATCAATGGTCAACAACATTTGTTTGAAGGTGTTGTCAACGGCAGTATTAGGACAAAAAAATCTGGAACGGGCGGTTTTGGTTACGATCCAATTTTTGAGCCCGCTGGATTTGACAAAACTTTTGCAGAACTTTCGTTGGCAGTGAAGAACGAAATTAGTCACCGAGGCATTGCTACTAAAAAACTGATTGATTTTCTCAGGAATAATCCAGCATAACAAAGTGCTGTTAGAAAATAAACGATTGTGAAATAGCCCCGATTGTAGTGAAAATCCTTTTGTTGATTGTCTCCCTGAGCGCAGTCGAAGGGTTTGACAGTCAACAAAAGATTGAAACGAAAAGCGGGAAAGGTACTGTTAGAAAATAAGAATTGTGCTTCAAAATATTTATACCAAACTTAACTTTGAGTCGGTTTTTAGAAATTCTAGAATGGCTACGATTTACTTGTAAACATAATTTACTGATTTTCAAACGTTAATAAATCAATAATCTTAAAATTAACATTAGTTCAAATCAGATTTTTTGCGTACTTTTGCACCAAATTTAAAAATATATAATGAACAAATTTGAACAATTAGGATTGAGTGAATCGCTGCAACGTGCGATTATCGATCTAGGATTTGAGAATCCGACCGAAGTGCAGGAGAAAGCGATTCCCCTATTATTGGAAAAAGACACAGATTTGGTGGCGTTGGCTCAAACGGGAACGGGCAAAACGGCAGCATTTGGTTTTCCGGTTATCCAAAAAATTGACGCCGACAACCGCAGTACGCAGGCATTGATTTTATCGCCAACTCGCGAGTTGTGTTTGCAGATTACAAACGAACTCAAAAATTACTCAAAATACGAAAAAGGAATTAACGTGGTGGCTGTTTATGGTGGCGCAAGCATTACCGAACAGGCACGTGACATAAAACGTGGTGCACAAATTATTGTGGCAACACCAGGCAGAATGCAAGACATGATAAACCGAGGATTGGTAAACATTTCGCAAATAAACTACTGTATTCTGGACGAGGCCGACGAAATGTTGAACATGGGTTTTTATGAAGATATTGTAAACATTCTATCAACGACGCCAGACGAAAAAAGTACGTGGTTGTTCTCGGCAACCATGCCCGCAGAAGTTGCAAGAATAGGAAAACAGTTTATGACCGACCCTGTGGAGATAACGGTTGGTGCAAAAAACAGCGGTTCGGCAACGGTTTCGCACGAATTTTATTTGGTAAATGCCCGTGATCGATACGAGGCCTTAAAACGTTTGGCAGATTGTAACCCAGATATTTTTTCGGTAATTTTTTGTAGAACAAAACGTGATACACAGCAAGTTGCAGAAAAACTGATTGAAGATGGTTACAGCGCAGCTGCACTGCACGGCGATTTGAGCCAAGCACAACGTGATTCTGTCATGAAATCTTTTCGTGGTCGTCAAATTCAGATGTTGGTAGCAACCGATGTTGCTGCACGTGGAATTGATGTTGACAGTATCACACACGTAGTAAACTATCAACTTCCTGACGAAATAGAAACCTATAATCACCGCTCTGGCAGAACTGGTCGTGCCGGCAAGCTTGGAACGTCGATAGTAATTGTTACAAAATCTGAAATCAGAAAAATTTCGGCTATCGAGCGCATTATCAAACAAAAATTTGAAGAAAAAACGTTGCCAACAGGTATCGAAATTTGCGAAATTCAATTGTTGCATCTTGCTACAAAAATAAAAGATACAGAAGTTGACCACGAAATTGACAACTATCTGCCAGCGATAAATTCTGTACTAGAAGGGTTGACAAAAGAAGAGTTAATCAAGAAAATGGTGTCTGTTGAGTTTAACAGATTTATTAATTACTATAAAAAATCTCGAGATATATCTGGAATGTCGTCTGGCAATGATCGCAGTCGTGATGATCGTGCACCGCGTGAAAACAGCAATGGTGGAGCCGTTAGATATTTTGTAAACATCGGATCACGTGATAATTTTGACTGGATGCAGCTAAAAGATTATCTAAAAGAAACCCTTGATCTTGGTCGTGATGACGTATATAAAGTAGATGTAAAAGAAGGATTTTCTTTCTTTAACACCGATCCTGAACATACAGACAAGGTTATGGAAATTCTGAACAACACCACACTTGCAGGTCGTAGAGTAAACGTTGAAGTTTCTAAAAACGATGGTGGTGGTAGACGTGACCATAATGGTCGCAGTTCTGGTGGTGGTTTTAGCGGTGGTCGCAGTAGCGGCGGCACACCACGACATGAGGGTAGCTTTGCACCACGCCGAGAAAGTGGTTTCCGCAGTGACCGGGGTTCAGACCGAGGCGGTTCTGCGCCACGTGAAGGTGGTTTTAGAAGTTCGGCACCACGACGTGAAGGTGGTTTTGGTGGTACGACAGAACGTGCACCACGCCGTTCGGAAGGTTTTAGTGATGCGCCAAGACCGAGGAGGCCAAGGACGTAGGAGCCCGTTTGCCCATCCCCGACCCTTCTCAAAGCTAGAGGAGCAAAAGCGGTGCAATGTTTTCTAAATGTTAGTTTTGAACGATTCGCTAAAATTAAAAATTATGAAAAAAGCCACTCCCAAAAAATAGAGTGGCTTTTTTGTTTTCTGTTAATTTTCTTATAATTATGTCGTATACAATTCATAATTTCAAAGATTTTGTTACTTTTATAAATTAATACTTTTTATGAAATATACTATTCAAATAATTTTATTATTGCTTTCTACTTTTGTTTTTGCACAAGATAAAGAAGTTATACAGCTTATAAAAGGTATTATCAAAAGTGAAAATACCAGCAAAACGGTGAGTAATGCCAATATCATCAATATCAATATGATGAAAGGATCGGTATCTGACCAAAAAGGCGAATTTGAAATTGCGGCGAGAGTAAATGATACTTTACACATTTCATTTTTGGGCTATAAATCTATAAATGTTCGTGTTACTAATGACTGGATCAAAAACAAAACTCAGGAAGTAAGCCTTACTGAAAAAGCCTACGCTCTTGAAGAAATAGTCATAAGACCATATCGACTGACTGGTTTTTTGGATATTGATATCAAACTTGTACCCTACAAAGAAAACTATCGTTTTGGCATTGCTGGCTCTGAGCTTGGGTATGAAGCGGGGCAATATTCGCCAAATGCATTCGGAAAAGTTTTGGGTTCACTCATGAATCCTGCTGATGCGCTATACAAATTTTTTGGTAAAAAACCGCGTGAACTCAAGCGTCTTAAAGAAATGAAGAAAGATGACATTCTTAGAAATCTTCTTGAAACAAAATATGACCGAGAAATGATTACAACACTTTTGGGCATTGACAAAAAAGAAATAAACGAAATTTTGCAACGCTGCAACTTCTCAGAATCTTTTGGGCAAACAGCCAATGATTTGCAAATTCTTGATGCCATTTCGGGTTGTTATGAGGAATATAAGATTTTGAAGAAGAAGTAGTTTTCGGTTGTTATTTGTTGGTTGTTGGTTTAAACTAAATAATTAATTGTCAGGAATTTAATCAAAAGCACACAACCCATAAACCCAAAACCTACCCCACAACCTGAAACTTCGTTCTTTTGCTGCCCTCATACATTTCATATTTTACCAATCGTGCCTCAAGTCCGGCATTAAAAAGTTTTATTTTTCGAGATGGTTTTAGACCAACAAACTTTAGTGCTTCAAGATTTGCCGTTATAA
>JBDLWE010000123.1:0-2713 GCA_039804445.1 Bacteroidota bacterium | reverse complement strand
TAGGTAATTACACGCCTTGCCTGCCAACATTTGAATATGCGGAACATTTGAATATAGGGCATCTTCTACCACTAAAAAATTGTATTTTTCTATTTTATCCCTATATTGTTTGTCAAAATTATGATATAATCGTTTTGCTGCATTTCGCTCACAGTCGTTTTTGGTTGCGCCATCTTGTCGCACAATGGGTTCTACATCTAAGATGAAAACACATTTTTGCTCAGGGTGCACAAGGGTTGCACAGAGCATATTATGGTGGCAGGTGGTCGTGCCATTTTTATGCTTTTTCGTCAAACAATGCTTACATTTTATTTTTTTAGAACTGAAATGTTGCACGCCATCACACGCTACAATATGAAAATTTGTGCCGCCAATGGCATAGCCATAGTCAGATACAATACCTGCACCTTCTAATTGATTAAATTTTTTCGGAAATAAATTCCGTAAAAAATCAGGATTAACACCATCTAAAACACTACGTAACTGCGTGTCAGACGGTATTTTTTTGATACCAAAAACATTGTCCAAGTTCTCCTTTTCGGGTACACTCATCTTTTCAAAATCCAACATTGAAGGGTGTTTTAGCGAGAACATTGCAAATCCACACATCAGTAAATTGGGTAATTTGTGACTGACATTTGAGGCACGTTTATCTTTCACTTCTTCAAAAAGTTGGCGCAAAGACAAAATCTCTTTGTCTAAATTGATACCTTCTCGGTACGCAGTTGTTATTTTAATATTCATAGACCGCAAAGGTAATACTTTTTAACCAATTTGTCTATTATTTGTCAAAGCGGGAACTGCTGACTTCTGCACTATAATATTTTTTTGGGACACCCATAAACGCTAATTTTGATGAAATGCAAAGATAGTATTTTTGGTGCTATTTATTTGTTTTTTCTTACTAACCGCAAATTTGGAACTTGTTTTTCCATGCGCTAATCCACTTCGTGCGTAACTTTTTGCTGTTTTTTCAACAACTTTTTCGCTTTGCTAATCCCATATTTGGGCTTAGTTTTTCCATGCGCTAATCCGATTCGTGCGCAATTTTTCGTTATTTTTTTAAACAGTTTTTCCGCTTTGCTAATCGCAAATTTGGGAACTTATTTTTTCCACGCGCTAATCCGCTTCGTGCGTAAAATCCACACACAAACCATGTCACATTTTCTATTTTTTGTGCGTTTTTTCACTGCCGTTCGCTGCTGTTTTGCGGGTTAATCTGTCAGTTTGACTATCAGTTTCGCGGATTCTACGGAGGTTGCGATGGGCAGTTTGAGTGAGCAAAGCGAAACGAAAACTGCCCGTCGCAACCTTCGCACATTTTTAATCTTTATGGTTGGCTAAGCGGTCTGCATGATAGCAGGGAACGATTGGATATACGCTTTTTGCCCGTTTAGGGCAAATTGGCGTATATACCTTGTTCTATGCTTTTTTATTTTTTTTAACCTTCATTAGTTCATTTTTAACTTGCAAAATGAAATCTTCTGGAACACGTAGAAATTCAGCAATTTCGTTAATTGCTAATTTGCCACTTTCAAGCATTTTTTCAATCGTTATACGATTGTCCCGCTCTCTAACGATTTTCACGAGTGAATCATTATCAATATCAAAAGTTATCGGCATTTTAGAAACAGTTTGAATGGTTAAACTCTCCAAATCACGCAAACGCGCTAAAATATTGAGTTGTGAGATATATTTTTTGAGTTCTGCATCGCTTTTACTAACGCTGCGTAATTGGTTTGCAATATGCCTTATGATGGTTTGCGGTTTCTTTCCGCCAAAATCACTCAAAATTGCCAAGATAATTTCAGCAGGAATACTTGATTTTATCAAATCTTCGTATTTTAGGCTGTCCATACGCAAAATTTCAAAACCTCTAAAAATCAAATTTTCGGGTAATTTTGTTTCAAGGTTTGCCTTTTCGCTGCCGAGTTCTATGAGAAGATGATAAACGGGCAGTTGGTACATTCTTACAATCATTCCGTGATACTCCGACATTCTAAACAGCATTTCGTAGTCGGGTTTGCTCTGAAATTCAACGTGTAACAACGAAACAACATCGTTTTCACTTGTTATTTTCAATAAAAGGTCACTTTCACGGTCTTCTGTGGTATAAAATTGGTCTGCTAATCGCTCCAAACCTTTGCGGTTCGGGCAATAACGATTGAGAATTAGCGGAATAAATACGTCTTCAAGGTTTTCTTTGATGATTTTGTCGTATTTATTGGCTTCTTGTGGCTGTTTGGGCTGTCGTGGTTTCTTCATACCACAAAGATACGATAAAAAAATAAATTGCAAGGGCTTTGGCGTTTATTTTTTATGTATTTTTTATTGTTCTGTCCTTTACCTAATTTTTATTATGTTTATTTTGTACTCAGTTTTGTGCTGTTCACATTGGAATATATTTATATGTGGCAGTTTTGTTTTAACAATTTGTATTATTTCCTCTTTGTCTTTTATAGGCATTTTACAACCTAGAATTATGCAATTGAAGTGTTCGCCTGTTAGTTTTTCTATCTTATCATTGTATTCACTTCTTATTAGCCTAATTTCTTTTTCATAACGCCACAATTCGTATTTTGTTAGCATTTTTGTTAGCACATCACAATTTGTATCTCTATTTAATCTTGGAATAATTACTGGATATTCGCTTTTGTAGTCTACATAGCCTATTATATTATCAGTTTTAAATGCTTCAACGTTGAATCCAACA
>JBDLWE010000122.1:0-2583 GCA_039804445.1 Bacteroidota bacterium | reverse complement strand
GTGGTTCGTAACAATAGTTGTTGTATGTTTGTCGTTGATGCTTTTGTGCCATTCTGCAAATTGCTTGATTGAAAAATTATCAGCATTTTTGAATATGTCAAAATTTGAAGCGACGTTGTTTGTTGTCGAACTGATTTTGGTATCAAAGCTGTTGTTGCTGCTTTGATACTGCAAATTGTAAGTTAGTTTTTCTTGGTTTGACCGAGAATAATCAAGTTTTGCGTTTGCAATGCCAAGTACAGCCTTGTTTCGATCGTTTTGGTTGCGGATTTCTAAAATGCTACTACTGTTTTGCAAATATTCGAATCGCGAAGTAACATTGCTCTGCAAAAAAATATTTGATAACAGTCCGTAACCAGCAATCGACAACCTTGGCGACACATCTTGACTAAAATTAAGTGCCTCAAATTCAGATTTGTTTTGAACTACGTCGGTGTTGTCGTTTGTAAATTCATAGAGATTTGACAACGATTTTCTACCCGTCAAAAAACTGCTTGCGCCACCATCAAAACGCATCAAATCTTCAAAAGTAAATGTGCTTTTGCCAATGGTGTTTGCATCGCCAATAAAACTGAGGTTTGTTTTTGGCGAATAATAAAAAAGGGCAGCATGCAGCAAGTGTTGTTTCGAGAATGCCACTGGAGCACCAGCTTCTAAATCGCCAAAAACAAACTTTTTTTTGTCGGCTTTAAGTTTTACGTTCATAGCAAGCTCATCAGAATCTGAAACTTTTTTCAAGAAACCAACTTGCGAGAAATGGTCTAGCACCTCAATTTTTTCGATGGCATCGGCCGGAATGTTCTCGACTGCCAGTTTGGAACCACCGCCAAAAAAAGATTTGTTTTCTACCAGCATCTGGGTGACACGCTTGCCCTGCACGGTTACGTTTCCTTTTTTGTCTACCTCTACGCCGGGTAGTTTTTCTAGCACTTCTTTCATTTTGTGTTCGTTGCCATTCACAAAACTTTTGACGTCATAAATCAGCGTGTCTTTTTTGACAATAATAGGTTTATAGTCGTGTTTGATGATAATTTCTTTGAGCTTCTCGCCGGTTGGCACTAGCAGAAAGTTGTGGGTCGTGATGACGCTGTTTGGTTCGACAATCAAAACCTCGTCAATATACCCAATGTAAGACACCGTAACTTCATATCGATAACCAGCATCAAGTTCCAGCATGTATCGCCCACGATTATCGGCAATAGCAAATTTTAGGTGTGCGTTTTTGTCTTCAGGTATGGCAATGACGTTTGCCGATTCAAGTGTTTTTTTGAGGGTGTCCGAAACTGTGCCTGTTATTGTTTTGGTTTGGGAGTGGCACAAAAAAGAAACAAACAACAATGTAAGTAATGTTGTTTGTTTTAAAAATATTAAATAAAACTTTAAAACTAGATGCTTAAAAATTAAAAAATAGTTGCACATTTAATGTTACATTTTTTTTCTAAATATTAATTTTTTTATATTATATTATTTTGATTTATTTTTTATTTCGTCAAAAATCTTTTCAAAGTCTTTTGTAAATGCTTCCTCACTGTCAAAAGTTTTCATTGCAAATGGGGGCTTTATTTCGGCACTAATATTCTTTTCAATTTTAGAGGCATAAACAATTATATTGTTATAAGATACACTTAAAATCAAACCAGGGAGCCCTTCGAAGCCCACCGGACCTGTAGAGGTTGGAATTTCTGGTGTAAACCAAGCTTCAACTCCCATGGTCGTTGCTGGCTCACCAAATCCTGCGGGGTTAGTTTTTTGAGTAGTAGCCTTGTAACTTTTCAAACCTTGAATAATGCTAGATTCTCGAGTAATAACCCAATCAAATTTTTCTCTGCTTACATTTATATTTGATTTATGTCCTTGAAAATCAAACTGGTTTATTTTTTGTTTAGTTTTAAAGTTAATGTAAAAAGCAGAATTTGTATTAATAGAAGTTTGCGCTAGCTTACAATACATATCTTTCGCAAATTCCATTTTATCAATAGTTGTAAAAATCGATTGCTCGTTATCAAATATCAATTTATATTCTAATTTAGGATAACTTTCAATATACATTTTTTCAATTTCGTTAATTTGCGCTGCGTTTGCAGTTGCGGCACCTACCTGATAATTTTCCGTGGCATACTTTGCCTTATAAATTACATTAGTATAATTATTATGCGTTTGTGAATACAGAAGTGTACTAAAAAATAAAATTATTAATGTTTTCATATTCAAAAAATACTGCGGCACTGCCGCAGTTGTTAATTACTTATTTGTTGATTCGCAGTTAAGATAAATTACCAACCAAGTTATTGCTCGTTCCAACCCTGCCCTTGTGTTATGCAAAGACAATAGATTAGTAGCTAGTGCAGCACAGTCCGTTGCAATTTTGTCGTCTCTTTTGACTTCATTTACATTGTTAACTTTTTTCGCAACAACCTCACTACTCTTGGCCATCGCATTCCCCACAAAAGCCATCATCATAACGGCACTTAAAATTAAATTTTTCATTTTTTATAAATTTTAAAAGTAAACAATTTGTTTCATTTACCCATCACAAAAGTGAAGAAAAAATAAAACGATTATTACTAACAATTTTATAAATTT
>JBDLWE010000121.1:0-17905 GCA_039804445.1 Bacteroidota bacterium | reverse complement strand
TTAAAAGAATTGTTGTAGAATAATTTATAAATCATTGCAAAATATAATAATATGTAATATTTCTAGAAAATTATTCACTGTATATTTATTATTTATTAGAATTTACACAGTCTAGAAAATTAAAAAATCTGTTTTAAAATTTAAAAAATGAAAAAACAATTATTTCTTGCGACTTTGTTGCTTTCGGCAATAAGTTCACTAAGTCAGACGTCACCTTGGGTAATTATGCCAGAAAGTCAAATCTCGCAATTGCCTATATTCGATGGTAGTTTCATGCCATATGAATACAAAGTTTTCACCCTAGATCTTAATGCTTTAAGATTCCAAATGGCAGCAGCTCCAATGGATACTGCAACAGAGTCAAATGTAATTGTTAAATTTCCAAATGCAGATGGTGGCTTTGATAATTACAAAATTTTTGAGGTTGCTGTTATGGAAAAAGCCCTAGCCAATAATTATCCTAATCTGAAATCTTACGTTGGAAAAGCGATTAACGATAAAACCCAAACTATTCGATTTAGTGTAACACCACTTGGCTTCGATGCAGTAACTTATTCTGGTAAGGTGGATTCATTTTTGATAAAAAAATACCAAAATAATTCGATTAATACCTATATAATTTATAAACATTCTAAAGCAACATTAAATCCAATTTATCGAAATTCAAATTTATCGGAAATAAACACTAAGTTTATATGCGGTTTTGACGACATAAATAACAAATTAGACATTGAAAAATTCAAAGTTTCGCTCGAAAAGCCCAACCACACAAATGCCAACAATAAATTGCGTACTTTTAGATTGGCAGTCTCTACTACAGTCGAATGTTCGGCTGCGATTATTGCGCAGGCTGGAATAAGTACGGGTACTATACCTCAAAAAAAAGCGGCAATTATTGCATCATTGGTACAAATGCTTACTCGTTTAAATAGTGATTGGGAAAGAGACTTATCTATTAGAATGAAACTAGTAGCCAACCAAGCTGCCATAATATTTATAGATTCCGATAATTTTACCAATGGCAACTTAGTTAATTTGTTAAATGAATCATCACAAATTACACCAATTATAGGCAATGCGAATTTTGACGTTGGACACGTATTAGCAAGAGGAGGCGGTGGGGTTGCAAGACATGGTGCTATTCTTGTTGATGGTTTAAAAACCGAGGCAGTATCCGGATTTGATGGAAATAGTATTACCGACGATGGTTTTATAAATACAATTGCCCACGAAATGGGACATTTTATTGGAGCGTTACATACTTATTCTGCTAGTGATTGTGATAACTTAGATAGTAGTATAAAAATAGAGCCTTACTCAGGTGTTACTTATATGTCCTATAATGCATTATGCAGTAGTGTGCAACCTAATACAGACGAATGGCAGCCTATTGGCGATCCATATTATCACACAGCAAGTATAAAAGAGATACAAGATGTTCTTGGTCAGACAAACATTGGTACTTTTATAAATATAAGCAATGCACCACCTGTTGTGAACGCTGGACTTGATTACACCATTCCAAAGGGTACACCCTATGTTTTAAAGGCAACGGTTACTAATTCAAATTCAGATGGTTATACTTATTCTTGGGAAGGTTTAGATAAAGGCGTACAACCAGAAACTAGCGCAACTGCAAACACTGGACCAAATTTTAAATTTTACAAACCAACAAGTTCACCAAATCGTTATATGCCAAAACTCGAAAAAGTTATTGCAGGAAATTTAAACGATAGAATGGAACGCCTCTCGAGCGTGTCAAGAGTACAAAATTTTGCGGTTACAGTTCGTGACAATGCGGTTATTCAAGGTTCAAATGTACGACGTGATGATATGGTACTTACTGTAAATGCCAATGCTGGACCATTTTTGGTAACATCACAAAACAGCGCGGGAATAACCTGGGCGGGAAAATCATCGCAAACTATTACCTGGAATGTAGCAGGAACTACAGCAAACAACATCAATACTTCATTAGTCAACATATTGCTTTCAACAGATAAAGGGTTAACATTTACAACAACACTGCTGGCAAATACACCAAACGATGGCTCACAAATAATTACCATCCCAAACAACATTAATTCTATAAACTGCAGATTAATGGTACAATCTGTTGGTAATTTATTTTATGCGGTTAATAAAACAAAATTTGCAATAGCACAAAATTTAACAAATAATGATTTTGAATTTAAAGATTTTGTGCTATATCCAAACCCTAATAATGGAAGTTTCAAAATATCGTTTAAACCAGAAACCAACGAAGGAATTAATATACAAGTTCTTGATATAAGCGGAAGAAATATTTATAACAAAACATTTGATAATTCTGGTATGTTTGATCAAGAATTACAAGTAAATACCATTTCGTCAGGTTTGTATTTTGTAAATATTCAAAATGGAAATAATAAAATGATTAAAAGAATTGTTGTAGAATAAGAAAAATTCAAAAACCTAACGCAACAAACGATAAAATTTTATATTAGTTGAACGTTTTGCGAACAAAGACTTAGGTAAAACAATTAATGATAGATTGCACAGAGCTACTCAACAGTAGTTAACAATAAACATCTTTTTGGTTTAAGATGTGGTTTTTAGTTTAAATAAAAAACCCAGTTTGACTTTTCAAACTGGGTTTTTTGATATGAATTACTTTGTTTTATAAATGAATCACTTCGCCATAAGCATCTGCAACTGCCTCCATAACAGCTTCGCTCATGGTTGGGTGCGGGTGGATGGCTTTCAAGATTTCATGACCAGTTGTTTCTAGTTTTCTAGCTACAACAGCTTCTGCAATCATGTCTGTAACCCCAGCGCCAATCATGTGGCAACCAAGCCATTCGCCATATTTGGCATCAAAAATAACTTTTACAAAACCATCGGGCGTGCCTGCGGCTTTTGCTTTTCCTGATGCCGAGAATGGAAATTTCCCTACCTTGATATCTAAACCTTTATCTCTAGCTTGTTTTTCTGTAAGCCCTACAGACGCTATTTCAGGAGTCGCGTATGTGCAGCCAGGAACATTACCATAGTCAATAGCATCTACGTGCAATCCTGCGATTTTTTCGACACAATTTATTCCTTCTGCAGATGCTACATGTGCCAATGCTTGTCCTGGCGTCACGTCGCCAATGGCATAGTACCCCGGAATGTTGGTTTGAGAAAACGCATTGACTTGAATCTTGTCTTTATCTACGGCAATGCCGACTTCTTCAAGTCCGATGTTTTCGATATTTGTTTTGATACCCACTGCCGAAAGTAAAATATCTGCTTCAATAACTTCTTCTCCTTTGGCAGTTTTTACTAATGCTTTAACGCCATTGCCAGCAGTATCAATTCTTTCTACAGACGACGAAGTCATTATTTTTACACCAGCTTTTTTCATTGACCGCTCCATTTGTTTAGAGATGTCTTCATCTTCGACAGGCACGATATTTGGCATAAATTCTACAATAGTAACGTCTGTTCCCATTGCGTTATAAAAATGTGCAAACTCGACACCAATAGCTCCTGAACCAACAATAATCATAGATTTTGGTTGACTTTCAAGTGTCATTGCTTGGCGGTACCCAATTACTTTTTTGCCGTCTTGTGGCAGGTTTGGCAACTCGCGAGAGCGTGCGCCTGTAGCAATGATTATATGGTCCGCACTATATTCTGTTACAGTATTATCTTCGGCGGTTACGTCTACTTTTTTGCCTGCTTTTAGTTTTCCAAAACCTATAATAACGTCAATTTTGTTTTTTTTCATCAAAAACTGAACACCTTTGCTCATGTCGCCAGCCACGTTTCTGGAGCGTTTTACTACGGCAGAAAAATCTTTGTCGAAAGACGAAACCGTTAGTCCATAGTCTGCGGCATGTTTGAGATAATCAAAAACAGTAGCTGATTTTAACAATGCTTTTGTAGGGATACAGCCCCAATTTAGGCAAACGCCACCAAGATTTTCTTTTTCTATAACTGCTACTTTAAAACCGAGTTGCGATGCGCGAATTGCCGTTACATATCCGCCTGGACCACTTCCGAGAACTATTATGTCGTATTTCATTTTATACCTATATATTAAGTTGTAAAATTAATGATTAAATTTTTTGTGTGCAAACAAAGACAGTTGATTTCAGATTAACGATTTTTGATTTTCGATTTTTGATTTTCGATTTTTAGAAGTTTGAACGCAGATTTTTATTGAATTGAAACTCTTTAGATATAGTAAGTCGTGCATCAGGGGTTAAAGCGGCATCCTTTTTTTGGTTCGCCTTGTAAATTTTTTGTTTTGGATAAATATTTGTGCGAACCATAAAAAGATACAGCGCAAGACCGGACCTCGCCAAATAAATACTTGTGGTGCAATTTACCCTCTCGCGAGGTAATGCCCGAATGAAACTTAGTATTTTATGGTATATTTTTATGACTATTTGTTTTAAAAAAAGTAATTTTGCCATATGAGTAGAAAAAGTACAGACAAGGTTATTTTTGAGCATATTACGATTTTAGATGCAGGTGCAAAAGGTGTTTCGGTGGCAAAAGCTGCCGACGGACGTGTGCTTTTCGTACCAAATGTGGTGCCGGGCGATGTGGTTGATATTCAAACTTTCAAAAAAAGAAAATCTTATTTTGAGGGTAAAGCGATAAAATTTCATAAATATTCACAGCATCGAGTTGAGCCTGTTTGCGCGCATTTCGGGGTTTGTGGTGGTTGCAAGTGGCAAAACATGAATTATGAGCAGCAATTGACGTTTAAACAAAACGAGGTAAAAAATCATTTGCAGCGCATCGGGAAGGTCGATTTGCCTGAATTTGAGCCAATTTTAGGATCTGCAAAGCAGTTTTTTTATCGCAATAAAATGGAATTTGGTTTCTCAAACGCTCGTTGGTTGACCGAAAACGAGATTTCGTCAGCCGAAGATTTGGGCAATAGAAACGCACTTGGTTTTCATATTCCGAAAATGTGGGACAAGATTTTGGATATTACAAAATGTCACTTGCAGGGCGACCCAAGCAATGATATTAGAAATGCAATTCGTGATTTTGCTAACAAAAATAATTTAAGTTTTTTTAACCCTCGTGCGCATGAAGGTTTTTTGCGTACCTTGATGATTCGTACAGCATCGACTGGCGAAATCATGGTTTTGATTCAGTTTTTTGAAGAACAAGAAGCAAACAGAATTTTGATTTTAGATTTTTTAGTAACTAAATTTCCGGAAATTACGTCATTGCAATATGTTATGAACGGTAAGCCAAACGATACAATTTATGACCAAAAAGTACATTTGTACAAGGGCAGAGATTACATTCTTGAAGAAATGGAAGGCTTGAAATTTAGTATAAACGCCAAATCTTTTTATCAAACAAACTCTGAACAAGCCTATGAATTGTATAAAATCACTAGAGATTTTGCAGGTTTGACTGGCTCAGAAATTGTATATGATTTGTACACAGGTACGGGTACTATTGCGCAATTTGTATCTAAAAACGCCAAAAAAGTAGTGGGGGTAGAGGCTGTGCCTGAAGCAATTGCAGATGCTAAAGCAAACGCAAAGCGAAATAATATTACTAACTGTGATTTTTTTGTGGGTGATATGAAAAACGTTTTTAACGATGAGTTTATTGCCCAAAACGGTCGTCCAGACGTTGTAATTACAGATCCGCCGCGTGACGGAATGCACAAAGATGTGGTCGCACAATTATTGAAAATTGAAGCCCAAAAAATAGTGTATGTTTCCTGCAATTCTGCAACACAAGCACGTGATTTAGAATTTCTTGACGCGAAATATCGTGTCGAAAGAGTTCGGCCCGTTGATATGTTTCCGCAGACGCACCATGTCGAAAATGTGGTTTTGTTGGTTTTGAAATAAATATTGAAATATCGATTATGAAAAAAATAATATGGACTTTATTACTTTTTACAATGACTTTTGCGAGTTGTGAGAGCGACGATATTTGCGATGCGGGCACGCCAACCACAGCGAGGGTTGTCATTGAGTTTTATAATTTTAACAATCCTGCGCAATTGCGATTAGTAACTAACCTAAAAGTAGTTGGCGCAGGGGTGACCGACGGAATTGTGTTTGTGCCAAATGCCGACCCAGCGAGTGATAGATTTTTTTTTAATGAAACAAAAATACAAATTCCGTTAAAAATTGATCAAAACGTGACAACTTACAGTTTTATATTGAATGCCAAGGCAGCCAACCCAATTACTGATGTGTTAAAGTTCACTTATACTCGCACGAACGAATATGTGTCAAGAGCCTGCGGTTTTAGAACCTTTTTTAATTTCAACAATAATCCTAATTCATTGTCAGTCAATAATATTACGGGCGTAACCTCTGGAAATTGGATAAGAGATATTCAAATTTTGAAGCAAACAATTAACGATGAAACTACCACACATGTCAAGATATTTTTTTAGTTGCTTGTTTTGTTTTGTAATAGTCAACATTTTCGCACAAAAAGCTGTTAAAAAAGATTCTGTGGTCGCTAAAAATGTTCCGCAGCGATATGGCGTTCGTTTTGGTGTTGACCTCTACAAAGCCACGCGAGGTTTTTATGATAAAAATTATACTGGGCTAGAGCTTGTGGGAGATTACAGATTGACCAAAAAAATATTTTTGGCAGCAGAACTTGGCAACGAAAACAAAACCGTTCAAGAAGATAATCTAAATTTTACCACAAAAGGAAGTTATATAAAAGCTGGTTTTGATTATAATTTGCACGAAAATTGGCTTGATCTCGAAAACATGATATATGTAGGTTTGCGTTATGGTGTGGCAACATTCAGCCAAAATTTGAATACATATAAAATATATAATTCAAGTCCATATTTTGGGCAGAGCCAAGTTGTTCAAAGTGATTTAAAGTCTGACGGACGGTCTGCACAGTGGGCAGAAGTTGTTGCGGGCATCAAAACTCGTGTATTCAATAATGTGTTTGTGGGTTTTAGTGTCAGGGGCAATATTTTGGTTTCAAATGCAAAGCCCGTGGGTTTTGACAATCTTTATATACCGGGATATAACAGAACGTATGATGGTAGTTTTGGCGTAGGGTTTAATTATACAGTGTCTTATTTATTGCCATTATATAAAAGCAAACCGCAATTATTTAGAAAAAACATAAACAAATCTGTTTTACCAATTAATAAATCGTCTAAAAAATGAAAACGATAGGTCTGATAGGCGGGATGTCATGGGAAAGTACAACGACTTATTATCAAATGATAAATCGTGGTATCAAAATGGCTTTAGGCAAAAACCATAGTGCCAAAATTATTATGATATCTGTTGATTTTCAAGAAATTGCAACCCTGCAGCACGATAATAAATGGGACGAATTATCTATTTTGATGACAAATGCCTCAAAAAAACTTGAAGTCGCGGGTGCAGATTGCGTGGTGCTTTGTACCAATACCATGCATTTGTTGGCAACTGATATTCAAAATGCGATAAAAATTCCGTTTTTGCATATTGCAGATGCAATTGCAAAAGAAACTGTAAGATTAAAATTATCAAAAGTAGCGTTGCTTGGTACAAAATTTACAATGGAAAAAGATTTTTTGAAATCTAGACTAGAAAATAACAATGTAGAGGTTATAATTCCTGATGAATTTGAACGGCAGTCAGTTCACGACATAATTTATAATGAATTGACCAAAGGAATTTTGGATGATAATTCTCGAAATAGGTATTTAGAAATTCTCGAGAGTTTGCAAACACGCGGAGCCGAAGCGATAATTTTGGGTTGTACAGAAATTGGTTTATTGGTTTCTGACAAAAACACAGATTGTGTTTTGATAGACTCAACTGCTGTTCATGCTCAAGCAGCAATTGATTTTGCGCTTTCGTAAGTTCAATTTGAGTTAGATTTTTATATAAGTTATTGCATCTATTTTGTAAACTTGGTTTGCGGTTTGGGTAGCGTTAGGTGTTGAGCGGAAATCCTTTTTTGAGGTTTTGCCAACTCTACGGTTGTAATAGTTGCAAAACCTTAAAAAAGATTGAGAGCGGAACACCGCCGCGCTCGTGCGATAGCACCGCGCGGAACGCCCAAAAAATAAATTTGAATGATTGTAACTTTTTGTTTTGTAAACAAAAAAACCACTCTTTTGAAGTGGTTTTTTTTGGTATTAAAATTTATTTTCCAAACATTTGCTCAATTGCCTGTTTCATTGCCTCAGGATCGCCAAGTGCGGCACTTCCGAATGCTACAATTATCGCAATTGTCATTACTATCGCAATCGAATTTAAAACAATTCCGATTATTGCTAATGTTTTTCCTGTTTTGATGTTTCCAAAATTGTCATATCCATCAGGGTTTACTGCATATAGTGCGGTATCTTTTTTGGCAAGAACCAATGCTACAATACCAAATACAAGTCCGATGCAATAAAAACAACAACCAGGAATTGATAGAATTCCAAGTATAAGGACTAGGGTTGCGTTGGGTAATTTTTGTTTTTCCATAAAAAATAAATATTAAAATTGGGTTAAGGTTATAGATTAAACATTTTAATAAAATAAGCAATAATCATAATTGCACCGTTAACATAGGCTGACCAAATCATCATTTTTTGGTAATTTCGGCTTTTGTCAAAAAAATGTAAGCCAACAAAACCAAAAAAAAAGATAGTTGAGTACACCGCTGGAAACATTTGAAATGCTGCCAAAAAATCTCCTTTTGACAACAAAACCAAAGAACGCTGTAGACCGCAGCCAGGGCAATCTAGTCCAAAAATTGATTTGCTCAAACACGGAATCATGTATTCTTGTGGCGTCACAGCATATTTTTTTTTTACAATGATAACCAAAAAAAATGTTTCAACAAACTTTTATAAAGTTTTATTGAAACATTCAGTAAATTTTGAAAAATCCTAATTTATCAAAAAAGTATCTAGAAATTCTTCTTGCGTTTGATTGCCTGACTGCGGAATTGGCAGCACGGGTGCGCCTGCTGGCAGTTGTTGCAATTGGTAGTTTAAAACAGTTTTTGCAAAAACCATTCCTTTGTTTTTTACAAAATATTGTATAGATATTGCAACATCTTGGGTATCTAAAACAGTAATATTAAACGGTACACCAGCAATAGTTTGGGGCGAAACTACCTTGAGGGTCAATATATATTTCATAGGTTTTACGTCGGCATAAGTCTTGTTTTGCGAAGTTGTAAAACTATTTAAAGAAGTAAGCCCGATTGACCGTAAACTGTAAATTAATTTTAAATTAAAACCCTGCACAACCTGCGATACATCACCTTCTACCAAACCAACTTGCTCATTGTTTTGTGTAACTTCTTTAAATGCTACAAAATCATTTAGCGCGACGTTAATTCCGAGATTTGCAATAAAATCAAAATTTGACTTGCCAGAAACCAATAATTTATCGTCTACTTGGCGAACCGTATTTTTATTTAATGAGTTAGAATAAAACCCAAACGGATTAAATTTTGTTTTCATCTTTTTACAAGGTTTAAAATCAACAACGGTGTCTTTTTGCACAAAAAGTGAATCGCGCTTGATTGTTCCCGTGCCAACAACTTTGTAGGTCCAATAATTCCCAACCGTAAGCGGCATATAAATATTGGTCGAGTTGGTGCCATTTTCTAATTCGGCAGACTCGTTGTTGCACGAAATTGATATGGTCGTTATTACAAGTAGCATCACAAAATTTTTCATAAAATGTAGTTTAAAATTTATTTGCTAATTTAGTAACAATAATTTTTTATAAGTTGATATTAAAAAGTAAATGATATTTATCTTTTAATATCATAAATTTCCGATTAAAAACGTTTTTTCAACAAATTAGGAAATTTATATGCACCATTAGCTATTTTTAATAAAACGATTTTGCTTGTGGCAGTTTTTTTATTTGTAGTACTCATAATTCCCCTTGTTTCTTTTAAGGGACCTGACAATTCAATTAAATTATTATTGTTATAAACAAAAACTTTCTCTTCTTTTTGATTGTTACCTTCGATCATATATGAATATACAGCAACAATGGTATCATTTTCTAATGAGCCATCTAAAGTGCCCACAGCACCATCTTTTTCAAACGGATTCCAGTGCATTTTACCATTAATTTTATTTCTATCAAAAGTTAATTCGACAGCCGTTGTGTCTTTGTTTTTTGCAAAAACAAAGCATTCAGTTCTTTTTGCTGGCAATACGATTTTTGCGGTATCGATTTTTAATGGTGATTCACTTTCTATTTTATCTGTAGAATCGCCTGCTTTCGTTTTTAGAATATCATCAACTGTGCTTGTTTTTTTGCAACTAATAAAAATTGAAATAACTGTAAGAAATAAAAATTTTTTCATTTTAAAAAAATTCGATTACGTTTAAGATGTCCATTGATTGTGGATAACGCCAACCAAACACCATTTATTGTTATGTTTTTTGAATACTAGTTTTAGTGTGCGCCAATCAAGACCTTGATATTTTGCATCAAAACCACTATAATAAGCTTCTGCAAATTGGCTGTTTTTGTAAACTTTATCTAAATTGTCAATGGAATTTCCGTTAGAAAATGATTTGTTTATCGAAAATTTTTCGGGCTTAGAAAAATCAACATCAAAAACAAATTTTCTATTATATTGTATCCAATTTTTAAAAATGGTGTCGCCTGTCGCATCATAACTTCCCCATAATATAGGAACAGGATTTTTTACTAACAGCAAAAAAGTTTCACTTGAAAAAAAATTATCATTTTTTATATCAGCAAAATTGTATTGCGAAAACCTCAAATTTTCAGTTGGATGAATGTATTTTGCAATAGAATCATAGTTTTCGTTTTTAAAAAACAAAAATATTTTTTTTGCTAATTCAGGTTTCAAACTATCGGTTACATTTAGTTCAAAATTTTCGTCTTTTAACGGTTGTTCTTTTTTACAAGACAAAATTGTCAATACGCCAATCATCAAAAACAATATAGATATTGACGTAGATTTAAAATTACTTTTTTGCAGTTTTGCCATTACTGAATCTTACTTTTTCTACAACTTGTACTTTTGCCGCAGTCTTTTTGTTGCGAGTTATAGGGTTTGATCCTGGCCGTTTTTTAAATTCTGTTTTTGGTGCAGCTTTAAATTCTGGTCGAGATTTTGCGGATGTCTTTGCAGGAATTTCAGCCTTATGTTTTGCCAAAACGTCGTTTGGGTTTTTCGGGTTTTCTTTGGTGCCTCGTAAATGAATAATCAATGCGTTCAAAAAATTACGCAAGACTTGATCACCGCATTCCATAAAATTCTCATGTTTTTCGTCACGAAAAAATGCACTTAGCTCTGATTTTGAAATTCTAAAATCTACGAGTTCAAGAATTTCGACTATCTGGTCATCGCGAAGCATCAAGGCAACCCGCAATTTTTTAAAAATATCGTTATTGTTCATGTTGTGTTATTTTTTATTTTTTGTAAAGATAAATATACTTTTCAAAAACGCATCGAATTTATATATATTTGTAAAATAAGTATGAATATAATTTTAAAAAAATGACCCGAATCGAAGTGCTTAACGCCATTATAGAAAAGAAAAATGTAAAAAATTATCTCGAAATTGGCGTAAATCGAGGAAAATGTTTATTCAATATTCGTGGTGGTGAAAGACGTTTTGCGGTCGATCCCTTTTTTAATTTTAATGTCTGGAAAAAAATAAAAGCTATTGCAAAAAATTCAGACAATCTAAAGAATGAATATTTTGAAGTAACAAGCGACATATTTTTTGAATCAAATTTAAATTTATTACAAGAAAACAAAATCGATTTGGCTTTTATTGATGGTTTACATACTTATAAGCAATGTCTTACTGACGTGTTAAATACTTTGAAATATTTAGGCGATTCTGGAATCATAGTTTTGCATGATTGCAACCCACTTGATGAGTTGGCAGCTTTTCCGGCAACATCAATAGACGATGCCCGAAGTCAGTTAAATGACCATCCTGGGTGGAAAAATATTTGGAATGGCGATGTTTGGAAGGTTATAGTTTATATCAGAAAAAATCATCCAGAACTGTCAGCATTTGTGCTTGATACTGACCACGGACTCGGATTTGTTTACAAAAAACAACGAAAGCAATTGCCAGGTTTTTTTGAAGTGCTAGAAAATATTGATGAGCTTGGATACGAATTTTTTGATAAAAACAGGACAGAACTTATAGATTTAAAACCCATTTCTTTTTTTTCAGAGTTTCTTGAAACCATTTAAAACAAGCATTTATATGCTTCTTGAAAATTTTCTCGTCACAGTTTTTCGTTGTGTTGACCGCCAACTACTATTTTCTTTTTTGATAGTTTCTACAATAGCAACGGTTTTGATCTTGCAGTTTGTGCATTTTTTCAAAACCAGGTACCATTTCTGTATCTTCATTATCGCCACACATAAAATATATTTTGACTTTTAGTTTCGGCGAATTATCCCAAATTGCGCATTAGAAAAAATATTATACAAAATCTTGATTAATTGCAACAACTTTGCGTGCTCTGCAACCTCTACGGTTAAAATTATCTGTATTGCGTAATTTGGGTTTATCCATCATTTGATAAATTTTTTCTGAATACCAAAACGATGGCGAAAATACTCCTGCTTTTCCAAAAATTTCGGGATATTTCAAAACTACATAAAACGATACTAATCCGCCAAAGGAACTACCGAAAATGCACGTATTTTATGCCGATATTTTTGTTCTAAAACTTGAATCTATGTGTGGTTTCAAAGTTCTTACGATAAAATCTAAATAATTATTGGCACCACCACCACCATATTTCGGGTGCGTGAACGGAGTCAATTCATCAAGTCGTTTGTCCCCACCGTACTCAATTGCTACTACAATAACTTTTGCGCTCAAACTATCGAGTGTTTCGTCAACTTGCCATTCGCCTGCGTAAAAAGTTTTTTTGTCGAATAAATTTTGTGCGTCATGCATGTAAATCACAGGATATTTTTCTTGAGATTTGTTGTAGCCTTTCGGCAAATAAAGCCATATTCGTTTTTTGCCATTCAGTTGTGGTGCATCAATTTCAAACGACGATACTCGTTTAGACGCTGTGCTTTGTTGCGCATAAAAATCTACAAAACAAAAAATCTAAAATAAAATCAATAGTACTCTCATAGATTTTTGTGTAATAGTTTAAAACCGAAATCATTTTAGCCAAATCAGCAATCGTGTGATTTGCCGTGATCACAATTCTATTCAAGAGCATATTTGGGTAATTAAAATACGTGATTTCTATATTTTTTTTTTGAAATAACTTGTTAATATTATCGATATTTGGATAAATCAAAGGATAATTTTCGTTGAAATCATAAAGTGTATTTGCAATCAAGTTGTCCTTAATATATAGTAAGTTTTTTTGAAGTTTTTTGTGTTGACGTTCAATTAGCATTTTTGCTTCGGGCAGACTTGCCGCAAAAGCCGTATTCATGCCTGCGCTAGTCGCAAAAATTTTGTTTTGAAATATCGAATCAATAAAATTTTTATCGCTAGCAATTATACCAGCCGTCACGCCCAAAGCTTTGCCAAGTGATACAATTATAATTTTTTGATTAATTTTTTTATGATTTATTGCAGAAAAAAGCCCGTAACCATTTTGGCCTAAAATGCCCAATGAATGTGATTCATCCAAGACCAAAGTTATATTTTTAGAAATTGAAATTTTATCAAGAATCGATTGATCAAAAGGTTGTACTGTGCCCGATAAAACGGCATCACAAACAATGGCAATTTTTTCATTTCTGTTATCAGTTAGTCTAGAGTTTAACTGATTATCAACATAAAACGGCATACTGTTTTCGACCAAAATCGCTGCATGATTTTTGTTGAAATGATAAAAAGCAGTCCCAGATTTTTTTATTTCGTCTATAACTATCTTACCCGCTAGCATGCCTGACGAGACCGTTACAGCCGCTTCAGATTTTATAAATGTTGAGAGGAAATTTTCGCATTCTTCATAGGCTTTTAACGACACATTTGCCAAACGCGAACTGCCACATGATGTTCCCCAAATTTTGATATTCTTGCAAACAATTTCCTGAAATTCAAGATTTGTTTGAAGTCCTAGATAGGCCGTACCGCCAAAATACAACACTTGATTTTGACGTATATCAATTTTTCTGTCTGGACTTTTGTTGATATTCATTTTTATAAAAGTGCTACACCAGTTCCGTTTAAATCGGCATATTGTATTTTTCCAAAATCAATGGTGACGCCCGTAGCAATGTCGTTTGCTAACAAAAGCGCTCCATCCATATCTACAAAATCAAGCATTGGCAGCAGTTGTGCAATTGCAGAAATACCAACGGTGCTTTCGGTCATGCAACCAACCATGGTTTTCATACCAATATTTCGGGCTTCGGTTAGCATTCGTCGGGCAGGAGTGAGGCCGCCACATTTCACAAGTTTTACGTTCACGCCATGAAAATGATTGTGACACTTCTTGACGTCAGATTCTATAATGCAACTTTCGTCGGCAATGATTGGCAATACTGAATTTTCAAAAACCGTTTTGTGCCCCGCCCAATTATCGGCTTGCAGTGGTTGTTCTAGAAATTCGACTCCCAATTTTTTAAGTTCAATGGCGTTTGCAAGCGTTTCGTTAACCGTCCAGGCACAGTTGGCATCTATTCTAAAAATGGCATTTGTGTGTTTGCGCAGCTCGGTTACAATGGCAATATCATCGGGCGTTCCTAGCTTGATTTTATAAATTGGCCACGGAAGTTCTGTCATTTTTTCGACCATTTTTTCAATTGATGCAATGCCAATTGTATAGTCTGTCAACGGATTTTTGTCTATTTTTAATTTCCAAAGTTCATACAGTTTTTTGTTCTGAAGTTTGGCATATAAATCATTGTAGGCCATGTCTAAAGCACAAAGTGCAAACATATTTTCTTGCAAAAATGGTGCGATCGTAGCCCAAAATTGTTCAGGATTTAGGTTATCATTTTTTTCGATTTGTGATTTTGTATTTTCTAAATCTTCAATCATCATTGAGACCGTGGTTTGGTAGTATGGGTTAGACGTTGCTTCACCAAAACCCGAAAATCCATCTTTTTTAAGTTCGACAATCAGTGACGGCTGCACGTCTATAGATTCTCGAGAAATTGTAAAAGTATGTTTGAGTTTGAGTTCTTTTGGATGAAAAATTAGTTTCATAGTAGTTTGAATAAATTTGAAATATGTTGAAAAAAACATATTTTTACCAAAAATAAATATTTGATGACAACTTTACCAGAAAAATTAAGTTTACTGCAAGAAATGATTTGCTTTGCTGTCATCGACGGGAAAATTCATGACCGCGAGTACGGTTTTATTATTTTGGTTGCCAATGAATTGGGTGTAGACAAACTTGAAATCAAAAGACTTTTTCAAAATGAAATAAATCCCACTGTTTTGGTATCAGAATTTGACAGAATTCAGCAATTTTATAGACTTGCTTTATTGATGTACGTTGACGGAATTTTGCATATAAAAGAAGATAACGCTTTGCACGAAATAGGAATAAAAATGGGACTTGACCCAACGGCAATGAAACAAATTTTGAAAATGCTGAAACAAAACAAGAACTGCGTCATTGATGGCGAAATTTTGATCAAAACATTTGCAGTACAAAACAATTAAGTTTTAAATCAAAAAATATTGCTTTTTAAGTTTCAAAATAATCGTTTACTTATTTAACAATAGTTCAAGATGTTTTTATTGCAAAAAAGTTATTTGTTAGTTGTTTACTTAAATATAATTCAATAATTTAGTAAAAAAATTGATGCTGTCAGCGCAGTTGTTAAACTATTAAAAAATTGGCGATATGGTATTTGAAAAGGTTAATTTACAGAAAAAATTACTTGTAGAGCGCAACAAATTTGTTTCAGAAAATGATTTACTGCTCGAAATTAAGGCACTTTTTGACAGGGATGAAAATGATAGAAATATAATTAAATCGAAACTAAAATCAGAAAGTTCAACAAAACATAATGATTTTGACTTCGATTTGTTCGAAACTGACAATATTTTTCATCTACAACAAATAAAAAATATTTGTGTAGATTACAGGCTTCGTTTTTTGGATAGTAGTTTATTTAAAAATGAAATTCCAGAGGAGGCTATTTCTAAAATCAAAAATTTAGAAACAACGCACAATTCAGATTTGGGCGGTTTTAAAATCATGGCGCCATCAAAATTGTTTCATCTAAAAAACTATGACGATCCTCTGTTGTTTGTTCCGATAGGCAATGACTATTTTTATTTGATACACAAATGGGGCGGCGAGTTAAATCCTTTCAGAAAATTAGCAGTTCGTCCGTTTAGAAATTTGAGTAGCTTTTTTGCATTGCTTCTCGTGATTAGTATGCTTATAGCTTTTATAACGCCTTACGATATCTTGGGACGTGTAAGCCCAGATATTTTCAGGATACTGTCATTTTTGTTTGTATTTAAATCTCTCGCAGGAATAGCACTTTACTACTGCTTCTGGCAAGGTAAGAACTTCAACGAAGCAATTTGGAATAGTAAATATTACAATTAATTTTTGTATGTTTTGTTTTATAGGAAAAGCCTTTCAAGTTGTTGAAAGGCTTTTTTTATGGTTATCCAAAAAAGATGCTGTTTAAAAAAAATGAACTTTGGCATAGCCCTGATTGCTTCGCCAATTCGCACTTTCAGGCTCGTGTGTAGCGGCATCCTGCAATTGCCAAAAAAGATTGCTTCGTGACTCGCAATGACTTTGCAATTGCAGATACAGCGAATAGCAGGGATAGTCTTTTTAAAAAACTGATGCCTGTGCTTCTCTAAAATAAAAATACCCTTCCGTTTCCGAAAGGGTATTTTATTGACAAATTCAAGAAATTATTTTTTCTCTCCTTTTTCCATCTTTGCTTTCAATGCAGCAAGAATATCATTGTTATCGCCCAACGTTGCAGCAGGTGCATTGTTGTTTGATGAAACAGCTTCGTTTACGGCTCTCACATTTTTCTCCTCTTCCTCACGGAAAATAGCAGTATGAGAAGCTACAACACGCTTAAATTCTTTGTTGAATTCAATAACTTTAAAATCGGCAGAATCGCCTTTTTTCAATTTCTTACCATCTTCTTTCTCTAAATGACGAGTCGGAATAAAAGCAATTACGTCATCTCCAAAATCTACTGTTGCACCTTTGTCAACAATTTCAGAAATTTCGCCTGTGTGAACTGTTCCAACCGCAAAAGCCTCTTCATGCTTATCCCAAGGATTTGCAGTTGTTTGCTTGTGACCTAATGACAGTTTGCGTGCATCAACGTCAAGCTCAAGAACCACAACGTCAAGTTTTTCGCCAACATTCACAAAATCAGATGGATGCTTGATTTTCTTAGTCCAAGATAGGTCAGAGATATAAATTAAACCATCAATTCCTGATTCAAGCTCTACAAAAATTCCAAAGTTTGTAAAGTTTCTTACAGTTCCAACATGTTTAGAACCAATTGGATATTTAGATGTAATATCTGTCCAAGGATCTTGGCTCAATTGCTTGATACCCAATGACATTTTACGATCTTCTCTATCAAGAGTCAAAATTTGTGCGTCAACAATATCACCAACTTTCACAAAATCTTGTGCCGAACGCAAGTGCGTAGACCATGACATTTCAGACACGTGAATCAATCCTTCAACACCTTCTGCAACTTCTATAAATGCGCCGTAGTCAGCAATAACCACTACTTTACCTTTTACTTTGTCGCCAATATTCAATTCAGCCGAAAGTGCATCCCATGGGTGAGCATTCAATTGCTTCAAACCTAACTGGATTCTTGTTTTCTCATCATCAAAGTCAAGAATAACAACGTTCAATTTTTGGTCAAGTTCAAGCACTTCGCTTGGGTGGTTGATTCTAGACCAAGAAAGGTCTGTAATGTGAATCAAACCATCAACACCACCAAGGTCAATAAACAC
>JBDLWE010000120.1:0-2721 GCA_039804445.1 Bacteroidota bacterium | reverse complement strand
CCAGCACGAGCCTTTGAGTGTGGGTCTTTTTTGAGAAGATCGAATTTCATTGAAAAAAGTGTAATGTGTTTAAATCAATAATCAAATTTCGAATGATTAAACCAAAATTAAACAAAAAAACCACTTGATTTTCAAGCAGTTTTATGTTTTTTGATAGTGACCACGGTGGGATTTGAACCCACACGCCCTTGCGAGCACCAGCCCCTCAAGCTGGCAAGTCTACCGTTTCTCCACGTGGCCGTTGACTTTAAAAAAAAAGCCGAACAATTGCTCGACCTTTAGTGACCCGACTGGGGCTCGAACCCAGGACCCCATCATTAAAAGTGATGTGCTCTACCAACTGAGCTATCGAGTCTAAATGCAAAATCCAAGAAAAAAAAGTGACCCGACTGGGGCTCGAACCCAGGACCCCATCATTAAAAGTGATGTGCTCTACCAACTGAGCTATCGAGTCTTTTTCTTTGCTTTATTGCGGGTGCAAATATAGTGAGTTTTTATTTACAATTCAAATCAATTTTAGTATAAATTTACCTTTTTTTAATAATCATTCTTAGCACCTTTGTTTTTGGGGATTTTGTCTCATGAAAAAAATAGTTTTAGCAGGGTATATGGGTTCAGGCAAATCAACAATTGGACGGTTATTAGCCAGCGAGTTGGCAATTCAGTTCATTGACCTAGACCTTTTTATCGAAAACAAAGAAAATTTGACCGTTTCAGAAATTTTTGAAACTAGAGGCGAAATTTATTTTAGAAAAATAGAAAGCGAAGTTTTTGGACAATTAATTTCAAACCAAGAGTCATTTGTGCTTGCGCTAGGTGGTGGCACACCTTGTTATGCCAATAATCATTTGCTGTTGCAAAATAAAAATATTGATTCGTACTATCTACAAATGTCAGTTTCAGAATTAACCAAGCGGCTTGAAACAGAAAAAAACAATCGCCCGTTGATAGCCAATTTATCAGCGCCAGAACTAGAATCATTTGTTGGTCAGCACGTTCTAGAACGAAGTTTTTTTTATAGGTTTGCTAAAGAAACTATAAAATGTAACGACTTGTCTGCATTTCAAATTGCAACATTGATTATGCAAAAACATATGGGTTAATTTTTTTTAATCCAAAAAAACGCCATCGTTACCCTCTTCAAAAACAACCGAAATATGGTCTTGCAATGACGTTGACAAAGAAATGCCTTTAAAATCGGCTTTAATAGGATATTTTTTGTGATTTCTATCAACCAAAACTGCGGTTTTAAATTTTGATAGTGGGACATTCAAAAAATGTCGGACTGCATAAATGAGCGTCGTTCCAGAATTGAGCACGTCGTCTACCAAAACGACTCCTTTGTTTGTGTATTGTGATTCTGGTAATGAAGTGGTTATTTCGTTTTGCGGCTTTTGTTTGTTAATAACAACGCAACAAACCTGAAGGTCTAGATTTGATATTTTGCTCAATTCAACTGCTATTTTTTGCGCAAAAACAAAGCCGTTGTCGGCAATTCCGGCTATAATAATTTCTGTTTCATCAACAAAAGTCTCGTAGATTTGATAAGCAATTCTGCGTGTTTTATGAGCAATTTCTTGATTTGTGAGTATTTTATTCATATTTTGTATCATTAATTGCCAAAACCAATTTCGTGCAAGCTATTTTTTTATAAAAATGTTTCAAACCTAAATTTCACAAATCGTAACTCAAAAATCAAATATCTTCAATTTTCAAGGCCACTCATCGTCATTCTCGTCAGATATATCATTTCCATATTCATCAAGGTCACGGCGATCTTTTTTGGTCGGTCGTCCGTCGCCGGTTTTTCGATAATGTTCTTTCGATAGTTTCAGCATTTCAAGGTGTGCATAAACCTCTGGCGACGTTTCGTCTTTTCTATAAATATCGACCAATTTTGCTGCAACACGACTTTCAGGAATACCAAGCACATGAATTGTTTGCACAATTTGCTCTCGCCTAAAGCCAACTTTGTCGCCAACACCTACCTCTTTACTAGGTTTGGCGATCAGCCCGTTTACCGTGATTTGGTTTTTTTTGCAGGCCTCTGTAACCATATTTCGTGTCTTATAATACCGAACGCACCACAAAAATTTATCAATTCGCATAAGTTTTCAAAAAACAACGTTAAAATATGTACAAAAATAATCCAAAATTGTAACTTGCGACCATTAATTTACGTTTTTAAAATGAAAAAAATATTTTTTTACCCTTCAATAACATTGTTTGTAATAGCAAGTCTATATTCTTGCCAAAAAACCGAAACACCAGTTTCGACCCCGCCAAGAGAATTTGTAACGCAATATGCAGCTGACAAAGATTCTATAGAAAATTATCTAAAAACCAATTATCTCATAACCACAGCCGCCAATGGATTGGTAGATATAGAAACAGCCAAGATATCTAGCGCAACTACTCAAGTTAGTATCTGGAACAACACTACTTATCCTCTACAGAGCATAACTGTCACGAACGATAATCGAATTTCACTTTTTGTCAATGGACAATCGACAGACCCCGTTCAATATAAATTGTATTACTTGGTGCTTAATCAAGGCGGTGGTCAAAACCCGCGGTCTATAGATTCAACTTTCACCTCGTATAAAGGTTGGACGCTAAATAACAAAATTTTTGACCAGTCAAATCAACCAATTTGGAGCACATATCCTGGTCTGTCGGTTGCAGAAACAACCCTAATTTCTGGTTACCGCCAAATTGTGA
>JBDLWE010000119.1:0-7853 GCA_039804445.1 Bacteroidota bacterium | reverse complement strand
ATGTTTATTGTCAAAACAATATTTTGCTACAAAAAAATATTAAAACAAAGCAATAGCTACAAAACAAAGGTCTTTTTTTTATGAATTATCAATAAAATAATTGGTAAATCTTTATCAAAATTATATATTTGCTCGTTCAAAAATAAAGTAATTTAAAAATATTTTACAATAAATGTTAAATAATTTTAAATCACACAATATTTTAACAAATTAATATTAATAATCAGAATCAAATTAATTAATTTTTAGTAATAATGCAGAATAAAGGACTCATTAAATTTTTTGCAATTTTGTTTGCATTGGTGTGTATTTACCAACTATCATTCACATTTGTGAGCAGTAATATCGAAAGCAAAGCAAAAGCATTTGCCAAAGGCGATAGCAAAAAAGAACTATTTTATCTAGATTCTGTCGGAAAACAAAAAGTTTTTCTAGGTCTTTTTACATATAACGAAGTAAAAGACAAAAAAATATCAAAAGGACTTGACCTTGAAGGAGGTATCAACGTCCAACTTCAAATATCTGTAAAAGACATTTTGAAGGGATTGGCAAACAATTCTAAAAACCCAGTTTTTAATAAATCGTTGGTCGATGCCACCAATAACCTCAAGGGAAATCAAACCTATATTGATGCATTTTTTGATGCATTCTATGCCAATTCAAATGGTACAACAAAACTTGGCGATCCGTCAATTTTTGCAAACAAAGGCCTTTCAGACGAAGTGAACTTTAAAATGACCGATAAAGACGTCGAAAAAGTAGTTCGCAAAAAAGTAGACGAATCTGTAGCATCAGCCTTTGAAGTTTTGCGCAAGCGTATCGACAAATTTGGTGTCACACAACCAAACATTCAAAAACTGGGCGAAACAGGTAGAATTCTGGTTGAATTGCCAGGTGCAAAAGATGTTGACCGTGCCAAGAAATTACTGTCAAGTACCGCACAACTAGAATTTTGGGAAACCTACAAAGTAGACGAAATAGGTCAATTCTTGATATCGGCAAACGATGCTTTGAAGAAAACCGAAATCAAAAAAGTTGCAGAAGTTGCTGCCGCAAAAGCAACAGATTCGCTAACAAGTTTGTTAACAGAGAAAAAAGATACCATTGCAGATCAAGCCGCCGATAACCCTATGTTAGGCAAAATCATTGGGCAAGGTGGTGGACCAATTTTAGGAATTTTTGCCAAAAAAGATACCACAGCAGTAGGTGGTTATTTGCGTAGGTCAGACATTCGTTTGCTTTTGGCAGGAAACCAACGTTATGCCAAATTTGTATGGGGAATTCCATCAAACGTAATTAACGACAAAACAAAAGAAGAAACTGAAACTTTTGCATTATATGCGTTAAAAGGAAATCGTGACAACGTTGCTCCGATGTCGGGTGGTGTAATTACAGATGCGTCTGACGATTTTGATCAACTGGGCAAACCAGCCGTTTCTATGCAAATGAACGGCAAAGGAGCAAAAATCTGGGAAGACCTTACAGGAAAAGCATATACTCAAAAAAGCAGCATAGCTATTGTTCTTGACAATGTGGTTTATTCGGCGCCCGGAGTTTCAAGTGGGCCAATTTCGGGTGGGCGTTCACAAATTTCAGGGTCTTTTGATATTACAGAAACCAAAGATTTAGCCAATGTCTTACGTGCAGGAAAATTGCCTGCTTCTGCAGATATTATTCAGTCAGAAGTTGTTGGTCCATCATTGGGTCAAGAAGCTATTGATGCTGGACTTACTTCATCTTTAGTTGGTTTACTTTTGGTTTCGCTGTGGATGATTATATATTATGGTCGCGCAGGTGTTTATGCCAACATTGCTTTAGCTGTAAATATTCTGTTTTTATTTGGGTTCATGGCATCGTTTCCAGGATTTGTATTG
Organism: Bacteroidota bacterium; assembly: GCA_039804445.1. Taxonomy (GTDB): domain Bacteria; phylum Bacteroidota; class Bacteroidia; order Flavobacteriales; family Flavobacteriaceae; genus Flavobacterium. The sequence continues at coordinate 5,979 of JBDLWE010000119.1, read as the reverse complement.
ACATTACCAGGTATTGCGGGTATTGTGCTTACAATGGGTACTGCCGTTGATGCTAATATTATTATCTATGAGCGTGCCAAAGAAGAATTGCGACTTGGTCTGTCACTTCCAGATGCTATCAAAAAATCATTTGGGTGGAAAGGTGCAATGCGTTCTATTATCGATGCAAACGTTACGCATATTTTGACTGGTATAGTTCTTTACGTTTTTGGAACAGGTCCAATACAAGGTTTTGCACTTACTTTATTGATAGGTATTTTTACTTCATTGTTTACAGCGATTTTCATCACAAGACTTTTATTAGATTGGGGCGTTGCTAAAAACTATAGTTTATCTTTTGTAACAAATTTATCTAAAAATTGGTTTACGAACTTCAACTTTGATTTCTTAGGAATCAAGAAATACACTTACATTTTTTCGTTGGTTGTTTGTATTGTAAGCGTAACTTCACTTTTTGTAAATGGTGTAAACTATGGTGTTGATTTTATGGGAGGCCGAACGTTTCAAGTTCGTTTTCCGAAAGAAATTTCAACAGAAGAAGTTAAAAAAGAGTTGTCTGCTATTTATGGTAGTGCAGTCGAAGCAAAAGTTTTTGGAGAGAAAACGCAACTAAAAGTTACTACAAAATTTAAGGTAGAAGTTTCAGGAATCGAGGCCGATAAAGAAGCTAACGACAAGTTATACCAAGGCTTAAAACGTCACTATGGCGCAGATATGACGTATGATAAGTTCATAAATTCTGCAGACGGAAAAATATTAGGTGTGTTACAAGCATCAAAAGTTGGTCCAACGGTTGCGGCTGATATTAAAACAAATGCTTATTATGCAGTTTTGGGAGCAATGTTTATTGTGTTTTTATATTTATTTATTTCGTTTAGAAAATGGCAGTACAGTCTTGGTGCCATAGCCGCTGTGGCGCACGATGTAATTTTTGTGTTAGGAATTTATTCGTTATTATGGAAGTACCTTCCGTTTGGATTAGAAATTGACCAACATTTTATTGCTGCAATTCTTACGGTAATTGGATATTCTATGAACGACACCGTTATTGTGTTTGATAGAGTGCGCGAGTATCTTGGTGGCAAAACTGTGAAAGGCGACTTTAATCAAATTGTTAATCAATCTATTAACAGTACAATGTCACGAACATTCAACACTTCTTTTTGTATGATTTTGGTGTTGTTGATTATGTTTATCTTTGGTGGTGAATCAATTCGTGGATTTATCTTTGCAATGTTGATAGGAATTGTTGTAGGAACTTATTCATCGTTATTTATTGCGACACCAGTATTGTGCGACACTATTTCAGATGCTGAACATAAAGCGATTGAAGTTGAGCATAATTCATAAATTCAATATATTTCATAATATAAAAGCCTCAACTGAAAATTGAGGCTTTTTTAATTTCAATGTTTTCTAAAATATATCAGGTAAAATTTTTCCAGGATTTAAGATACCGTTTGAATCAAATGTGTTTTTGATTCCCTGCATCAGTAATAGTTCAGTTTTTGAAAACGCAATATCCATATAGTTTTTTTGAACATAACCAATGCCATGCTCACCAGAAATTGTTCCTTTTAAAGACACTGTAAGTTCAAATATTTCGCGAATACCTTTTGCAACCTCTGTATTCCAGTTCTCGTCGGTCATATCGCCTTTTATGATGTTTACATGCAGATTACCGTCGCCAGCGTGACCGTAACAAACTGACTTGAAACCATATTTATTTCCGATTTTTTTTATACCTTGTAAGAGTTTTGGTAGTTCAAAACGTGGCACAACAGTATCTTCCTCTTTGTAAACTGAGTTTGCTTTTACGGCTTCTGCTACCGAACGACGCATTTTCCAAAGCGCGTTTTTCTGGTCTTGGGTATCGGCAAAAAGCACTTCGTCTATTTGGAATTGCTCGACTACTTCCATGATTTTTTCGGCTTCTTGAAATAGAATATCAGGATAATTTCCATCAACTTCTACTAACAAATGTGCTTGAATTTCATCTTTGACCTGAACATTCAGATTGTCAATATATTTTAAAGTCCAATCAATGGCATCGCGCTCCATAAATTCTAATGCGCTTGGCACAATGCCAGCCCTAAAAATTGCCGAAACGGCCTCACAGGCTTGGTCTGCTTGAAAAAATGGAATGAGCATCAAAACGTTATGCGAGTTTTTTGGAATTAGTTTCAGTACAATTTTGGTAATGACTCCCAAAGTTCCTTCTGAGCCAACCATTAACTGCGTTAAATTATATCCTGTAGAATTTTTGAGGGTGTTGGCTCCTGTCCAAATGATATCGCCGTTTGCCAAAACAACCTCAAGATTTAAAACATAATCTTTGGTAACGCCGTATTTTACTGCTCGTGCGCCACCTGCATTTTCGGCTACGTTGCCGCCGATCCAGCAACTGCCTTGGCTGCTTGGGTCTGGCGGATAAAAAAGTCCTTTTTCTGAAACGGCCTCTCGCAAAACTTGAGTAATAACGGCTGGTTCGACGGTAACTTGGAGATTCTGCTGGTCGATATCCAAAATTTTGTTTAGTCGTTCGGTTGATAGGCCAATGCCTTGATAAATAGAAAGTGCACCACCACTCAAGCCCGTTCTACCGCCAATAGTAGTTACTGGAATATTATTTGCGTTGGCAAATTTCAGAATTTCAGAAATTTCTTTGGTATTTGCAGGTTTAACGACTACTGCAGGAGGAAAAACATAGTCCTCGGTTTCGTCGTGCCCATAATGATTTCGGGTTTCTTGGTCAATGAAAATATAATTTTTGTCACAAATTTGTTGTAGTGATAAAAGTATTTCTGGGGTTATTTGGGTTTGCATTATAATTTTTTTTGATTGTAAAAATATTGTTTTTTGTTGGTTTTGATTGCTGTTGTAAAAAATAATTTTCTGCATTTTCATTACATTTTAGCCCAGATTGTAGTGAAATTCTTTTTGAGAAGAAACCTATTTTTTGTTGGGTTTTGCAGAGCGACCAACGGAAGCTCCTGCAAAGGCAAACAAAAAAAGGTTTATGAACAAAAAAATGAAACGTAAAGCTGGAAATAGCTTCAAAAAAATTATCGTTTTAGATTTGGTAAAAAGTAACATATTGCGCCAAAGATTGGTAGATATGAACAAAGTTGATATATAAATTCAATTGAAGTTTGGTCTGCCAAAGTGCCAAGCAATGCTGAGCCGAGTGCGCCCATTCCAAATCCGAAACCATAAAAAAGGCCAGAAATCATGCCTAGTTTTTTGGGTAAGAGTTCTTGTGCATATACAATAATTGCTGGAAAAGCCGATGACATAATTAGTCCGATAATAATCATTAGCAAATCGGTATAGAACAGATTGGCATAGGGCAGAAGTAATGCAAACGGCGTTGCGCCAAAAACCGAAAACCAAATAATATATTTTCGACCAAATTTGTCGCCCAATGGCCCACCAATTATAGTACCAACTACATAAGCTGCAAGATATATAAATGTATGAAATTGAGCTTGTTGAATGGTTAAATTGAATTTTGACATAGTATAAAAACTGTAGTACGTCGAGAGGCTTGCAGAATAGAAAAATTTTGTAAAAATCACAAATAACAATATCCCAATTGCCAAATTAACTTTGTTTTTTGGAAGTCCATGGTCTGTAAAAAAACCTTTGGTATTAATTTTGTTTTTCAGATTGTCGCTATACCAAAATGCAATTTTTGTAATAATTGCAAGTCCTATGGTAGCTCCGATAAGAAACCAAAGAATATATTTTTGAGAATTTGGAACAACAATGACAGCTACCAAAAGTGGCGCGATAGCAGTACCTAGATTGCCACCAACCTGAAAAATAGATTGTGCCAAACCGCGCCGACCACCTGATGCAAGATTCGATATTCGAGAAGCTTCAGGATGAAAAATAGATGATCCAAGCCCGATTAGCATGACCGAAATAATAATCCACGGTAGTGTATTGGCATACGAAAGTGATATAATGCCAAGAATCGACGAAACCATCCCGAAAACTTGCGAAAATGGCAGCGGATTCTTGTCGGTATAAAAACCAACAAAAGGCTGAAATATTGATGCCGTCATTTGAAAAGCGAATGTTATAACTCCAATTTCGGTAAAAGATAATCCGTAATTTTGTTTTAGAATAGGATAAATCGAAGGAATTATGGCTTGGATTAAATCGTTTATCAAATGCGCAAAACTGATTGCGAATAAAATTGAGAAAACGGTTTTTTGGCTAGTAGATTGATTTTGCATTATATAATTGAAAATTTTCGAGTTACAAAAATAATAAAAATGTGGTAGTTAAACTATATTGTTATGAATGATAAAAAATAGTCGAACATTTGTTCTGTCGAAGTGATTATTTTGTACTTTTATAATAGTTTTCAAAATATATTTTCTTGAAAAAAATTATTTTTTTACTTTTTTTTGTAACAAAATTGCTCAATGTTTCTGCCCAAAGTATTGCGCTATATCAGCAATTCAATGGTCGGTTTGATTTTACTTTTGTAGGAAATACGTTGAACGGGGGCGAAAACAATGTAACACCAGGTTGTAATATACTTACAACTTCTAGCGCTATTTTAAATTTGAATGCAAACGACGCTGTAGAAAAAGCCTTCCTATATTGGGCGGGTTCAGGCACGGGCGATTTTACTATTAAGTTAAATAATATAGACGTGGTTTCGCAACGAAATTTTTCGTGGACACAAGGTCAAATAAATTTACCGTTTTTTAGCGCCTTTGCAGACATAACAAACCTTGTAGCCAACGCCGGCAATGGCATGTACACTGTTTCAGATCTAGATTTGAATGCCACCATAAACACATTGACCTATTGCAACAATAGAACCAATTTTGGTGGTTGGGCAATGATAGTGGTTTATAAAAATAGTACACTACCACTCAATCAACTTAATGTTTATGATGGTTTGCAAGGAATACCGACATCCGTCAATATAACGTTAAATAGTCTCAATGTTATTGATAACGCTGGTGCCAAAATTGGTTTTTTGGCATGGGAAGGCGATTCTAATTTAACAGAGGGCGAAACCTTAAAAATAAACGGAAACACGCTTTCAAACGCGCTAAATCCGCCAAGCAATGCATTTAACAGCACAAATTCAGTCACAAATTTGACAACGCTTTACAACATGGATTTGGATGTATACGACATTCAAAACAATATCGCCGTTGGCGATGCTTCGGCAACTGTACAAATGACCTCTGGACAAGATTTTGTGATGATAAACGCCATCGTTACAAAACTAAACAGTCAGTTGCCAGACGCCACGATTGCCATGAACAACGTTGAAGTAAAATGCAATTCTCGACAAATAAAAATTGACTATACTGTCTTTAATACGCTAGCAACCAATTCGTTGCCTGCAAATACCAAAGTTGCCATTTTTGCAGATAATGTTTTTGTAGGCAGTGTTTTAACAAACAGTGTTTTGCCAATCGGCGGTTCAGAATCAGGCACTACAATCGCAACAATTCCGGCTTCGATTTCTTTAAATTTTGTGCTGAAATTAGTAGTCGATAGCGATGCAAATGGAGTAGGAGCAGTTACAGAAATTTTAGAAAACAACAATAGTTTGGTAGCAAACGTCAAGTTATTTGACATTTCTAAATTCAAAGTTTTAGAAAATCTAGTGAGTTGCAATCTCGGTTTAACCAAAGCATTATTCGATTTTTCGGACTATGCAAACCTAGTAAAATTCAATAGTGGCGATGTGGTTCAGTTTTTCGAATCAAAATTTGATGCCGACAACAGTCTTAATCAAATTTTTGGAACCCAAAATTATGTTGCTGTTAGCACACCAAAAACTATTTTCGTCAAACTAACAAATGTCGACGGGTGTAGTACGCTCACAACATTTGACTTGCTCACAAAAAATTGTCCGCCCACCGTTTTTCAAGCCGTAACGCCAAACGCCGATGGCGAAAACGATACTTTGATAATCACAAGTTTGTATGACATTTTCAT
>JBDLWE010000118.1:0-8418 GCA_039804445.1 Bacteroidota bacterium | reverse complement strand
CTGATGTTGATTGATTACTATTTTTTGAATATCTTTCAATTACTTTTTTTAAAATTTTATTCATAAAAAAGATATTAAAATTTTTTAATAATCACAATTTTAAAAGAAGTTATTGAAATTTTCGAGCGGAAAATACTTTCGGAAATTCATTGCAAATAAAATTCATTGTAATTTTATAACATTACAGAATTTGGCATTAGACTTTCAAAATACATTGCAAATTTTAAACATACCAACAACCTTCGTTGTAAGAAATTTTTATTTTGGTCGTAAATTCAAAAAGTGGTTGTTTACCTACTCTAGTTTGCAAGAAATTAAACTGAAGAAAGTTTTTCAAAAAGTTTTTCGATATCTACTCGCGAGGCCAATCCTGTACCAACATTCATGGTCGTTGCCGTTCCGCAAGCAATGCCATATTGCAACGCAGTTTTGTAATCTAAATTTTCTGAAATACCGAAAATAATACCTGCAACCATGCTATCGCCTGCTCCAACTGTACTTTTGACTTCTACCTTTGGTGGAGATAATTTATAGGTTTGCGCAGCAGTAACTAGCATGGCACCTTCAGATCCCATCGAAACAACTATTATTTCGATATCGTTTTTTTTAATGATGCTTTTTGCTGCTTTCTCAATATCTTTGCTTTGCAAATTTTTTGAGCCACATAAAATTCCTAATTCTTCACGATTTGGTTTTATCATAAATGCTCCCGCAGAAACTGCCGTTTGTAGCGCAGTACCAGACGTGTCTACTATCAATTTTGCATTAAGACCCTTTGCAATTTTTGAAATCATTTCAAAAACTTCGGAAGACACACTTTTTGGTAAACTGCCACTAACTACAATATACTCTGTATCAGTGTCTAACAAAATCATTTTAACCAACGACTCCCATTCGTTTTTTAGCAATTCTGTATTTGGCATTCCAAACCGAAACTGCTGTTTTGATTTTTGATCAAAAACCACAAAGTTTTCTTTGGTTTCATTTATCGTAGTCAAACTGCGGTAACAAATATTTTCGTTGTCAAGCAAAGCAGTAAAAAATTGTCCATTTAAGCCTGCCACCGGAAAAATTGCTTTTACATCTGCACCCAGTCTTGTGAGCACACGCGCAACATTTATACCACCACCGCCAGCATCCGCAATAAGTTGCGTGCATTTCATTTTTATGTCAGGCAGCATCTCTGCAACCGAACTACTTTTGTCAATACTTGGACTAAAGGTCAGTGTTACTATTTTTGCCATCTATAATTTTAATTTTGAAAAAAAGTTATCCCCAAAAACAACCGTGATCGTCTTCTTCTAAAACTTTTACAAATATTTTTAGATTTTTTGCAGTTGGACGGGGCTCGTAGGCATACCATTTCAAATCGCCTCGCATCCAAAAAATTTTCCAATTAGAAGTTGCTTTTACCCAAGTTGCCTTTGCAATTGGTCGTTCGATTTTTTTTGAATTGTCTTGCCAATCAGGTTGAATTTCGTTTACAGTAACGCTTTGACCATCAACTACATAATTAATATCAATTTCATCACGAATATCTTCCGGTGGTCTTGCATTTACCAAATAATCTTCCATCACTTCTATAATCTCAATTTCTGTCGGAAATTCTAATGCCATAATTTTATAGTTGATTTATTTTTTATTGATTTTGACTTTGGAATCGCCATTGCCATTGAAATTGTCATTGCTATTCCTCTTCATCTATCGATACAGATTTCGAGTAGTTTCGCCATTTTTCGATACAATCTGTCATGTCTTGCGGAACGTTTGTATCAAATCGCATCATTTCTTTGGTTGTAGGATGCACAAACCCAAGAGTTTTGGCGTGCAGTGCTTGTCGGGGCAAGGTTTTAAAACAGTTTTCGACAAATTGCTTATATTTTGTAAACGTCGTCCCTTTCAAAATCAAATGACCACCATATCGTTCATCATTAAAAAGTGTGTGACCAATGTGTTTCATGTGAACCCGTATTTGATGGGTTCTGCCCGTTTCTAACTTGCAAGAAATAAGGGTTACATATCCTAATCTTTCTAAAACTTTGTAGTGCGTAATGGCTGGTTTTCCGATTTCAGGATCAGCAAAAACCATCATTTGCATACGGTCTTTCACGTGGCGCGCAATGTTGCCTTCTATCGTTCCTGCATCTTCTTTTACGTTGCCCCATACCAACGCAATGTACTCACGTTCAGACGTTTTGGCTTCAAATTGTTTTGCCAAATGTGTCATCGCAGCTTCGGTTTTGGCAATAACCAAAAGTCCAGAGGTATCCTTGTCTATTCTGTGCACAAGTCCTGGTCGCTCGCTACTATTCATTGGCAAATTCTGAAAATGAAACGCCAATGCATTGACTAGTGTTCCTGTATAATTGCCATGCCCAGGGTGCACAACCATACCCGGCGCTTTGTTTATAAGCAACAAATCGTTGTCTTCATAAACCACATCAAGAGGCAAATCTTCGGGATCTACACGGTTTTCAAACGGCGGATGCGACAACATGATCTGAATAACGTCCAGCGGTTTGATTTTATAATTAGATTTTACCACCGTATTATTCACAAAAATATCGCCGTTAGTGGCAGCATTTTGTATTTTGTTTCTAGTAGCATTCGGAATCATATTCACCAAATACTTATCTATTCGCACAAGCTCCTGCCCTTTTGGCACATCAAATCTATAATGTTCAAAAAGTTCATCTTCTGGTTCAAGATTTTCTAGGTCACTATTCATTTATAAGTGGTGTTGCAATAGTGTCAGCAGCTGGCACAAGTTCGACTTCATTAAACTGTTCGTTGCCGTCGCCAACTTCCAAATCAATCGTGGTCAATTTTGGCACTTTTTCGCCAGCCTTCAGCTCACGACCATTCACAAAAAGTTTCAAAACCATATCTTTACCTATATACGGCACATATTTTATTTGACCAATTTGCAGTCCAAGTGCCTTCAAACTCGGCTCGGCTTGTCGCAATGTTTGCTCAATCAAGTTCGGGATAGCCACCAACTGGTGACTGCCCGCATTTATTTTTATATAAATCTTGCGTCCTTCTTTCACCTTTTCGCCCGGATTAGGGTCTTGTTTCACTACTGCAAACTTTGGGAAACTCGCGTCATAATCTATAGTATCCAACAAAACATATTCCAAATCAAGCTCGTCAAGTTTCTCTTCGGCCGCATCTACAGACAATTTCGACAAGTTTGGCACCACAATTTCTTGCCCATGATTGGTCGAAAAACCTATCCATTGCAAAAACAAAAACAAAATTGCCACCACAATAATTACAGCAATTGCAGCTTGTTTAAAGAAAACCGAACTCATCAAATATTTGCGTAAACTCATATCAAAAATATTTATCGCAAATATAGAAATACTAAAACCAAATCATTTCAAAAAAAAAGATATTTTTGTAGAAACATTTTTGTCTGAAGCTATTTCCTGCTTTCGTTTCAATCTTTCACAAAAAAATGTTTTTTTTCTAGCCACCGCACGATCTCGTTTTTTAGAACGAGACGTTGGTCGCTGTGCCGTGCCAAGAAAAAAATACATTTTTTTGCAAAAGGATTTTCACTACACTCAGGGCTAGGGTTTCGACAACCAAAAAAATATTTCATTAATGAAAAATATTGCAATCATCATGGGAGGATTTTCCTCTGAATATAAAATTTCTTTAACTAGTGGCGGCGTTGTCAACGAGTTTCTTGACAAATCAAAATATATTGGTTTTCCAATCCATATATCAAAACAAAAATGGGTTTATGTTGATGCTAGTTTAATTGAATTTCCCATCAATAAAAGCGATTTTTCTGTGGTTGTAAATGGTCAAAAAATAGTTTTCGATTGTGTTTTCAACGCCATTCATGGGTCGCCTGGCGAAGACGGACTTATGCAAGCCTATTTCGAGCTGCTCGGCATCAAACAAACATCTTGCGACTATTATCAAGCCGCACTCACGTTCAACAAACGAGATTTGCTGTCGGTGCTCAAACCCTACGGAATTCTGTCTGCCAAATCATTCTATTTAAATCAAGGCGACAAAATTGACACCACGGCAATTGTCCAAAAAGTAGGTTTGCCCTGCTTTGTAAAACCAAACAAGTCAGGCTCGAGCTTCGGAATCTCGAAAGTTAAAGCCGAAACAGAACTATTAAATGCAATTGAAATAGCCTACAAAGAAGATTCAGAAATTATTATCGAAGCATTTCTAGATGGTACCGAAGTATCAGTTGGAGTCATTAACTGGATGGGTACAACAACCGTTTTGCCCATCACCGAAATTGTTTCAGAAAACGATTTTTTTGACTACGAAGCCAAATATCTCGGCAAATCGCAAGAAATCACACCTGCCAGAATTTCTGAAGAAGTTGCCGAAAATGTCACCTTTATGGCAAAACGAGCTTATGACGTATTGAAAATGAAAGGATTTTCTCGCAGCGAATTCATCATTGTAAACAACCAACCTTTTATGCTCGAAATGAATACAATTCCGGGACTCACGACCGAAAGTCTAATTCCTCAACAAGCGCAAGCTGCGGGAATTTCGCTTACAGATTTGTTTACAAATGCGATTGAATTAACTTTAAAATAGTTTCAAGCTTTTTTGTTTTCAAGTTCCGTTAGCTAAAAAAAATAATCAAATCTACAAAACCTGCAACTTGCAACAAAAAAACATTTTTAAGATGAAAAAAGCCATATTCCCGGGATCTTTTGATCCTATTACACTCGGTCACTCAGACATTATCACAAGAAGTCTGCCATTGTTTGACGAAATTATAGTCGCAATTGGTGTTAATGCCGAAAAAAAATATATGTTCTCGCTAGAAGACAGAAAACGTTTTATCGAAGAAACTTTTACACACGAACCAAAAGTAAAAGTCATGACCTATGAAGGCCTGACGATAGATTTTTGCAAAAAAATGAAAGCCGAATTCATTTTGCGTGGCCTCAGAAATCCAGCTGATTTTGAATTCGAAAAAGCCATTGCACACACCAACAGAAAACTATCAAAAATAGAAACAGTATTTTTGTTAACCGCCGCCCAAACATCTTATATCAGTTCGAGCATTGTTAGAGATGTAATTAGAAATGGAGGCGAATATCAAGTTTTAGTTCCAAAAGCAGTTCGAAAAGCAGGAGGATTTGTTCAGCAATAAGATGTTATTTTTTTAATAAACTTTTTTAATAAATCGAAATCCATTCTTGAACCAACATTTTTTCTGCTAATTTACCAATTAACTCGAACGGAATATCTTCAGGTTTTTTGAATCGAACACAGCTTTTTTTGAAATCAAAAACTATATTGTTTTTAAATAGGTTTTGGGATCGCAGCTACTATCTCATTTGCTTTTTTAAGAATGTTTTTTCAAACGTGGTCAACGGTTGCATAAGCGTTAGGGATCGTCGTGAAAATCCTTTTTTTGAGCTTGCCGCCTCTCCGGTGTCAAAGTTGGCGGCAAGCCCAAAAAAAGATTGGAACGAGAGCCCGGCGCGCTCCCCGCCGCGGCGGGCGCGCGAAACGCCCAAAGAAGTACAAATTTATGGTTTGCTAATAAGGTATTTAAGGTTTTCATAAAATACAGTCATTTAGATTTTTAATTACTAATTTTGCATTTCCAAAAAAACAATAACGTTAATGCGAAAAACCGTAGCACAACGCTGGATTTCAGAACCCGTAAATCGTTTTATTTCAGAATCTTATACTTCTGGAATAGTGCTTTTTTTTGCGACAGTGTTGGCACTATTTTGTGCTAATACAAGTTTGCAATCATGGTACCACGGTTTTTGGGAACATCAATTGGGTTTTGAAATTGATGGGCAATTTTTTTTGAACAAATCGCTCCATCATTGGATAAATGATGGTTTGATGGCGATTTTCTTTTTTGTGGTAGGCCTAGAATTAAAGCGCGAACTTATTGGCGGACAACTTTCTGATGCTCGAAAGGCACTGTTGCCAGTTGCTGCCGCTTTTGGAGGCATGATATTTCCTGCGTTAATCTACTTATTGTTTAATCAAACAGGCGCTGCACGATCGGGTTGGGGCATTCCAATGGCCACAGACATTGCCTTTGCACTCGGAGTTTTGCATCTTCTCGGAAAAAAAATTCCGGTTTCTGTCAAAGTTTTTTTGACCGTTTTGGCAGTTGCCGACGACTTGGGTGCCGTTCTAGTAATCGCTTTTTTTTATACTTCGAGCATTTCTATTTTTAATCTTGGAATCGGATTTGCTTTTCTTGCTTTTTTGGTTTTAGCCAACCGTTTAGGTGTTCGTAGTGCCTATTTTTATGCTATTTTTGGTATCGGTGGTGTTTGGTTATTTTTTCTGTTATCTGGCGTTCATGCTACAATTGCTGCGGTTTTGATAGCATTTACAATTCCGGCCACAACCCTTATTGACGAACGAGCTTATATCAAAAAAATTCAGTCGCTGCTTTTGAAATTCAAAAATCAAGACCCAAATAATCATCCAATTCTCGAAAATGAACAATTGCATACGCTTGATGATATTAAAAAATTCACGGTCTATGCCATGACGCCACTGCAACGGTTAGAAAATAATTTGCACCGGTTTGTTTCTTTTATAGTTATTCCAATATTCGCCTTCGCAAACGCTGGTGTAACTTTTAGTGGTGTCGGACTCGAAATGCTCTTCAGCCCTGTTGCCTTAGGCGTTATTGCAGGTTTGCTTTTCGGAAAAATAATTGGAATTGTTGGCATATCATCCATTTTGATTCAAACAAAAATTGCGAGTTTTCCGACAGAAATGACTTTTGGTCACTTGTTTGGCATCGGATTTTTAGCCTCAATTGGATTTACAATGTCATTGTTTGTAACTGAACTCGCTTTTGTTGACAAAACTTTAATTATCGAAGCAAAAATTGGCATCTTTGTAGCGTCAATTATCGGCGGTCTAACTGGCTTTTTAATCCTCAAACTTATAAATAAATCAAAATGATAAAATTTTTTAAAATCATCGCTTTTCTCGAAGGATGTTCTGCAATTTTGCTCTTTTTTGTGGCCATGCCAATGAAATATATTTTTAAAAATCCTGAACTAATACGACCTGTAGGCATGACGCACGGCGTTTTTTTTACCATTTACATCATCTTGGCTATCATGCTAAAATTTGAACAAAATTGGGATTTCAAAAAATTTGGGATCATCGTGCTTGGTTCTATAATTCCGGGAGGCACATTTTATGTCGATAAAAAATACCTATAAATGTTTCAAAAAATCGCAAAATCATTGTTTAGTTGGTGTTACCCATTTCTAAAAAATTTGGGTTTCGATCGTGACGTAAATCTTGTTAGCAGCCTGATTCTTAATACAATTTTACTCTGCGTATTTTCGTATGTTATTTATTTGATTTTTAGGTTTATATTAGTCACTACTATGGCCGTTATAGCCAAAAAAACCAAAACCAAATTCGACGATTTGTTGGTATCTAACCAAACTGCCAAATATATAGCGCATCTAATACCTCTCCTGTTTATATACCATGCCGTTCCTGTAATTTTAGATAATTTCACTTATTGGGAAAATATTTTTGGCAAACTAGTCGGAATTTACATCATTATGTTATCTCTATGGATAACCAGAACCGTTTTTAATGCACTGAAAGACCATCTAAAAGAAAATCCAACATTCTCAGACAAACCAATTGACAGCTACATTCAGGTCATCATGATCGTGTTGTGGAGTTTTGCCGTAATAGCCATAATTCTGTATATTTTTGATACTTCGGTTCGCAGTCTATTGACTGTTTTCGGCACCATTTCGGCACTTATCGTTTTGATTTTCAGAGATACAATTCTTGGTTTTGTGGCCAGCATTCAAGTCACAATAAACGACATGGTACGCATTGGCGATTGGATAACCATGGACAAGTTTGGTGCTGATGGCGACGTGATCGAAATAAATCTAGCCACCGTAAAAGTCCGCAATTTTGACTATACCACCACCACAATTCCGACCTATAGCCTCATTTCAGATTCGTTCAGAAATTGGCGCGGGATGCTCGGCTCAGACGGTCGCCGCATCAAAAGGCATATCTTGATACGGCCAAGTACCATTCGTTTTTTAAACGAAAACGAACTCGAAAAACTAAAACAAATCGAATTAATCACAGATTATATCACCAACAAAAAAATCGAACTTTCAAAGTTTAACACAAGCCACAACATTGATAAATCATTGGCAATCAATGGTCGAAACATCACAAATTTTGGACTTTTTAGAAAATACATTAATGAATATCTGCAACAATATCTGGGTTTAAACAAAAATATGATAATGATTTGCAGACAATTGCAACCCACACCACACGGACTGCCACTCGAAATTTATTGCTTTTCGCACGACCAACGATTTGAAGAATACGAATACATCATGGCCGACGTTTTTGACCATGTTTTGGCATCGATTATTT
>JBDLWE010000117.1:0-24376 GCA_039804445.1 Bacteroidota bacterium | reverse complement strand
CAATGCGCATAAATGGACAATTACGGTAGAAGATAATGTGCCAAACGGAAGTATTTTTAAGATCATAATGCCAGATCATAATGTCTAAACACAAAATATTTTATACAGAAGACGACCAAACTTTGGCTTTTTTGACCAAAGAGAGCCTCGAAGATTTTGGTTTTGACATAATTCATTGCAATAACGGTAATATGTGTTTGTCGGTTTTTTTAAATGACAAATTCGATATTTGTATTTTAGATGTTATGATGCCAAATATTGATGGTTTTGAGTTGGCAACAGCAATAAGATCTGTTGATTCTAATATCCCAATCTTATTTTTATCTGCAAAAACCCTTAAAGAAGATCGCATCAAAGCCTTCAAAATTGGTGCAGACGACTACTTGGTCAAACCGTTTTCTATGGATGAGTTGGTACTTAAAATAGAAGTTTTTATAAGAAGGTCTCAAAAGCAACAAATTCAAAATGTTCATATCATTAAAATAGGCGTTTTTGATTTTGACGTCGATAATTATTTGATTTCAACAACAAGCAGTAACACAAAATTAACCCAACGAGAATCAGCACTTTTGCAGTTTTTTGTAAAAAACAAAAATTTAGTTTTAAAAAGGGAACAGATTTTGATTCAATTGTGGGGGAGTGACGATTATTTTTTAGGCAGAAGCCTAGATGTATTTGTGTCACGACTTAGAAAAATTTTATTAGAAGACAAATCATTGTCTATTGAAAATTTGCACGGAATAGGATTTCGTTTTAATCAAAAAAATTAATATTTTTACAAAAAATAACGGTCATGAAAATTATTTCAAAACTTTTTTTAACATTCATTTTACTACTTTCAGTAACTTTTAGTTTTGCACAAATGGGTATGGGTGGCATGCAAGGCGGGGGCATGAACGGTGGCGGCATGGGCATGAATGGTGGTGGCATGGGAATGGGCGGTGGTGGCATGGGTCGTGGCATGGGCAACGGCAGCATGCAAATTCCGCAGGGCGAGCAGAAAGTCGAAAAAATTGACGTTGTTCAAGTCACTGTAGACAGGCTCGAGAAAGATTTAACGCTCGATGCGTTTCAAAAAGCAGTGATCAAACAAGCGTTTCAAGACGGCGAGCTTACACTTAAAAGTATTTTAGATTCCAAAATTTCTGACGAAATGAAAGAACTCAAAATGACCGAGATCCGCAACAACACCGACAAAAGAATTGCTAAGGTACTATCAAAAGAGCAACTTGACAAATACGAAAAACTAAAAATAAAAGCACAAAAACGGCGGTAATTTCTAAAAGCTAGTTATCAAAAAACTAGTAAATCTGTATTTTTTAAAAGTTGAATTTCTTTTGAAAACCAAAATAGTTCAAAATCTGCAAATTGGTTTTCAAAACTAATTTTCAAATCAGAGATTGTATTAATTTTTTTTGAATAAATAGAAATTTCGTGTAAAATATCTGATAACCAAACACCTACTTCTAATGATAATTTTACGGTAAAACTATCATGTTTATTATGAAAAGTCATTTCAAAAACTTCAAATTTATGGTTTTTTTTGGTTTTATTAATCTTATTGATTAGTGGTTTTGTACCCAGCCAAACTACTTTTTGATTCAAGTTTATTTCAAATGAAGTGTTGTTTCGCAAAGCGTCTTCTACAAAGTTTTTTTTGATAGTTGTTTTCGGAATTTTAAAATCAAACCAATCTTGCAAATCATAATCGAGGCATTGCCCGTGCATAAAATTATATAAAGATTTTTTGAGCCCGAAACTAAATTTGTCATGGTCAATGCCAGTTTTGTCTGTAAAAGCAACATCGTTTATCGCAAAAATTTTATCTTTAAAATTTGTTTTTTCAACAATTGGCATCACCCCAAAACTACCCGGATTTATGCCAACTGGACTATGAGCCGTCATCGCAAACTGGTGCCAAAATGCAGATTGCAAAACATTTGCTTCAAAAAGTTGACGCACCATCTCAAGACTATCAACCGTTTCTTGAATTGTTTGTGTCGGATACCCATACATCAAATAGGCATGAACCATAATGCCCGAGTTTGTAAAATTGTTGGTTACAGCCGCCACCTGTTCTACCGTTACGCCTTTGTCAATAAGTTTCAAAAGTCTTTCAGAGGCCACTTCAAGACCGCCCGAAACCGCAATGCAGCCCGATGCTTTGAGCAATTTGCAAAGTCCGTCCGTAAAGCTTTTTTCAAATCTGATGTTCGTCCACCAACTTACAACCAATTTTCTGCGCAAAATTTCAAGCGCTACTTCGCGCATCAATGCGGGTGGTGCTGCTTCATCAACAAAATGAAACCCAGTTTCGCCTGTTTTCAGAATCATGTCCTGCATTCTATCAACAATCAAACTGGCAGCAACAGGCTCATAAAGTTTGATATAGTCTAATGAAATATCACAAAAAGTGCATTTGCCCCAATAACAACCATGCGCCATCGTCAGTTTGTTCCATCTGCCGTCAGACCACATTTTGTGCATCGGGTTCATGATTTCAATAACCGAAACATAGTTTTCAAGAGGCAAACCATCATAGTCTGGTGTACCCACTTGCGATTGTTTGTAATCAGATTTTTCAGAATTATTCAAATAAACAACCTGCTTGCCGTCACAAAAAAATGTTCTTTTTGCTTCAATTAAAATATTTGATTTTGATTCCCGAACATGGTTTATCAACAATTCGAGCGGACGTTCACCATCGTCAAGCATTATAAAATCAAAAAACTCAAAAACCCGAATATCAGACAACGACCGCAACTCTGTATTTGGAAAACCGCCACCCATTTCGATTTTAATTGCAGGAAAATGTTGTTTTATGTGTTTTGCGCACCTAAAAGCACTATACAAATTACCAGGAAACGGCACCGAAAAACAAACCAAATCGGGATTCGATTCAGTAATTTTTTCATGCAAAATACCCAGCGCAATTTTGTCTATAGCAGTAGGTTCATTTGCCAAAGCGCCATATAATTCGTCAAAACTATTGGCACTTCGCCCCAGCCTTTCTGCATACCTAGAAAACCCAAAATTTGGGTCAATACACTCAATTATAAAATCAGAAATATCCTCTAAATACAACGTTGCCAAATGTTTAGCTTTGTCTTGAACACCCATTGTGCCAAAAACAAAATCTATGTCGTCAAGATTTTGAAAACGGCTTGCCTCGGGCAAAAAACTGTCTTGCGCAATTTGAATCGCCAAGGTAGGGTTCTTGCCTTGCAAAAAATTTATAACAGAATCAATCGTCGAAACATAAATATCCCATAACGCAAATATTCGTTTGCAATTATCTGATTTACAGTCTATTTTGTTGTCAAAAACCAAATGCTGCAAACCAGATTCCGAAAAAAGTTGCAAAATAGTTTCGATGCCCAAATCCATTTGGGCACTATCAATATTTTTGGTATTTAAAAAACCTTTCAGATACGCAGTACCAGGGTAGGGGGTGTTAAGCTGCGTAAAAGGCGGCGTAATTAATAGAACGGGTTGCACTTTTTTTATGGCAAAAATAACTTAAATTGAATTATAAAATTATTTTTTTATCAACAATTTGGGCGTGCCCATTTTCAAGCAAAGTCGCAATAAACAACACGTCAAGGGCGACTTTGCTTGAAAATCGTCAGGCTGTCCATTTCAAGTCCTCGTCTCGTCAAAAAAAGACGAGACTGTGGGCTCATATCTTTGTTTTAGAAACAAATATTAAGAAATAAGTATCTTTGAAATATTAATAATTGATAACAAAACAAAGTTGCATAATCGTCTGTGGGCTAGATACATTTTAATGATATTGATGTGAAAGGAAGATCAACTTTGTTTTTATTACATATAAGCCTCAATAAGTACTTAAACACTATACTTTAGTTTAGATGTTGTATAAAAAATGAGCTAAGGCATTTGCAATATTTTGTTATCGTAAAAAACAAAGAAATTATGAATTTGAAGTATTCAGTTGGATTGGACATTGCAAGTAAGAAAATTGATATTTGTATTTCTGTAATTGACAATAGTCAAAAAGTTACAGTTGTGTCAAGCAAATCATTTTTAAATACCTTAAACGGTTTTAAAGACATGGAACAGTGGATTGTTAAAAATCACAAAGAGAAAGAAATCCAGTTGGTTCTTTGTATGGAAGCTACAGGGGTTTATCACGAAAATTGCGCATTGTATTTTTCTGAAAGAAAATATAAAACTTCCATAATTTTGCCAAACAAGGCCAAGCATTATTTGATTTCATTGGGATTAAAGTCAAAAAATGATAAAATTGATGCTCGAGGTTTGTCAAAAATGGGAGCGGAACAATGTTTGGAATTATGGCAACCGATGGGTAAATTTTTTTATGAATTACGCCAATATACAAGACAATATCAAAATTTGCAAGAGCAGAAAACGGTGTTTAACAATCAACTTCATGCTTTAGAACACGCTATGTTTATTAGTAAAAAGATGGTTGCGCAGCAAAAAAACACAATCAAATTATTTGATAAACAACTCAAGGAACTTGATAAATTAATAAAAAATCATATCAATTCAGATGAGGATATAAAACAAAAAGTAGCAAATATTTGCAAAATAAAAGGCATTGGATTGCTAACGGCAACAACAATATTGGCCGAAACAAATGGTTTTGAGTTATTTAAAAACTATAAGCAATTGGTTTCTTACGCAGGGTTTGATGTTGTAGAACGAGAATCGGGAACCAGCACAGGTAAAACAAGAATTTCTAAAAAAGGAAATGGACATATTAGAAGAGCATTGTTTATGCCAGCTTTTGTAGCAGTTAAGCACAACGAAAAACCAGCAGTAGATTTATATAACAGAACCATCGAAAAGCATGGTGTTAAAATGAAAAGCTATGTGGCAGTTCAAAAAAAATTATTGGTATTGATTTATCATATTTGGAAGAAAAATCAGGAGTATGATCCAAATTATATCCAAAATGTAAACCAACATCAAAAAAATATAGATTCAATTTTAAACGGCGAATCAACACCAAAAAATAGCCCCAATCAAGTTGAGGCTATACCAGATAAACAAATCACTATTGAAAATGAAATGGTTTCTATAAGTTAAGCAAAAATATAAAAAATAAATGAAAATAAGTTAGGATTTCAAGATAGTACCTTTCCATTTCCATCCTTCACGCTGGGGGAGCCGGAAAACAACAGCAAATATTTTGTAAATATTTTCATTATTTTATAATAATTTCATAAAAATATTCGTTAAATACAAAGTCTCCACTGCTTATGTAAAATTGATACTTAACCTTAAACTATTTTATCATGTCCAGATTAAGTATTTTCCAAACCCAATGGATTGACCTTGTTTTTGAAGATCGAAACAAAAATTATGGTGCCTACCAACTTCGCCGCGAAAGTGGTCAGACTGGCTTCAAAGCCATTTCAATTGCAGTTCTTTTTGTCCTTTCTGCTTATACTGTTTTCCTTGCTGGCAATTTGTTTATGCCAAGGGTCATTGAACTTACACCGGCAATACAAACAACTGTTATTGAGGTTTCTAACATTAGAATCCAACCCGAACCTGAAAAACCTAAACAAAACAATCCAACTGCCGCTGCACCCGTCGTCGCCGAGCCAAACAAACAAAACATGTCTCGGCCAAACGTGCTTGATCAACAATTGGCAACAGCTGCCCTGCCACAAAACACTGATATTGCGACCGTCTCAACCGCTGGAACAAGTCCGACAGGCACCGATATTCCAATTGGAGCCGAGTCTTCTGGAACTACCAATGAACCAACTCTAGCAATAAAAGACTTCGGAAATACAATTGTTTCAAGTGCCGAACTCGACAAAAATCCAGAATTTCCGGGCGGTATAAAAGTGTTCTTAAACTATGTAGCCACCAACTTTAAACCTGCCGAAGAACTAGAAAACACCGTCAAAGCAAATGTGTCTTTTGTTGTCGAAAAAGATGGCTCAATGAGTAACATTCAAGTACGCAACAATCCCGACTATGGTATGGGCGAAGAAGCAATTCGGGTTTTAAAATCTATGAAAACCAAATGGCAACCTGGCAAAAAAGATGGTCAAAACGTAAGGGCTTACTACAATTTACCGATTACAATTCAAATGTAAAAAAAGTTTAAAAGGTTTATGAGTTTTGGCTGGTAAACCTTTTTTTATTACTACAATAACTTATCTTCTGCAATCAATCGTCGTTGTTCATTTTTTTCGGCAAGTCGTTGTTCAAAAATTGGCTGAATAACTGTTTTTGTGTCTCCATTTTTTAAAAACGGATAAATCTCCAAATCGTTTTTCATTCGGTCATCGACATTCAAAAATTTGTTTGTTCCGACTATAATCAACTTGTTTTCGTCAAAAAGTTGTTGCTCTTTAGTGCGACTTTCTGCAATTTTTTGTTGAATTTTTCCGTCGTGCAACGATTTTAAACATCCACCAGCTGCTTCTATTTCTTTAAATAAAGTCAACGCTTTTTCTGCCAGTTGATTGGTCAAACTCTCGATATAATAACTGCCATCGCTCGGGTTATTGACTTTGTCAAAATAGGCTTCGTTTTGCAAAATTAACAATTGGTTTCGTGCAATTCGGTCGCCAAACTCGTTGTCTTTGTGGTACAAACTGTCATATGGCAAGTTGGCAATCACATTGGCACCACCCAAAACTGCCGACATACATTCTGAGGTTGTTCTTATTAAATTGGTGTTATAATCATAAATGGTTTTATTGCGTTTTGTAGGTGTTGCAAGAATCTGACATTCTAAATTATGATTGTATGCTGCCGCAATAGTTTTGAACAAAACACGTAAGGCACGAAGTTTGGCTATGTCAAAAAAGTAGTTTCCTCCTATTGCAACCTCAAAAACAAATTGATTTTGAAGGTTTGTAAAATTCTCAAAATATTCGGTTGCATGAGCCATCGCAAATGCTAGTTCTTGGACGATGTTGGCACCAGCATTTTGGTACAGACCCATGTTGATGGCTAGTCCCATGTTTTTTGATTCGATGTTTTTTAATGTTTCAAAAACATTGCTTTTGTCCGTTTTTTGCCAATTGCCATTTTTTACAAAATATCCGATTGGGTCTAAATTTAATTGAACGTTAAGATTGTTTGACGTTGCGATTTCAGAAATTTTGTTGATAAAATTTTTTTCGATAAAACCCAAATTAAAATAAACTGAAATATTTTCTAATGTAGTTTCTAACAATAATCGTTCAATGTCAATTCTGGGGCTTTCGATCGAAAACCTAATAGTAGTTGCACCCCGACTGATGGCATCGTTGGTTCGTTCGATAGATTTTTGAACATCAAAAACAAAAATGTTTTGGCAAATTTTGAAATCACCACATTTAGTATTTATTGCAGCGTTTTCGATGTTTTCGTCGGCGTGATAAAATGGTTTTACCTTTATGTCTTCGGGCGAGTGCCAAACTAAAGTTTCGTTATAATCTTTGCCCTTTAGCTCAAACTGCAATTGCTGTTTCCATTGTTTTGACGAAACATTATCAAAATCGTTGAATAGATTTTTCATATAAAAAAACGATGGTTTACGGTTGCTGTTTAATGGTGTCGCCCTCAAACTCGATGATATAAATATCTTCGGAATCTTTTTTCATAAAATATTTTTCGCGTGCTAGTTTTTCTATGTTTTCGGGATTTTGAAGTGCTTTTATTTTTTTTTGATCTTCGGTTATTTCTTGTTTATAGTAGTCACGGTTGGTCTCGAGCTCATCGATCTGCTTGTTCAAAACTCGATGCTCGATGTAGGAATAGTTGTCGAGAAAAAGCATCCACACCACAAAAAACAAAAATATCAACACATACTTGTTGGTCAACCATTTTATTGTTGGTTTTTGTAAATTTTCTGGAAGGAAGTTTTTCATTTTTTTATATAATTTCTTTTTGAAATTTACGCCTTTAGCCCCGGTAGCAGCGAAAACCCCGCAGTCAAAAACACTAAATTTGCTTGGTCAAAAAAAGCGACCAACGGAAGCTCTTTTTTGGCCTTAGCAAATTAGGGTTTTTGACAAGGCGTTGAAGCGAATAACGGGAAGTGGCTTCAAAAAATTTATAAAATTCGTTGATTAATCACGGCTCGCACCACGTCTATGGCTACGGTATTATATTTGTCGTTGGGAATTATAATGTCTGCAAAGGCTTTGGTAGGCTCTATAAACTGTTGATGCATAGGCTTTAAGGTGGTTTGATATCTGTTCAAAACTTCTTCCATATCTCGGCCTCGTTCGGCTATGTCACGTTTTAGACGGCGAATTAGTCGCTCGTCAGAATCGGCGTGAACATAGATTTTTATGTCAAAAAGCTCGCGCAATTCGGGGTTTGCTAATATCAAAATTCCTTCGACAATCATGACTTTTCGTGGGTGCGTGTGCACGGTGTCGTGGGTGCGGTTGTGCGTCACAAACGAATATACGGGCTGGTCCACGCTCTCGCCTGCCTTGAGGGCCTTGAGTTGCGTGACCAAAAGCTCGAAATCTATGGCACGCGGATGGTCAAAATTTATGAGCGCCCGCTCTTCGTAGGCCAAGTTTTTGTTTTCTTTGTAGTACGAATCCTGCGAAATAATGCCCACTTCGGCATCGGGCAATTCATTCATGATTTGATGAACAACCGTTGTTTTTCCTGATCCTGTACCGCCTGCAATTCCTATTATTAACATTTATTTTTCGCTTTGGGCTGAAGGCTTTAGGCAGTAAGCTTTAAGCAACATTCTAAACCTTTAATTTTTTTAAATTTTTTAAACCTTTAAAACTTATTCTTTACTAGCCAAATATCTTTCGGCATCTAGCGCAGCCATGCAACCCGTTCCGGCGGCCGTAATTGCCTGACGATAAACATGATCGGCGGCATCGCCAGCCACAAAAACGCCATCGATATTGGTTTTTGCAGTGCCTGCCGTATTGATGATATAACCCGTTTCGTCAAGATTCAAATAGTCTTTAAAAATGTCTGTGTTTGGTTTGTGACCAATTGCCACAAAAAATCCTGTTGCCTGAATTTCAAATTTGCTATTGTCTGTTTTGTTGTGTGCCAAAACGCCCGTCACGCCTGCACCATCGCCCAAAACCTCTACGGTGTCGTGATTCATTAGAATCGTAATATTTTCGGTTTTGCGAACGCGAGCCTCCATTATTTTCGAGGCTCTAAACTTTTCTGACCGAACAAGCATTGTTACTTTTTTGCAAAGTTTGCTCAAGTAATGTGCTTCTTCGCAAGCCGAATCGCCTGCGCCAACAATCACAACATCTTGATTTCTGTAGAAAAAACCGTCGCAAACGGCACAGGCAGACACGCCACCGCCAATTTGCAAATAGTGTTGCTCTGACGGTAGTCCCAGATATTTAGCCGATGCACCCGTCGAAATAATCACGGTTTCGCAATGCAATTCTTTCTCATCGTTGATCCAAACCTTGTGCACATCGCCAGAAAAATCTACGCGCGTTGCCCAACCATCGCGCACATCGGTGCCAAACCGTTTGGTTTGCTCCATGATTTGTACCATCATTTCTGGCCCCGTAATTCCTTCTGGGTTTCCAGGCCAATTTTCGACCTCGTTGGTGGTCGTAAGTTGGCCGCCGGGCTGCGTTCCTTGATACAAAACGGGGTTCATATTGGCTCTAGCGGCGTAAATTGCAGCTGTGTATCCTGCTGGCCCCGAGCCTATTATCAAACATTTTATTTTTTCGATTTCTTGTGACATTACTTTGTATTTTGACGTACAAATGTACCATTTTTGTTTGAAAACCGAAATGTTTTTTGCGGCAAGTTGCTTTCTTTTTATACTTATACAAAATTTAATTTCTTTTTGGTACAAAGGCACAAAGTAGCGGAGGTGAACGTAATTTTTTTAAAAAAATTCATGATTTTCAGAAGCCAATCATTGATCATTTATCAACTTGGTTTCCCGTCGTTCACTTTATCTGTCATTGCTGCTGTTGCGCAATGACAGGATGCCGTTTGCACCTGGGCTAGCGACAGGCATGGGTGGTGCATAAACTTGACAATGATTGTGGTTTATGATTTGATAATGTTTGTATATAATTGTAATATTGTACTGATAATTCGTGCATTCGTGGCATTTTAAATCAATAGTAGAAATTTGCGAATTTGCGTTAAAAAGTAATTTTAAACAACTTGTGAATTCGTGGCAACACCCAAAAAATCGGCACTTTCAGAAAACGCAGGAATCTTGCAACCCAACATTGTGAGCATAGCTGCTATTGCCAAAATTCAAAACTTCAGAAATCAAAAACCCTCTATTGCTGACTTGATATCAGGAATTATAACTGGCAACAAAACTGCCTTGAGCCGCGCCATAACCATCATAGAAAGTAACAACGTAGACCATCAAAAAAACGCTACCGAAATAGTAAACAAATGTTTGCCGCACGCCAATAAATCAATAAGAATAGGCATTACGGGCGTTCCTGGCGTGGGCAAAAGCACATTTATAGAAGCATTTGGCTTACACCTCACATCGCTTGGCAAAAAAGTAGCGGTCTTGGCAGTCGACCCAAGCAGCACCATAAGTCACGGCAGTATTTTGGGCGACAAAACCCGCATGGAACAATTGGTAAACAACCCTAACGCTTTTATACGCCCCACAGCATCTGGCGAAACCCTTGGCGGTGTTGCCCGAAAAACTCGCGAAACCATTGTGCTTTGCGAAGCGGCGGGCTATGACGTGGTTTTGATAGAAACCGTGGGCGTTGGCCAATCAGAAACTGCGGTACACAGCATGGTCGATTTTTTTTTGTTGCTCAAAATTTCGGGAGCAGGCGACGGTTTGCAAGGTATAAAGCGTGGCATAATGGAAATGGCAGATGCCGTGGTGATTAACAAAGCCGACGGCGATAATGTTACGAAAGCCAACCTAGCAAAAACCGAATTTGGCCGAGCGTTACACTTATTTTCTGAAAAAAAATCGGGTTGGATTCCACGGGTGGCAACCTGCAGCGCAATCGAAAACACGGGAATTGATGCGGTGTGGAAAATAATTTCAGACTATTTTGAACTTACTTCAGAAAACAATTTTTTTCAGGAAAATCGTACCTCACAAAATCTTTTTTGGATGATGGAAACCATAAACGACAGACTGAAATCGCATTTTTATGATAATAAAAATATAAAAAAAATGATTTTAGAAAATTCTGAACTCATATCAAAAAACGAAAAATCGCCTTTTGAAGCCGCGAATGAATTGTTGGATTTTTATTTTGGAGATAAAATCTAGCTTCTTTGCAATTCTTCATCTTTAAACCAGCGCAGACATTGGTCAAAAATAAAACAGGCAATAACTATTTTGTAAATTTTAGCAAGGACGGAACCAATATGATATCCATAAACATAGCTAATTGGTTCATTTGGTATCGAATAAAAATCAAGTTTAAACAATCCAAAAGTATTGGAAATTGTATAAACAATACAGCCTAGAGCAATACTTGATACGAAAATTTTTTTCATCTGAAATGATTTTAGAAGTTTGTAATCTAAGATTTAGTAACGAAAGTAAATGTTATTCGTCAAACATAAAAATCCAATCATCAATATCATGGAAAAAATTTTATCAATCGACAATCTTCATAAACGGTATGGCTATATTCATGCCGTAAACAATGTTTCGCTATCTATAGAACGTGGCAATGTTTACGGAATTTTGGGTCCAAATGGCTCAGGTAAATCTACAACCTTAGGTATTGTCTTGAATGTCATGAACCGAACCTCTGGCAGCTACAGCTGGTTTGGTGGCGATTTGCAAACCCATGATGCCTTGAAAAAAGTTGGCGCAATAATCGAGCGTCCAAATTTTTATCCGTACATGACTGCCGAGCAAAACCTGAAATTGGTTTGCAAAATAAAAAACATTAAACCCGAAAAAGTTCTTGAGAAACTGCAACTAGTTGGTCTTGTCGAAAGAAAAGATAGCAAATTTAGTACGTTTTCGTTGGGTATGAAACAGCGACTTGCCATTGCATCGGCACTCTTGAACGATCCCGAGATTTTGATTCTTGACGAACCCACAAACGGACTTGACCCGCAGGGCATTCATCAAATTCGGGATATTATCAGGCTTATTGCCTCGCAAGGCACAACGATTTTGTTGGCCTCGCACCTACTAGACGAAGTCGAAAAAGTGTGTTCGCACGTTTTGGTATTGCAAAAAGGAAAAATTTTGTACTCGGGCACGGTAAACGGAATGAACAACAAAAACGATTTTTTTGAACTGCAAAGCGATAACCTTTTTATGCTCAACGACGTTTTAGTGACGCATCCGGATTGCGAAAAAATTGAAAAAATTGAGGGTAAACTTTATTTTTATGCAAATAAAGACTTTGCAGCTAGTGATTTGAATCGGTTTTTGGTGTCGAATCATATTTTTGTAGATCATCTTGTGAAGAGAAAGCATAGCCTTGAAGAGCAATTTTTGGAATTAACTAGTGCTTAGAATTGTACAAAATTTATCATCAAAAAAAATAACATTAAATTCAATCATGAAAAGATTACTCTCTATAGAACTCCAAAAAATATGGCTTAGCAAATCGAGCCGAATCTTGACATTAGCCTATTTTGTGCTGTTGTGCCTCATTGCACTTATCGCATCAATCAAAATCGACATTGGTTTTATTCATCTTGATTTTAAAGAAAATGGCATTTTTAATTTTCCGTATATTTGGCATTTTAATACATATATAGCAGATTTTTTTAAACTTTTTCTGGCGGTAATCATAGTTTCGATGATGGCAAATGAGTATAGCTACGGAACACTAAAGCAAAATCTTATTGATGGCATGAGCAAAAAAGAATTTATTGCTTCAAAATTTTTAACAGTGTTGCTTTTTGCAGGAATTTCTACAATATTTGTATCTGTAATGAGTTTGATTCTAGGGTTGTCATTTTCTGATTACAAAGCTTTTGACGTAATTTTTATGGATTTTGAATATATTCCCGCATACTTTATCAAACTGACGGGGTACTTTTCTTTTTGTTTGTTTGTTGGTATTCTTATCAAACGGTCGGCTTTTGCACTTGGTTTTTTGGTGCTTTGGAATATTATCGAGAAATTTATTTATGGGTTTTGTAAATTTCAACTTTTTAATAAAAGTGATAATGTAGATGCGGTAATGCGATTTTTTCCGCTCGAATCACTTTCAAATTTAATAGTAGAACCAATTACAAAATTAAATGCAATTCAAAATATTGGAAAACAAATAGGGGTAGAGAACCTCAAAGACTACGACGTGCATTTGCTTGACGTTGCCATTGTTTTATGTTGGATTGCAATTTTTGTGTTTTTGTCATATAAATTATTGCAAAAGCGCGATTTGTAGTTGGTTTTTTAGCGTCATGTTTATTGTTTGAATAAATTTCTTATATTTGATTATTAATTCTAATACCACATGAAAAAATTTATTTTTACTGTCATCATTACAATTCATTCATTTGGTTTTGCACAATTTAGCAAAACCCATTATATTCCGCCAATCTCGTTTAGTCCAAATCAGCAGGTAGAGGTACAAGCCCTGTATATTTCGTGTCCAAGCACCACGCCGGTTGCTTTTAGAATAACTCAGCTAGGTACAACTCCTGTTTTCGGTACGGTTTCTCGCGACAATCCGTATATATATGATACGTCGGTAAACCAAAATTTAACGGCAAACGGTAGTGAGATTTCAGTAATATCAAACAATAAAGGATATATTGTAGAGGCCGATGACTTAATATATGTTACTGTCCGTGTTATTGGTGGAGGAGGCTATCAAGCAGGCGGCCTCGTGTCTAAGGGTCTTGCTGCACTTGGTACAAAATATAGAATAGGTGCTTTTATCAATACTGGACTACCCAATTACACGGCAGTTCACCACACGTTTGCAGCTATTCTTGCCACCGAAAATAATACTACAATCACTTTTGGTGATATAAAACCTGGTGTTTCGTTAGTAAATAATGACGCTGCAGGAAATACTCCTGCAAGAATTGTGCTTAACAGAGGACAAAGTTATGTATATGCGGTACAAGGCCCTAATCCTGCTAATAAAGATGGACTAATTGGGTCGTCAATCACATCAGATAAGCCAATAGCGGTAAATTGTGGTTCAATAGCTGGTAGCAACGGCACGAACGCAGGTAATTTAGACTACGGTTTTGACCAAATTGTTTCGGCAGAACGCACTGGCAAAGAATATATTTTTGTAAAAGGAAACGGTGTCGACGTGACAGAAAGACCTTTGATTGTTGCAAATATTAATAATACAGACGTTTTTGTGAACGGCAGTCCCACGCCAATAGCGACGCTAGCGGCAGGTCAGTATTTGGCACTTTCAGGAACTGATTATGGGTCGAGTACAAATTTGTATATCAGAACTTCAGAAAATGTTTTTGCTTATCAAGGCATTGGTGGTACAACAAGCCAAGCCAATCAGAATATGACCTTCTTACCGCCATTAAGTTGCGAAACACCAAAAGTCATAAATAATATTCCGTTTATAGGTCAAGTTGGCAACAATAATGGTTTTACTGGTACTGTTTGTTTGGTTACAGAAGTTGGTGCAACACTAAACTTTATTATTGATGGTACAAACTATACCGCTGCTAATTTACCAAACCCACTTGCAGGGCCATTTGAGGTCACTGGAAATCCAAATTTTGTTACCTATAGAATAACAGGATTGTCTGGCAACGTGTCTGTTTTTTCGTCAAAACAAGTTTACTTATCTTATTTTGGGTCAAGTGGTGCAGCAACCTACGGTGGCTATTATTCTGGATTTACTTTTAAACCAGAAGTGTCATTTGCGCCAATCAACTTAACGTCAAGCAATTGCATTCCAAACGTAAAATTGGCTGTTAATTCACTAAGTTCATTCGATACTTTTCAATGGTTTCAAGATGGCGCAATCATTGCATTAGCAACTAACAATCAATTTACACCGCTTGTACCAGGTTTTTATAGTGTCGAAGCAAAAATATCACAATGTGGTATTACCTTATTGTCTGATAAAATTCCGGTTAGTTCTTGCGCAGGCGATATAGATAATGATGGTGCAAACGATAATGTTGACCTTGATAATGATAATGATGGCATAACTAATTGTGCAGAATCTTTTGGAAATATCAAGGTAGATTTGTCGGTTGTAGGCGGTACAATTGCCGTTGATACTTATTTAAACCCATATACAACAGCAGTTTCAACAACAATTGCGGTAGTTCCTATGCCTTTTACAGGAGCAGCTGATGGCAGTTTTGTTACAGAGGTAATTGCTGGCAAAAACAACTTGGTTACAAAAACCGTAAATTTTGAGTCACCAATTTCAATCGTTTTAGAATATCCTGCAACTGCATCAGCATCAGATTTGCTTAACAATAATGGTGAGTACATGTTGCAAGTGCCTATTAATAATACGATTACTGTTTTAAACCCAAATGATCAATTACTTATTGACACAAATTATGATGGTATTTTTGAAAGTGGCATTACTAGTTTTTCGTCGTTTCAAATTAGATTTAGACTCAATAGTAGTACTGGTAAATTAGACGCAGGAACAGGGACTTTTAAGTTTTTTTCAAATTTAATAAAGTCTGTCGAGTTTACACATAAAAATTTAGATGATAATGCGAATAATAAAGCAACCTTTAAAATTACAGCAACTTGTTTGCCCAAAGATTCTGATGGAGATGGTGTGGCAGATCAAAATGATTGCGATTCAGAGAATGATGGAATTCCAGACATTATCGAGAATTTAGGAGCAAGTTATGCTATTATTGCTTTTATTGATGCTAATAAAAACGGAATAAATGACTCGTACGAAAACCTAGTCGGACTAGATTCAGACAGTGACGGTTTTTTAAATTATTTAGATTTAGATTCAGATAATGACGGAATTTATGATCTTATTGAAAGTGGCAGTAATGCAACAGATGCTAATAATAACGGAGTTTTAGATGGTACTTTGGCAGCGTTTGGTGCAAATGGATTATTAAATGCTTTAGAAACTGCGCCCGACTCTAATATTTTGACGTACAACGTTGCAAATAGCAACACAACAACATTTCAAAATTTTATTGATTTAGATTCAGATGGAGACGGTTGTAATGACGTTTTTGAAGTCGCTTACACCGATAGTGATTCTAATGGTATCTTGGGTACGAGTCCCGTTGTTACAAATGCCAATGGTTTGGTCACTGGCAATGGCGGTTATACAGTTTTGACGGCTTTGCAGCAAAGTAATTATACAACGAACTCTCCAATAATTATCAATACGCAACCAGCAGATACGAGCGGTTGTGAAACAGGAAACACCATTTTTAGTATATCAACAAATGCTGTAACTTCTTATCAATGGAAGGTCAGTACCAACGGTGGTGCCACTTTTACAAACGTTGCAAATGTTGCACCATATTCTGGCGCAAATACCAATTCGCTTTTAATTACCAATGTGCCTACGTCAATGAACGGATTTAAATATCAAGTTTTCTTGACCAAAAATGGAAATGCTTGTAATTTAATGTCAACAATTGCAACCTTTGCTGTGCTTACAAAACCAGTTGTAACATCGCAAGTTACAATCGTGCAGTGCGATACAGATTTAGACTTGGTAGCAGATTTTAATTTGAACGCTAAAAATAACGTAATATCAGCACAGTCCGCATCACAAACCTTTACGTATTTTACAACGCAAGCAGGAGCAATTACAGACAATGCAGCCGTTAAAATTGACAACCCAACAGCATACAACAGTTTAACTGGAAACACGGTTTGGGCAAGAATTGTAAACAACAGTAACGGCTGCTTTAATGTTTCTAAAATAAACTTGGTAGTCTCTGCCACACAACTTCCTGCTGGATTTAGCAGAGCGTTTACCGTTTGCGATGATTTTGTCAACGCTACAGCAAATGACTATGACGGTATTTCAAAATTTAATTTTAGTACCGTAGAAAATGATGTAATTGCTACTCTGCCAACACCAACCGGTTTTTCAATAAGTTACTATCCATCTTTTGCAGATTTTAGTGCCGAAACAAATCCGATTTCCAAAAACATTGCAGACCCAATTAGCATATATAATTATAGAAACGTAGTTCAAAATGCACAAACTGTCTATATTCGTGTTGAAAGTACATTAACAAACGACTGCTTTGGCGATGGCAAAATAGTTTTGAATGTAGAGGCGTTGCCCGTCGCCCATCAGGTTTCTGTTACTCGACAGTGCGATGACAACCCGAACGACGCCGTTGTGCAACACGCTTTCGATACATCGGCTGTTTTGGCAGGAGTACTAAACGGACAATCGATTTCAAATGTAAATGTCAGTTATTTTGACTCGTCAAACAATCAAATTTCGAGCAGTACGCCAAATAATTTACCAAATCCATTCACAACTCAAACCCAACTTATTCGTGTGCGCCTAACAAATCGGAATGGTAGCGACCCTGCAGGGCGCTGTTTTGACGAAACTTCGATTCAATTTACAGTCGATAAAAAACCGATAGCAAACCCTGTAGTAATTGCACCTGAGTGCGATCTAATATTTGACGATAATGTAGTTAAATACAGTTTCAACACAACAAATATTAATGCAACACTGCTAGGAACTCAAAATGCCAACGACTTTGTAATCACTTATTTTGCCGCAGATGGTTCAGCTCTAACGCCTTTACCAAATCCGTTTTTTACGGCAACACAACAAATAAAGGCAGTTTTGACAAACCCATTAAATACCACATGCCCAGCTGAGACATTCATTCAATTCACAGTTAATGAGCTACCTGTAATCAAGCCTTACGACGAAGACTATTTTTGCGATGGCACCACAAACACAAAAATCATCGATGCTGGATTATCAACAGGAAACATAAACGACTATAATTATCAATGGTTCAAAAATGGAGTTATTTTACCTGGCGAAACAAACTATACTTACATTGTGACCGCCAGCGGAATTTATTCGACAGATATAAAAAACAAAATAACAGGCTGTTTTAGAACAAGAACCTACAAAGTTATTTTTTCTGAAAAAGCAAAAATCACTAATGTCGTCATCACCGATTTAAATGATGATAACAATACCGTGGTCGTAACAACAACAGGCGCAGGAAGTTATGAGTACAGTATCGATGAGCCGCAAGGTCCTTTTCAATCGTCGGGAGTTTTCACAAACATTACATCGGGTTTGCACATGATTTATGTTAATGATAAAAATGGTTGTGAAATTGCTTCGCAAGAAATAGCCGTCGTCGGAATCATGAAGTTTTTCACTCCAAATGGCGATTCATTCAATGATTTTTGGAAAATAAAAGGTGTTACAAGCGTTTATAATCAAAAGTCTGAAGTTTTTATTTTCGATCGTTTTGGTAAACTTATGAAACACCTCTTGAATGGTGACGACCAAGGTTGGGATGGCAAAGTTCTGGGTCATGATGTGCCCGCCGATGATTATTGGTTTACACTTGTTCTTGAAGACGGACGCACATTAAAAGGGCATTTTTCATTAAAAAGATAAGCTTAAGAAACATTAGATAAGAATTTACTAAAGCCTTTTTCAATTTAATTTTTGCCAATCGGCTTTAGTCATCTCAAATTTAATTTCTTGCGTTCCGTTCAAACCGACTTCTTTCCAGCCTGCCGTTCTATAAAATTGTTCTGCACGTGTGTTAAATTCAGTTCCTAACCAAACAGTATTTTCTGTTTTTGTAAAATACCAATCTAACATTATTTTGTGAAGTTCCTTGCCAATTCCTTTTTTCTCAAATTTTGGATCCAAAAATAAAGCCCAAATATTGTTCTCTTTCAAGTCTGCAATTGCAAAACCTATAATTTGATTTTCAATTTCACAAACCCAACCTTTTCCTCTTAACATTATAAATTCTTGACACTCTTGGTCTGTTACTAAACTTGGATCCGACAAAATATTCTCTTTTACAGCGTTTCTTATAATCTGTATTTGTTTAATATCTTCAATTCTTGCTTCTCTAAAAATCATATTCGTGTGTTTTGAAATTAGTATGTTTAAAGTTATGATTGCAAAAATAACAAAACCGATAAAAATCGCCTTTTAGATAACACGGATTTGATTTTATAAATGTTTTTATAAATAATATAAAAGCAAAACCCACCCTAATTTGCATTAGGATGGGAAAAAAATTGCTATGAAAAAATTACTATTAAACAGTAACTCATATCAAAAGTAATAAAAGTTTATTTATTACGAAAACATATCTTTGACTTTTTCGAAAAAACTTTTTTCAGATTTCTCAGGATGCGGTTCAAAATTTGTATCGCCCAGGTTTTTTTCAAAAAATTGTCGTTGATCTTTATTTAATGTTTTTGGTGTCCAAACGTTGATGTGAACCAGCATATCACCTGTTCCGTAGCTATTTACAGACGGAATTCCTTTGCCTTTTAATCTCAAAATTTTGCCAGACTGTATGCCTTCTTCAAGTTTTATGCGCACTTTTCCGTTTACAGAATCGATGTCTTTTGATGCGCCAAGAACGGCTTCGGCAATACTGATATACAAATCTAGGTGCAGGTTTTCGCCTTCGCGTTTTAGGGTTTCATGCTCTAACTCTTCGATGGCCACAATTAAATCACCAGGGACAGAATTACCAGGGGCGTCGTTTCCTTTGTTTGAAACCTTTAGTTGCATGCCGTCTGAAACTCCTGCAGGAATCTTGATTGATACGGTTTCGTCTTCTAGAACCATGCCTTGACTATCTGCATTTGCTGGTTTTTTATCCAGAATTTGACCAGATCCGCCACATGTGGGGCAGGTCGATGCTGATTGCATTCTACCCAAAATAGTGTTGGTTACCCGCATTACTTGCCCTTGTCCGTTGCAAGTCGAACAAGTTTTGTATGACACTCCAGCAGCCTGAACTTTGCGTTTTACTTTTACTTTTTTCTCGACGCCGTTTACAACTTCTTCTAATGTCAACTTTACTTTGATGCGTAGGTTGCTTCCTTTCATCCGCACTTGTCCGCCTCCGCGTTGTCCGCCAAAACCGCCACCTCCAAAGATATCACCAAACTGACTAAAAATATCTTCCATATTCATGCCGCCACCAAAACCGCCGCCGTAACCACCACCGCCGCCGCCCTCAAAGGCTTGATGTCCGTACTGATCATATTTTGCTTTCTTCTGCGTGTCGCTCAAAACTTCGTAGGCCTCGGCTGCGGTTTTAAAGTTTTCTTCTGCCGCTTTGTCACCCGGGTTTTTGTCAGGATGAAATTCTATGGCTTTTTTGCGATATGCTTTTTTGATTTCGGCTGCATCGGCACTTTTTGAAATACCGAGAACTTCATAAAAATCTTTTTTCATGTTTTTGAATTTTATTCAAAATTAAAATATGTTGTCAATTCAAAATTTAGTTGCCAATTACAACCTTTGGGAATCGAATAATTTTATCGCCAAGTTTGTATCCTTTTTCGATAACGTCTACTATTTTTCCTTTAAAATTGGGCGATGGTGACTGAATTTGTGTGATGGCTTCGGCAAAATCGGCATCAAAAATATCACCTGCTTTTATGGTCACTTCTTCAAGACCTTTAGAAACGAGCGTGTTTTTAAGTTTTTCGTGAATGAGTGTTACGCCTTGCAAAAGCACGTCGTCTTCGGACTTTGAAATCTCAACAATTGCACGGTCAAAATCGTCCATAACGGGCAGCATGGCTTGTAAAACTTCTTGATTTGCGGTCTTGAAAAGTTCAAGGCGCTCTTTAGAAGTTCTTCGTTTATAGTTCTCGAATTCGGCAAAAAGTCTGATATAGCGATCTTTTTCATAGGCCAAGTCGCCTGTCAATTTCTCTTCTACAGAAAGTTCTACCTCTGGAGTGGCCTCGGTTTGCTCTGTTGTTTCTGTTTCTAAAGAATCGTCAACTGCAGTTTCTACCTGATTTTCGGTATTTTGGTCAATGGTTTCGTTATCGATTGTGGTATCGTCTGCGTTCATGGCTATACTATTTTTGAAAGGATTTTTAAATTTCATACAATTACCGTAGCAAAAGTTTTGCCATAGGGTTGTTAGTGTCAAAATGACATAGTTTATTTTCGAATAAATTTACCGTTAACACCTCATTAACAATCATTGAATTTTGATTAACAGCACTTATGTTTTTATTGAAATATATTTGTGTTGTTCTACTAATTGAACATTAACTATCTAATTTTTTTATTATGAAAATTTTTAAAATTTCTTTTGTGGCGGTTGCTTTTTTGATGATGTCTTTTGCGGTTTTATCAGCTATTTCTTGGAAATCTGAAACCATTGATGTGGGAGAAATTATTCAAAACAAACCAAAACAAATCACTTTTGAGTTCAAAAACACGGGCAAAACCGATGTGTTGATTACGTCGGCGCAAGGCTCTTGCGGTTGCACAGCCACTGACTACACCAAAACACCAATAAAGTCGGGACAATCAGGATCTGTTACAGCGACTTATAATGCGGTAGCAGTAGGTGCTTTTACCAAATCGGTAACGGTTTCGACAAATATCGATGAGCCTAAAGTTTTGACCTTGAAAGGAATTGTGAAAGCAGTTGAGGTAGCAAAATAGTTTTTGTGAAATTATTTAAAAACCTTTTGATACGTTAGCCCAATGCCCCAGATGCAAGGGAAAAACAAGTGGTTGTTAGGCAATTTAGTTTTGTAGGTTTTCAAGAACGACCAACGGAAGTTCCTTGAAAACCTAACAAAACTTTGCCTAACAATCACTTTTTTGGAAAGGCAGCTGGAAATAGGCACAGAAAATGATTTACGATTTCTAATCGATTAAATAAATTACAGACTTTGCAAATAAATATTATAAATCAAATCGATAGCAGGCTGATCTAATATGCCATCTATTTGATTTTGATTAAAATGCAGTTTAAAAGCCTGGATTGCGGCTTCACGATTTTTGGTGTCGTAGCCTATAAGTTTTAGTCCGATTTCGGCATCAAAAGTTGCTGGCGCAGGCACAAGTTCGCCTTTTTGCCATAGTCCAAAACCTTTTTCTGACAACAGTTTCCAAGGGAACATTTTACTCGGATCGTTTTTGCGGGTAGGTGCAATGTCTGAATGACCAATGAAGTTTTGGGCAGGAATATTATAGTCTTTTTTGAGTTTTGTGAGCAATGCCAACAGCGATTTTATTTGATTTTCAGAAAAAGGCTCAACGCCGTTATTGTCAAGTTCGATACCAATTGAACACGAATTAATATCAGCATTTTTACTCCAAGTACCACTGCCTGCATGCCACGCTCGCATATAGTCGTTTAACATTTGAACGATTCGACCATCATCGGCAATGATGTAATGCGCACTTACTTGCGTGCGAGTGAGCGTAAAAGTTTTGATGGTTTGCGCCAGACTATCTTGCGCCGTGTGATGAATGATTACAAAATTTGGCTTTCGCAAATTGAAGTTTGTAGTTCCAATAAATTTTGAAGCTAATCTGTTATCAACGTGTACAGTATCTTTTTTAGAAATTGTTTTTATCAGCGATTTCAGTTGTTTGTTGTATGTTTTTTCGCTTTTGCGATAAGGATTAACGGCACAAGAAAAGATAAAAATTGATAAAAATAATGTTACAATTTTTTTCATTTTAAAACGTCTATCATTTAATTGTCGATTATCTATTTTCTTGATTCTCAACTGGCTCTCCATATAAATCAAACTCAGTGGCATTGGTAATATTTATATTCACAAATTCGCCCGTCTTTAAATAATATTTTTTGGCGTCAATCAAAACCTCATTATCAACATCAGGACTATCAAACTCTGTTCTGCCCACAAAATGTGCGCCCTCTTTTCTATCGATAATGCATTTAAAAACCTGACCAATTTTGGTTTGGTTCAAATCCCACGAAATTTGCGATTGCAGTTCCATGATTTCTTCAGCACGTTCTTTTTTGACCGCATCAGGCACGTCGTCTTCAAGCAAGTAGGCATGCGTATTTTCTTCATGCGAGTAAGCAAAGCAACCCATGCGGTCAAACTTCATTTCTTGCACAAAATCTTTCAAATCGTTAAAATCCTCTTGAGTTTCGCCAGGATATCCAACTATAAAAGTGGTTCTTATTGCCATTCCTGGAACGGCTGCCCGAAATTCTTTTAGCAATTTTGTGGTTTTTTCTCGAGTTGTGCCACGTCGCATAGACTTCAAAACCGAATCCGAAATGTGTTGCAGTGGAATGTCAATATAGTTACAAATCTTTGGTTCACACTTCATAATCTCAAGAACGTCCATCGGAAAGCCAGTCGGAAAAGCGTAGTGCAACCGAATCCACTCAATGCCTTCGACCTTCACTAAATTTTCTAGCAGTTCGCCAAGATTTCGTTTTTTGTATAAATCAAGACCATAATATGTCAAATCTTGCGCAATCAAAATCAATTCTTTCACACCATCTCTAGCCAAATTTTTGGCCTCTTGGACCAATTTTTCGATCGGTTGCGACAAGTGTTTGCCGCGCATGAGCGGAATGGCACAAAAACTACATGGTCGGTCGCAACCTTCGGCAATTTTCAAGTAAGCATAGTTTTTTGGGGTGGTCGTGATGCGTTCGCCAAGAAGTTCATGTTTATAATCTGCACCCAATGCCTTCAAAAGTTGTGGCAATTCGGTCGTGCC
The DNA here is from genome assembly GCA_039804445.1 of Bacteroidota bacterium. Taxonomy (GTDB): domain Bacteria; phylum Bacteroidota; class Bacteroidia; order Flavobacteriales; family Flavobacteriaceae; genus Flavobacterium. The sequence goes on along the minus strand of JBDLWE010000117.1, from coordinate 770 downwards.
AAAATATTGGTCAACATTTGGAATTTCTTTTTCTAAATCTGGCCTATATCTTTCAGATAAACAACCTGTTACAAAAACTTTGTCAACCAATCCACGTTCTTTTTTGTCGGCATATTCCAGAATAGTGTTTACAGATTCTGCCTTTGCATTGTCTATAAATCCGCAGGTATTAATGACCACAATATTGCCTTCTTGCTCATGCACAACCTCTTTTCCGTTGGCGCGAAGTTGCCCCATCAAAACCTCAGAATCATATACATTTTTGGAACAGCCAAGCGTAATCACGTTGATTTTATTTTTTTTCAAAGACTTTGTTCTCATAGCAAACCATTTTTTCAGGTTGCAAAAGTACGAAATTCTCAAACAGCATTTAAACGATTATTTTTTTATTTGAAGCGTCAAGATTTGGCTTCATTTTAAACATCGTCACGCTTTCGGCTTTATCTTGTGCCCAAAGTGGGCAACCGTCGATTTGGGCCCAAGGATACCGCCTTTATCGTGGCTATCCGTCAAGATATTACGTTTCTAAAAACATTGTTCCAAATTACTTCAAAACCACATTCGTAACCACTTCACGACCCAAATGTTCGTTCAAAATTTTAATGATTTTGTCTTTGCCATAACTTAATTCTTCACGCAAAACCGATGATGTAAGTTGCACAAACAGCGTTCCGTTTTTTAAAATCACGTCGTTGGTATAGCTGTTTACGCCGTTGCCCATCATGTCTTTCCAAGCTTGTGCTGCATCAACTTTGTCAATGCCAGGTTGC